>NZ_JADHVT010000075.1 GCF_016783915.1 Acidovorax sp.
GCGTTTTTGATCAGCCTGTGCGTGGTGTTCACACCGTTTGCCGAGTGGTGGCTGCTGCGCCAGCGGCCCGAGCGTGCGATGTTTGGTTTTGCCGCCGTCTCGCTGCTCGGCGCAGCCCTGCTCAGCGGGGGGTACAACGGCCAGTGGGGTTGGGGCGACGCCCTGATGCTGGCGGCCGCCGTGCTGCGCGCGATCACCGTGTGCCAGACCACGCGGCTCACCCGTCGCCGCAATGCGCCGGTGCTGGCCCTCACGGCGGTGCAGTCGGGCGTGATTGGGGTGGGCTGCCTGTTGCTGGCGCTGGCTTTGCCGGGCAAGCTGCCTCCACTGCCGTCGCTCACCCAAGCCAGCGCCTTCTGGTGGGCCTGCGTCTACCTGGTGGCAGGCTGCACCGTGTTTGCGTTTGTGGCCCAAAACTGGGCACTGCGCCACAGCTCGCCCACGCGGGTGGGCTTGCTGACCAGCAGCGAGCCCGCCTTTGGCGCACTGTTTGCAGTGTTCTGGCTGGGCGAGCAGCTCAGCGTCACGGGCTGGGTGGGCGGTGCACTCATCGTGGGGGCCGCCATGTGGACGATGGCGCGGCGGGGTGATGCGCGGCATTGACCGCCTGCTTACCCGCCACTCGCCCCAATCACTACCAATTTGATAGCTGCTCGGGCATGAAACACCGGCGCTATCGCCCGTTTTACCTTGAAACCAACGCCCCCACCGGCTGCCGCTGCGCCCACAGCCACATCGCTGCGCCACCAACGACCATGGGCACACACAGCCACTGACCCATGCTCATGCCCAGCGACAGGATGCCCAGGAAGGCATCGGGCTCGCGGAAGTATTCGGCAATGAAGCGGAACACACCGTAGCCGAACAGGAATGCGGCCGCCACCTGGCCGGGGCGACGCTCCTTGCGCGCATACAGCCACAGCAGGATGAACAGCAGCAGCCCTTCCATCAGGAACTGGTAGACCTGCGAAGGATGGCGCGGCTGCATGGAGCCGCTGTGCGCAAACACCATGCCCCAGGGCAGATCGGGACTGGCAAAGCGGCCCCACAGCTCGCCGTTGATGAAGTTGCCCACACGCCCGGCCGCGAGACCCGTGGGCACGCAGGGCGCCACAAAGTCGGCCACCTGCAGCCAGGGGCGTTGGCGCGAATGGGCGAACCACAGCATGGAAACCACCACGCCCAGCAGCCCGCCATGGAAGGCCATGCCGCCTTGCCACACGGCAAAAATCTCCAGCGGATGGCTCAAGTAGTAGCCCGGCTTGTAGAACAGGCAGTAGCCCAGCCGCCCGCCAATGACCACACCCGCCACCCCCAGGAAGAGGATGTCTTCCACATCCTTGCGCGACCATGCGCCGGGCCCGGTGATGGAGGCAAACGGCTCGTGCCGCAGGCGCCGGATGCCCAGCAGCATGAACAGGCCAAAGGCCGCGAGATAGGTCAGGCCATACCAGTGCACAGCCAGCGGGCCGATCTGCAAGGCAACGGGATCGATGTGGGGATAGGTCAACATGGTGGCGGGTATTGTGCCCGCGCCAGGGATGGCCCTGACGCGCGGAGCGCCATGCAGTGATCGCCGGTCAACATGGCAACCGCCCACCGGCCACCCGCCCACCAGCGCAACCCGTTGCAGCCGCCAACGAAGTGTTTGAAGGGAAAAAAGCCGTTCAAGCGCTAGTCGATCATGCACTGGCAGCTATCAAAAGTGAAGCAAAAACAAAAAAGCCGCACCGTCAAGACGCGGCTTCCGGGTAGCAGCAGGGCGCCTTGCCCTGCGCAGCTGCCCCTCAGTCTTCCAGCAGCGACAAATCGCGCACGGCGCCCTTGTCGGCCGACATCACCAGCTTGGCATAAGCCTTGAGCGCGGCCGACACCTTGCGTGGGCGTGGCTGGGCAGGCTTCCAGCCCTTGGCGTTCTGGGCTTCGCGGCGCTTGGCCAGTTCTTCATCGCTCACCAACACATTGATCGTGCGGTTGGGAATGTCGATGCGGATGCGGTCACCGTTTTGCACCAGTCCGATGGCGCCGCCCGCAGCGGCTTCCGGCGAGCAGTGACCGATCGACAGGCCCGAAGTGCCACCCGAGAAGCGCCCATCCGTCAGCAGCGCGCAGGCCTTGCCCAGGCCCTTGGACTTGATGTAGCTCGTGGGGTAGAGCATCTCCTGCATGCCGGGGCCGCCCTTGGGGCCCTCATAGCGCACGATGACCACGTCACCGGCCTTGACCTTGTCGGCCAGGATGTTGGCCACGGCCTCGTCCTGCGACTCGGTGACATGGGCCGTGCCCTCAAACACCAGAATGCTTTCGTCCACACCGGCCGACTTGACCACGCAGCCGTCCACTGCAATGTTGCCGGTCAGCACGGCCAGGCCGCCCTCTTTGCTGAAGGCGTGGTCGTACGAGCGGATGCAGCCCTCGGCGCGGTCCAGGTCCAGACTGGGCCAGCGGGTGTTCTGGCTGAACGCCACCTGGGTGGGGATACCTGCGGGGCCTGCCATGTAGAAGGTGCGCACGGCGTCGTCCTGCGTGCGCACGATGTCCCACTGGTCCAGCGCATCTTTGAGCGTGGCGGTGTGCACCGTGGGCACGTCGGTGTGCAGCTTGCCGGCACGGTCCAGCTCGCCCAGGATGGCCATGATGCCGCCTGCACGGTGCACGTCTTCGATGTGGTACTTGTTGGTATTGGGCGCCACCTTGCACAGCTGCGGCACGACACGCGAGAGGCGGTCGATGTCGGCCATGGTGAACGGGATCTCTGCCTCGCTCGCAATCGCCAGCAGGTGCAGGATGGTGTTGGTGGAGCCGCCCATGGCGATGTCCAGCGTCATGGCGTTTTCAAACGCCTTGAAGCCCACCGAGCGGGGCAGCACGCGTTCGTCGTCCTGCTCGTAGTACTGCTTGGCCAGATCCACGATGCGGCGGCCTGCGCGCTTGAACAGTTGCTCGCGGTCGGCGTGGGTGGCCACCACCGTGCCGTTGCCAGGCAGCGACAGGCCCAGCGCCTCGGTCAGGCAGTTCATGGAGTTGGCGGTGAACATGCCCGAGCACGAACCGCAGGTGGGGCAGGCCGAACGCTCGACCTCGGCCACATCGGCGTCGGAGTAGTTGGTGTCGGCGGCAATCACCATGGCGTCCACCAGGTCGAGCTTCTTGAACTCCATGACCTTGGTGACCGGGTTGGCCAGGCGGGTCTTGCCAGCTTCCATCGGGCCGCCCGAAACGAAGATCACCGGGATGTTCAGGCGCATGGCGGCCATCAGCATGCCGGGGGTGATCTTGTCGCAGTTGGAAATGCAGACCATGGCATCGGCGCAGTGCGCGTTGACCATGTACTCGACCGAGTCGGCAATGATGTCGCGGCTGGGCAGCGAGTACAGCATGCCGTCGTGGCCCATGGCAATGCCGTCGTCCACGGCAATGGTGTTGAACTCCTTGGCCACGCCGCCAGCGGCTTCGATCTCGCGGGCCACCAACTGGCCCAGGTCCTTCAGGTGCACGTGGCCGGGCACGAACTGGGTGAACGAATTGACCACCGCGATGATCGGCTTGCTGAAGTCATCGTCTTTCATGCCGGTGGCGCGCCACAGGGAGCGAGCGCCTGCCATGTTGCGACCGGCGGTAGAGGTTTTGGAACGGTAGATGGGCATCGTGCTGGCTTCTGAAAAATCGCTGGAAGGGAAGCGGGCCGGACTCATAAAGGCCCCTCGCGCGCCCGTGCAGACAACCTCTTGAGCCGTGCCGGGGGCAAACCTGTCAATTATCGCCCAGCCCCACAGGCCCGCCCGGGGCGGTGGCGTTGGGGATTGCGGGGGCAGCCCCCACGCGCTGCAACGGCGCTGGCAGAATGATCCATTCCGCTCCAGCCCCCAACCCCGAGATCAGGACGCCCCACGATGACCGACTCCAGCAAGCCCTCCGCCCCCATCAATCGCCGCAGCGCCAACATCACCCAGGGCAAGTCGCGCGCACCCAACCGCTCCATGTACTACGCCATGGGCTACGAGGAAGGTGACTTCGTCAAACCCATGGTCGGCGTGGCCAACGGCCACAGCACCATCACCCCTTGCAACAGCGGCCTGCAGAAGCTGGCCGACGCGGCCATCGCGGGCATTGAGGAAGCCGGTGGCAACGCCCAGGTATTCGGTACCCCCACCATCAGCGACGGCATGGCCATGGGCACCGAAGGCATGAAGTACAGCCTGGTGAGCCGCGAGGTCATCAGCGACTGCATCGAGACCTGCGTGGGCGGCCAGTGGATGGATGGCGTACTGGTGGTGGGCGGCTGCGACAAGAACATGCCCGGCGGCCTGATGGGCATGCTGCGCGCCAACGTGCCCGCCATCTATGTCTATGGCGGCACCATTCTGCCCGGCCACTACCAGGGCAAGGACCTGAACATCGTGAGCGTGTTCGAGGCCGTGGGCGAGAACGCCGCCGGCAAGCTGAGCGACTTCGACCTCAAGGAAATCGAGAAGCGCGCCATCCCTGGCACCGGCTCGTGCGGCGGCATGTACACCGCCAACACCATGAGCAGCGCGTTCGAGGCCCTGGGCATCAGCCTGCCGTATTCGTCCACCATGGCCAACCCGCACGACGAAAAGATGAACTCGGCCAAGGAATCGGCCAAGGTGCTGATCGAGGCCATCAAGAAGGACATCAAGCCGCGCGACATCGTGACCAAGAAGTCCATCGAGAACGCTGTGGCCGTGATCATGGCCACCGGCGGCTCGACCAACGCGGTGCTGCACTTCCTGGCGATTGCCCATGCGGCAGGCGTGGAGTGGAGCATCGACGACTTCGAGCGCGTGCGCGTGAAGACCCCTGTGTTGTGTGACTTGAAGCCCAGCGGCAAGTATCTGGCGGTGGACCTGCACCGCGCAGGCGGCATCCCGCAGGTCATGAAGATCTTGCTGAACGCAGGCCTGCTGCACGGTGACTGCCTCACCATCGAAGGCAAGACGATTGCCGAAGTGCTCAAGGACGTGCCGGACCAGCCGCGCGCCGACCAGGACGTGATCCGCCCCATCGACAAGCCTATGTACGCCCAGGGCCATCTGGCCATCCTGAAGGGCAACCTGAGCCCCGAAGGCGCCGTGGCCAAGATCACGGGCCTGAAGAACCCGGTCATCACCGGACCGGCCCGCGTGTTTGACGACGAACAATCGGCGCTGGAAGCCATCCTGGCCGGCAAGATCAAGGCAGGGGACGTGATGGTGCTGCGCTACCTGGGCCCCAAGGGCGGCCCCGGCATGCCAGAGATGCTGGCGCCCACCGGCGCGCTCATCGGCGCCGGGCTGGGCGAGAGCGTGGGCCTGATCACCGACGGCCGCTTCTCCGGCGGCACCTGGGGCATGGTGGTGGGCCACGTGGCGCCCGAAGCGGCAGCTGGTGGCACCATCGCTTTCGTGAACGAGGGCGACAGCATCACCATCGATGCGCGCCAGCTGCTGCTGGAGCTGAACGTGCCTGACGATGAAATCGCCAAACGCCGCGCAGCCTGGAAAGCACCTGCGCCTCGCTACACCCGCGGTGTACAGGCCAAGTTTGCGTTCAATGCATCGAGCGCCAGCAAGGGAGCGGTGCTGGACGCCTATTGATCACGGCACAGCACGGGCCGAAGGCGAGAAGGCCGCTCGAGCGGCCTTCTCGTACCAGCCTCTGCACACACAAAAAAAGCCCGCAGCACAACGTGTGCTGCGGGCTTTTTTGGGAAATAGCACGAGCCGGAAGTCCCCGCCAAAACACCAAAGCGCGCTGCCGGGCGAGGCCAGCGCCCGCTTCAACGCGGCTTGCGCGGGCGAATGCCCAAGGCTTCTTTATGCTTGTTGATACGGTCCTTCTTACGCTGGTCCATCTTTTCCATGGCCTTGCGCTTGGTGTAGCCGGTGGAATCGGCCCAGGCCCACCACAGCGCTGTGGCCCCGAAGGGCGCCAACACCCACCACCACGACCATGTGGCCACGGGGCCGATCTCGAAATACTTCAGTGCCAGCATGAGAAGGGACAGACCCAGCAGATACATCGCTCTCTCCAAATATTGCCGCGAAAAGCGGGATTGACCAGGGACAACTGCATGTCAACCCAAGTCACTACAATCGCATTAAAAGCACTGTAACTCAACCACAGGAATTCCCACCATGAAGCGTTCCCTGATCACTCTCGCCTTGACGCTGTCGGTTGCGGCACCCGCCATGGCTGACCTGGCCTTGGCCACCTCCAAGAACTGCATGGCTTGCCATGCGGTGGACAAGAAACTGGTGGGGCCTGCCTACAAGGAAGTCGCAGCCAAATATGCTGGCCAGAAGGACGCCGTGGACAAGCTGGCTGCCAAGATCATCAAGGGCGGCTCTGGCGTGTGGGGCCCTGTGCCTATGCCCGCCAATGCGCAGGTGAACGACGCCGAAGCCAAGAAGCTGGCAGCCTGGGTGCTGACGCAAAAGTAATTTGCTGCCCCTGTGGTGGCCCGGGGTCCTACCACTCCGGCCCGCTCAGCACAAAAAGCCGCGCACGATCAGTGACGCGGCTTTTTTTGTGGTCGCGGACAACGACCGTGACCCCTGAGTGCGCAGACGGTACCTGCGCCTGTAAGGACCAGCGCCCATTGGCGCCCTACACGATGGGGGTCACCAATGAATTGCGGGAGCGCAGCTGTTGCTCCAGCTGGCCCACATAGGCTGCCGTTGTGTTGTCTGACTCATCGGCCCGGGTAGCAAGGCGGGCTTCCAGATGGTCCAGCCGCGCCAGAACGGCCGCATGGGCCTGACTGTGCTGGGTCTCCATGAAAGTACGCAGCTCCGTGAAGCGGGACGCCTCAGCCTTGTCAGCCAGCTCGCGCTGTGCCTGCATCTCTTTGGTGTGGCGGCGGGTTTCGAGCAGTACTGAGCCCTGCAGCGACAACACGTAGGCCACGAAGAAGATGCCCAACAAGGCGGTAAGCGCCAGCATGAGCAGCCCGAGCGGCGCTTCAAATGACACCACCCCCAGCGATACCAGGGAAGGGGCGGCCAGCGCGGGCCAGTTCAATGCGGCGAGTGTGGCAATGACCAGCACGGTCAGAAGAAGAACGATGGAACGCAAGTGCATGGGAAATCTCCGGTCAGCGGTGCCCGGCCAAGATGACCGGTCACGCAGTGCTGCCGTTGTAACGCATACACAGGCGATCACTCGCTGCGCGGGAGTGATTGGAGATCACGTCCTACAACCCCGCTGCGGGCTCATCGCGTGAGCAAGCCCCATGCGGATGGGGCCTTCCACGATCAGTTCGTCTGGGACAATTGATCCAGGATTGCCGGATTCTCCAGTGTCGACGTGTCCTGCGTGATGGCCTCGCCCTTGGCAATGCTGCGCAGCAGGCGGCGCATGATCTTGCCGCTGCGGGTCTTGGGCAGGTTGTCGCCAAAGCGGATGTCCTTGGGCTTGGCAATAGGGCCGATTTCCTTGGCCACCCAGTTGCGCAGCTCGTTGGCGATCTGCTTGGCTTCTTCGCCCGTGGGGCGCGAACGCTTGAGCACCACAAACGCGCAGATGGCCTCGCCGGTCACGTCGTCAGGGCGGCCCACCACGGCGGCTTCGGCCACCAGGTCGGTCTTGGACACCAAGGCCGATTCGATCTCCATCGTGCCCATGCGGTGGCCCGACACGTTCAGCACGTCGTCGATGCGGCCGGTGATGCGGAAGTAGCCCCGGTCGGCACTGCGCACCGCACCGTCGCCTGCCAGGTAGTAGCCCTTGAGTTCTTCGGGGAAGTAGCTCTTCTTGAAACGCTCGGGGTCGTTCCAGATGGTGCGGATCATGCTGGGCCAGGGGCGCTTGATGACCAGGATGCCACCGGCGCCGTTGGGTACGTCGTTGCCCATTTCGTCCACGATGGCGGCGGTGATGCCCGGCAAAGGCAACGTGCAGCTTCCGGGCACCAGCGGCGTGGCGCCAGGCAGCGGGGTGATGACATGGCCGCCCGTTTCGGTCTGCCAGAAGGTGTCCACGATGGGGCAGCGCTCTCCGCCCACGTTCTTGTGGTACCACATCCAGGCTTCGGGGTTGATGGGCTCGCCCACGCTGCCCAGGATGCGCAGGCTCGACAGGTCAGAGCGCGCGGGGTGGACCGCCTCGTCAGCTTCGGCCGCCTTGATGAGCGAGCGAATGGCCGTGGGGGCGGTGTAGAAAATGGTGCACTTGTGGCGCTCGATCATTTGCCAGAAGCGGCCCGCGTTCGGGAAGGTGGGAATGCCTTCAAAAATGATCTGCGTGGCGCCTGCCGCCAGCGGGCCGTAGGCCACATAGGTGTGGCCTGTGATCCAGCCGATGTCGGCCGTGCACCAGAACACATCGTCCGCACGCAGGTCAAACGTCCAGTCCATGGTCATCTTGGCCCACAGAAGGTAGCCGCCGGTGCTGTGCTGCACGCCCTTGGGCTTGCCGGTGGAGCCGCTGGTGTAGAGGATGAACAGCGGGTGCTCAGCCCCCACAGCCACGGGGGCGCATTCGGTGCTTTGTCCCGCCAGTGCTTCGGCAAAGGTCTTGTCGCGCCCGGCCACCATGTTGCAGGCCGTGGCTGTGCGCTGATAGACAAACACATTGCGGATGGTGTCGCAGCCGCCCATGGCCAGGGCTTCATCGATGATGGACTTGAGCGGCAGCTCCTTGCCGCCACGCATCTGGTAGTTGGCAGTGATGACGGCCACGGCACCGGCATCGATGATGCGCTCGTGCACGGCCTTGGCACTGAAGCCGCCGAACACCACGCTGTGCGTGGCACCAATGCGGGCGCAGGCCTGCATGGCGATCACGCCCTCGATGGTCATGGGCATGTAGATCAGCACGCGGTCGCCCTTGGCCACGCCGTGGGCCTTGAGCGCATTGGCAAACTGGCTCACTCGGGCCAGCAGTTCCTTGTAGGTGATCTTGGTGACGGTACCATCGTCCGCTTCAAAGATGATGGCCGTCTTGTTCTCGGTAGCAGTGCCAATGTGGCGATCGAGGCAGTTGGCCGATGCGTTGAGTTCGCCATCGGCAAACCACTGGAAGAACGGCGCGTTGGACTCGTCCAGCGTGCGGGTGAAAGGCTTGGTCCACTGCAGGTTGCCCTGCGCCTGACGCGCCCAGAAGCCCTCAAAGTCCTTCTCGGCCTCGGCACACAGTGCTTCATACCCGGCCATGCCGGACACGCGCGCGGCTTTGACGATGGCGTCCGACGGCGGGAACACACGGTTCTCAACCAGCACGGACTCGATGGCGGATGTGGGCGCACTCATGGTGTTGTCTCCTGGATCTAATGGGAATTGGAATTGGGCGGTACTGTCGGGCGCGGCACTTACAGGCCACTGACTGGCGCGAAGCTTACAGAGTACGCCATCGCGGCCCGCCTGTCGCAAACGGCCCCAGCACAGGCTGCGCGGACCCACCTGCCATCGCAGGGACATGATGGCCCCCTAAAATCGCGCCTCCTGCAACCCTTTGCGAGTGCCATGTCCTCTCCCCAACACAAGCCCCCAGCGCCGCTGCGCCCCCTGCCTTCGATGATCTTCGCCAGCCGGTGGCTGCAACTGCCGCTGTACCTGGGCCTGATCCTGGCGCAGGCGGTGTACGTGTTCCATTTCTGGGTGGAGCTGGTGCACCTGATCGAAGCCGCCTTTGGCAACACGGCGGCCCTGCAGAGCCTGGTGTCCAGCATTGGCTACAAGAGTGATTTCCAGGTCACCGCGCTCAACGAGACCATCATCATGCTGGTGGTGCTGGCGCTGATCGACGTGGTGATGATCTCCAACCTGCTGATCATGGTGATCGTGGGCGGCTACGAGACCTTTGTCTCGCGCCTGCACCTCGAAGACCACCCCGACCAGCCCGAGTGGCTGAGCCATGTGAACGCCTCGGTGCTCAAGGTCAAGCTGGCCACCGCCATCATCGGCATCAGCTCCATCCACCTGCTCAAGACCTTCATCAACGCCGCCAACTACGACCTCAAGGTGCTGATGTGGCAGACCATCATCCATGTGGTGTTCCTGCTCAGCGCCCTGGCGATTGCGCTGACCGACCGGCTGATGTCGCACTCGTCCGACAAGCACTGAGCACTGCGCTGGCTCCTGGGCCCCCAGCACCGCTGCGGGAGCCCCGGGCTCAAAAAATTCAGTCAAAAAATGCCGGTAGCGCCGGCTGCATATGCACCGGCAGCTATCAAATTCGAAGTAAACACACCGTCAGCACACGGCGCCAGGGGCGCTCCCAGATTTCTCCTCAATCGGTAGGCACAGTGCGGTGCAGACCCATCCGAAGGAGAAATTCATGCCCCCTCTGTCCCCAACCACCGCTACCGCATCGGCACCCGCCGAGACCGCTGCCACCTCCAAAAACACGGCCACCAGCCGCCGCCTGGCACTCAGTGCCCTGGGCTCCCTGGGCGTCGCCACCCTGTGGGGCTGCGGCGGCGGCAGTGACAGCACCGACTCTGGCAGCGGCACGGACTCCGGGTCTGGCACCGGCAGCGGTACCGGATCGGGCACTGGCACCGGAACAGGCACAACCACTACCTGCTCCGTCGTCCCCGAAGAGACTGCAGGGCCCTACCCTGCCGACGGCTCCACGGCCAGCAACAACACCTACAACGTGCTCGCGCTCAGCGGCATCGTGCGCTCGGACATCCGCAGTTCAGTGGGTTCGTCCACCCAGGTCAGCGGCGTGCCGCTGTCCATCACCATCACGCTGACCAACACCAGTGCCAGTTGCGCTGCGCTATCGGGCTACGCCATCTACCTGTGGCACTGCACGCAAGACGGCAACTACTCGGTCTACACCTCCAACAACATCGCCGACAACTACCTGCGCGGCGTGCAGGCCACGGACGCCAACGGCACCGTGACCTTCACCACCATCGTTCCGGGCTGCTATGCGGGCCGCATGCCGCACATGCACCTGGAGATCTACCCCACGCTGGCATCGGCCACCAAGGCCGCCAACAAGATCAAGACCACGCAACTGACGTTCCCCACCGCACTGCTCAGCAGCATCTACAGCAGCAATTCGGGCTACAGCGCCAGCGTGCGCAACCTGGCCTCCATGTCGTTTGCCACGGACAACGTCTTCAGCGATGGCACCACGCTGGAGATGACCACCATGCAGGCCAACACCGGTGGCGGCTACTCGGCCAGCATCACGATTTCGATCGCAGTCTGAGCCCCTCGTTTCTTCCATTCACCCTGTTGTTTCGATCTCCAGAAAGACGCCCGATGTTCAAGATCCACACCCTTTTTGCCGCACTGGCCCTGGCATCCATCGCCGCAGCGTTCCCCAGCCACGCCCAGCCATCCCGCGGCACGCCGCCCGGCCCGCCGCCCGAGGCATACGCCGCCTGCAAGGGCAAGACCGAAGGCGCCTCCGTCACGCTGACCATGCCCGACGGCAAGAGCCTCGCAGGCACTTGCCGCACAATGGACGGCACCCTGGTGGCCATGCCCGCTGGCGGGCCTGGTGGCCCCGGCGCAGGTGGCCCGCCCCCCGCCCGCTGACCCACCATGCCGCCCCTGCGCTCCCTCGTCTCCGTGCCCCATCTGACGCTGCACCGCAAAGCCTTCATCGCCCTGGCCGCCCTGCTGCTGGCTTTGTTGCTGATCTTTGTGGGGTTCTCGCGCCTGGGCCTGCAGCGGGGCCTGGGGCCGTATGTGGCCGAGATCGAGCTGACCCGCATGGACTGGCTGGCCGAGCGCCTGCAGGCCCACCACACCCAGGCAGGCGGCTGGGACAGCCTGCGCGGGCAGTCGTCCCTGTGGGGACGGCTGACCCACCCGGGCGGCGGTCCACGCGGGCCGGGTGGCGCCCGCCCCCCCAGCGGCTCGCCGCCCGGCCTCCCGTCGGAGCCTCCTGGCACGGCCAACCCCCCTCCTTCCAATGCCAGTGACAGTGGCCGTGGCGCTGACCTTGGCAACAGCCCGCCCCCACCCCCACCCGGCGACCTGCGGCCCCTGGACCGGGGCCCAGCGCCACCCCAGCGCCACCCGGATGACATCTACCCCCGCCTGGGCCTGCTCGATGCACAAGATCAGCTGGTCGCAGGCACACCGCCCCAGCCGGGGGGCGCACGCCTGGCGTTGCGTGGCGCCGGCGGCCAGACCATCGGGCACCTGGTGCTGGCGCCCCCGCAGGGCGTGCGCAGCGAGGCCGACCAGGCCTTTCTGGCCCAGCACCTGGGCTTTGTGGCGTGGACGGGCCTGGTCGGCCTGGCGCTGGCGCTGGTCCTGTCGGGCTGGCTGGCACGGCGCTGGCTGGCGCCGGTCGAGGCCCTGGCCACCGGCGCACGCGGCATTGCGCAGGGCCACCTGCACACCCGCGTGCCCGTGCACGGCAATGACGAACTGGCCCAGCTGGCCCGAACCTTCAACACCATGGCCGAACAACTGGGCAGCATCGAAGCCAGCCGCCGCCAATGGCTGGGCGACGTGGCCCACGAGCTGCGCACGCCCCTGGCCGCCATGCGCGCCGAGATCGAGGCCGTGCAGGACGGCATCCGCCCCTTTGACGACAAGACCGCGCTGCGCCTGCACCGGCAGGTGATGCGCCTGATCCAGCTGGTGGGCGACCTGCGCGCCAGCCTGGATGCGGTGGGCACCAGCGCACCCTCGGCCCAGGTGCCCGTGCACCCGCTGTCGCTGCTGGCCGAGGCGCTGGCCTCCATGCGCCCGCGCTTGGCGCAGGCGGGCATCGATGTGGACACCAGCGGCCTGAACGCCCTGGCCGCACAAGGCGCCGCCCAGCCGGCCCCCCTGGTGCGCGGCGACGCGCAGCAGCTGCACCAGGTGTTTTTGAACCTGCTGGAAAACAGCCTGCGCTACACCGACGCGGGCGGCCTGCTGCGCATTGCGGCGCGCCTGCTGCCACCGGCCGATGGAGCCCCCCAGCTGCAGGTGCAGCTGGACGACAGCGCGCCCGGCGTGCCCGCGCACGAGCTGCCCCGTATCTTTGAGCGCCTGTACCGCGCTGAAACCTCGCGCAACCGCGACCACGGCGGATCAGGCCTGGGCCTGGCGATCTGCCGCGCCATCGTGCTCGCCCACGGCGGCACGCTGATGGCCGAGGCATCGCCCCTGGGCGGGCTGCGCATCACACTGAACCTGCCCCTTCTGGACAACCCGGCACCATGAGCCCACGCATCCTTGTCGTCGAAGACGAACCCGACATCGCCGCCATCGTGGTGGACTACCTTCGCCACGCGGGCTATGCGGTGGAGCACCAGGCCGAGGGCCGCGCCGCGCTGGCGAGCATGCTTACCACGCCGCCCGACCTCACGCTGCTGGACATCATGCTGCCCGGCATCGACGGACTGGAGATATTGCGCCAGGCGCGGCGCCACACGCAGCACCCCATCATCATGCTTACCGCCAGGGTGGAAGAGGTGGACCGCCTCATCGGGCTGGAGCTGGGCGCGGACGACTACATCTGCAAGCCGTTTTCGCCGCGCGAGGTAGTGGCCCGTGTCAAGGCCGTGCTGCGCCGCACCGCTGCAGCGCAGGAGGCTTCCTCCGCCAGCACACCGCTTGTCGCATTGATGCTGGACGAGTCGCACTGGCAGGCCACGCTGCATGGCACACCGCTGGGCCTCACGCGGCGCGAGTTCAAATTGCTGCAGGTGCTGGCGCGCCAGAAGGGGCGCATCTTCTCGCGGGCCCAGCTGCTGGACCAGGCCTATGACGACACGCTGGACGTGAACGAGCGCGCCATCGACAGCCACATCAAGAACCTGCGCAAAAAGCTCAAGGCCGCCAGCACAGACGGCAGCGACTGGATCCGCTCGGTGTATGGCGTAGGTTTTGCGCTGGACCCCAACCACGAGGGCCCGCCAGTGGCCTGACGGGCAGGCTGCCAGCGACACACCCCTGGGGCCGATAACTATCAATTTAATAGCTACTCAGGCATGTAGCACTAGCGCTACCTGCGCATTTGGCTCAAAAACGCCACGGTACCCCCCCCCAAACAGCCCTGCAGACTCAGCGCCCCACCATCTGCGCAGGCACCACCCACTGGTCAAACTGCTCGCCCGTCACATGCCCCGAGGCCACGGCAGCGGCGCGCAGGCTGGTGCCCTCCTTGTGCGCCTTCTTGGCAATGAAGGCGGCCTTGTCGTAGCCGATATGGGGGTTGAGTGCCGTCACCAGCATCAGCGACTGCTCCACCAGGTCGTTGATGCGCGCCTGGTTGGGCTCGATGCCCACGGCGCAGTGCTCGTTGAAGCTGGCCATGCCATCGGCCAGCAAGCGCACGCTCTGCAAGAAGTTGTGGATCACCATCGGGCGGAACACGTTCAGCTCGAAGTTGCCCGAGGCCCCGCCGATGTTGATGGCCACGTCGTTGCCCAGCACCTGCGCGCACAGCATGGTCAGCGCCTCGCACTGCGTGGGGTTGACCTTGCCCGGCATGATGGATGAGCCCGGCTCGTTCTCGGGGATGGTGATCTCGCCCAGCCCGCTGCGCGGGCCGCTGGCCAGCCAGCGCACGTCGTTGGCAATCTTCATCAGGCTGGCCGCCAGGGTCTTGAGCGCGCCATGGGCATGCACCAGCGCATCACAACTGGCCAGGGCCTCGAACTTGTTGGGTGCGGTGACCAACGGCAGGCCGGTCAGGTCCGCCAGCTCCTTGGCCACGGCCTGCGCATAACCGGCGGGCGCATTGAGCCCCGTGCCCACCGCCGTGCCACCCAAGGCCAGCTCGCCCAAATGGGGCAGCGCGGCGCGCACATGCTGCTCGGCATGCTGCAGCTGCGCCACCCAGCCCGAGATCTCCTGGCCCAGCGTGAGGGGGGTGGCGTCTTGCAGGTGCGTGCGGCCGATCTTCACGATGCCGTCAAACGCCTTCGCCTTGGCCGCCAGCGTGGTGCGCAGGCCGTGCAGCGCGGGCAGCAGGCGGTGCATCAGCGCGTCCACCGCGGCCAGGTGCATGGCGGTGGGGAACACGTCGTTGCTCGACTGGCTCTTGTTCACCTCGTCGTTGGGGTGCACCAGTCGCGCTTCGCCGCGCGGGCCACCCAGCAGCTCGCTCGCCCGGTTGGCCAGCACCTCGTTCATGTTCATGTTGGTCTGCGTGCCCGATCCGGTCTGCCACACCACCAGCGGAAACTCCTGCAGGTGACCGCCTTCGATCACCTCGTCTGCCGCCGCCACGATGGCCGTGGTCTTGGCCGCATCGAGCAGGCCCAACGCGTTGTTCACATAGGCACTGGCCCGCTTGACCTGGGCCAGCGCCCGGATCAGCTCCGGCGCCATGCGCTCGCCCGAGATGGCGAAGTGGTGCAGCGAGCGCTGTGTCTGCGCCCCCCACAGGCGCTGGGCAGGCACATCGATGGGGCCGAAGGTGTCTTTTTCGGTACGGTATGCGGTCGCGTCGGGGGTAGAGGTCTTCACGGTGGGGCCTTGCGCGCTCGGTGAGCGGATGGGAATGAATGAAACACCAGCCCGCAGCATACCCACCGAAGGCCATGGCGCGCTACCACTCCCCATCGCCCCTGACAGGCCCGCGCAAGCCCGCCGGGAGATAATTCGGGGTTCGCGTTTTCCCTAAAACCCCACCGCCATGACCACGACGACCATTCGCCAAGAAGACCTGATCGAATCCATTGCCGGCGCGCTGCAGTACATCAGTTACTACCACCCCACCGACTACATTGCCCACCTGGCCCGCGCCTACGAGCGCGAAAAGAGCCCGGCGGCCAAGGACGCGATCGCCCAGATCCTGACCAACAGCAAGATGAGCGCCACCGGCCAGCGCCCCATCTGCCAGGACACCGGCATCGTCAACGTGTTCCTGAAAGTCGGCATGGACGTGCGCTGGGAAGGCTTCACGGGCAGCCTGGACGACGCCATCAACGAAGGCGTGCGCCGGGGCTACAACCACCCCGACAACACGCTGCGCGCCTCGGTCGTGGCCGATCCGCAGTTCGCCCGCAAGAACACCAAGGACAACACCCCTGCCGTGATCTTCACCGAGATCGTGCCCGGCAACACCGTGGACATCACCGTGGCGGCCAAGGGCGGCGGCTCGGAGAACAAGTCCAAGATGTACATGCTCAACCCCGGCGACAACGTGGTGGACTGGGTGCTCAAGACTGTGCCTACCATGGGCGCCGGCTGGTGCCCGCCCGGCATGCTGGGCATCGGCATTGGCGGTACGGCCGAAAAGGCCGTGCTCATGGCCAAGGAAAGCCTGATGGACGACCTGGACATGTACGAACTGCAGGCCAAGGCCGAAGCCGCCAAGACCGGCGGCCCCGCACTCGACAAGGTCGAAGAGCTGCGCCTGGAGCTGTTTGAAAAGGTCAACGCGCTGGGCATTGGCGCCCAAGGCCTGGGCGGCCTGACCACGGTGCTGGACGTCAAGATCAAGATGTACCCCACGCACGCGGCCAGCAAGCCCATCGCAATGATCCCGAACTGCGCCGCCACACGCCACGCGCACTTCGTGATGGACGGCTCGGGCCCCGTGTACCTCACGCCCCCCAGCCTGGACCTGTGGCCCAACGTGAACTGGGCGCCTGACTACAACAAGAGCAAGAAGGTCAACCTCGATACGCTGACCAAGGAGGAAGTGGCCAGCTGGAAACCCGGCGATACGCTGCTGCTCAACGGCAAGATGCTGACCGGCCGTGATGCCGCTCACAAGCGCATCCAGGACATGCTGGCCAAGGGCGAGAAGCTTCCCGTGGACTTCACCAACAGAGTCATCTACTACGTGGGCCCTGTGGACCCCGTGAAGGGCGAAGCCGTGGGCCCCGCCGGCCCCACCACCGCCACGCGCATGGATGGTTTCACCGAGATGATGCTGGCCCAGACCGGCCTGATTGCCATGGTGGGCAAGGCCGAGCGCGGCCCCGTCGCCATCGAGGCCATCAAGAAGCACCAGAGCGCCTACCTGATGGCCGTGGGCGGCGCCGCCTACCTCGTCTCCAAGGCCATCAAGACCGCGAAGGTCGTGGGCTTTGAAGACCTGGGCATGGAAGCCATATATGAGTTCGACGTGGTGGACATGCCTGTGACCGTGGCCGTGGATGCCGGCGGCACCAGCGCCCACATCACGGGCCCGGCCGAATGGCAAAAGCGCATCGCCTCGGGCGAGTTCAAGGGCATCGGCGTAGCAGCGGCCTGATGCATGGGTTGGTGCTGAGCCTGCCCAGCGCCAACCGCCGCAAAGCGCAATGACACAAACCGCCTTCGGGCGGTTTTTTTGTGGCTGCTCTGCATCCATCGGAGCCCTCGGTTCGGCAAAAATACCCACCCAGATCACTCCACATCACGCCGGCATTTGCCGCACCCACCATGCTTTTGGACCATTGGTTTGCGCAGCCCCTGCGACATATACCGCGCGCCTTGCTGCTGGCAACCCTGATCGGCACCCTGCCCCTGTCCGCCAGCGCCAACCCGCCCATGGTCCCGCAGCGCGATGCGCAGACCGCCTTTGGCGGCACACTGCCTGCCCGCGATGCGGCCCTGCTGGACGCCAGCCTGACCTCGCACATCGAACGCCAGCGGCTGCTCAACAGCCAGCACCTGGCTGGCAGCAGCTCTCGCACGCTGGACTTTTTTGCCAAGACCTTCACCGTGATCCGTGGCGGCAAGCGCACAGTGTTTGACGCCGAATTGCTGGGCACTTGGTGGCCGGAAGACCGGCGCTGGGAATGGACGGCCGTGGAGCGCACCTGGAACGACCCGGACCTGAAAGACCCGAAGCGCAAGTCGTTTGCCACCGGCAGCGCACAGACTCGCCTCTACGGGCGCGAGCACGGCATCGACATCCTGCAGGCTGACACTGCGCAATTGGCGAGCGAAGAGGCCGCGTGGTACTTGTGCGCGTTCGCAGCGCAACTCCACCAGGCCACCGGCGTGCTGGTCGGCATCAGCCGCGAGCAGGTCGCAGGCGGCAAAGACGGGCAAACGGCTGTGGTCAAACGCTACTACCTGCTGTCGCACCCGAAAGTCGCAGAAGCGCCGGCGGCCGGTGATACTGGCAAGGCCAAAGCGCCCGCGCGCTGACCCATCCGTCCCACGTGCTCCATAGCGTCGCCGGTCACGGCGCAGCACCAGACTTCATCGCGCAGCCCACGCTTTCGCTCATTCCACAACAGAACGCAGCGCACACAGCCTGCCGCTGCGGTTTTCCTACAATCCAGCCTTTTGTCCAACCATGGGCTCCCTGATGCCGCTGGCCTCTTCTCCTATCGGTGTGTTTGACAGCGGCGTCGGCGGGCTGAGCGTGTTGCGTGCCCTGCTGGCTGCGATGCCCCACGAGCGCTTCGTGTACCTGGCCGACAGCGCCAACGCCCCCTACGGCGAGCGTGGCGACGCCTATGTGGCCGCCCGCACCCATGCCATCACCCAGTACCTGTGCGAGCAGCACCACATCAAGGCCCTGGTGGTGGCCTGCAACACGGCCACCGCGGCGGCCATTCATGAGGTGCGCAGCAGCCATCCGGAGTTGCCCCTGGTGGGCCTAGAGCCCGCCATCAAGCCCGCGCTGGCGGTGACCCGAACAGGGCATGTGGGTGTCATCGGCACCAGGGGCACGCTGACCAGTGCCAAGTTCGGCAAGCTCATGACCTCACTGGCCGATCAAGCCCATTTCGTGGTGCAGCCTTGCGATGGTCTGGCGCACGCCATTGAGCGCAGCGTGGCACTGCCAGTCACCGCCCTCGGCAGCCCCGTCGATGCCACGGAGACTGGGGCGCTATGCGAACGTTATCTCCAGGCCATGGGTAGTTTTGGTACAGGCCCAGGGCAGATGGACACCCTGGTGCTGGGCTGCACCCACTACATCTTTGTGGCCCACGAGTTGCGGGCGCTGGTGGGTCCCGACGTTCAGTTCATTGAAACTGGAGTACCCGTGGCGCGCCAGACGCGGCGGGTGCTGGAGGCCGCAGGCCTGCTCGCTGTGCCCGAGCCATCGAACCCGGGCGATCAACCGCCGCCCCTCAATGGCAACCCGTCGGTGCAACTGCTCACCACGGGCCCGGTGGCCATGCTGGAGGCAGCAGCCCAACGCTGGTTGGACCTGCCCCCCAGCCAGTGCCGGAGCGTTTCAGTTCCCTGATTCAGCCTCTATCTGCTTCTGGCGCATGATCCATATGCGCCAGCTGCTATCATTTATGAAGCAACTGGGCGTGACGGCTCTGAGTCTTCAGGACGCGCCGCTGCCCCATAGCCGGGTGCCCGCCTGCTCCACGTGGGTGAGGTACAGGCGCAGGTCGAACTCGTACTGGTGGTACTGCGGCTCCATGTGGGTGCAGAGCTGGTAGAAGGCTTTGTCGTGGTCCTTCTCGCGCAGGTGGGCCAGCTCGTGGACAACGATCATGCGCAGGAACTCTTCGGGCGCCTGCTTGAACATCGCGGCAATGCGAATCTCATGTTTGGCTGCCAGCCGGTTGCCCTGCACGCGCGACACTGCCGTGTGCAAACCCAGCGCGTGGCGCACCACATGGATCTTGTTGTCGAACAGCACCTTGTTGACCGTGCCCGCATTGCGCAGGTAGCGTGCCTTGAGCTCCAGCGCATAGTCGTAGAGCGCCCTGTCACTGCGCACGGCGTGCGCCTGCGGATACTTGCGCTGCAGCACTGCTCCGAGCTTTCCCTTTCCCAGCAGATCGCGCGCCTGGTCCTGCAACGAAGCGGGGTAAGAACGCAGATACGGAAGATCAGTGCTCATGGGCAATACGGCAGCGGCAGGCAGGACAAGGGGCGGTGCGACCGCAAAAGGGCATCGACGCGCTTGGAGAATTTGCCCAATGCCTGGGAGAGCTCTACGGGAGATGCGCAGCATGGCTTGCGCCAACACTCAGCGCAACACGCCCACGCAGATCAGTGCAAGTGGCGCGGACGACGCCCACCACCACCGCCGTGACCACCACCTGGGCCCCCAGGACCACGCGGGGGCTTGCCGATCTCCAGCGAGTTCACCAAGGCATCAAAACGCTGGCTGAACAGCTTGTCGATCTCAGCGACCACGCCGCCCAGCTCGGCGCCATCAAAGTGGCGCTCCATCATGTTCACCACGTCTTGCACCAGCAGATCACGCTGCACCTGCATGATGGCAGCGGGCGTGGGGCCCACGAAAAGCATCACAAAGTCATCGCGCGACTCGGTGCCCTGCTCTTCTTCGTCTTCATCAAAGTCGGTGTCGTAGAAAGTGACCTCGATCGCAGCCCCTTGCTCGGCCAGCTCATTGAGGCTCATGCACATCTCGTCGAGCGACTGGCGGAAATCCTCGTCACCACGCACCGTCCAGCACATCTGCAGCAAGTGTTCCTGCGCGTCGTACTTGATGCCGGGCTCTTCCTCATAGGCGCTGGCCGCGCCATCGGCCAGCGAGCGGGCTCCGGCATATTTCCACAGGGGTTTGAGCGCCTCTTGGAGCTGATCAAAACTGACATCAGCACGCAAGAGAACCTGTCCGTGGACGTGGATTTCGAAAGGAGCGTTGTAACTTGACATGATTGAATCGTAGTGGTGCCCCGAGCCGGGGTCGAACCGGCACGCCCCTTTTCAGGAAAGCGGCGGATTTTAAGTCCGCAGTGTCTACCAATTTCACCATCGGGGCGCCGGCTGCTGAGCGCATACCTGTGCGTTGCAGCGTAACCCGGGCAGCGCGTGCGCGCAATGCCCTGTCGCATCTCTGGTCGGGACCGCTGTTTGACAACAGCACGCTCCAAACCACCAAGAAAAAAGGGAAGCCTAAGCTTCCCTTTTCAAATATGGAGCGGGAAAAGAGTCTCGAACTCTCGACCTCAACCTTGGCAAGGTTGCGCTCTACCAACTGAGCTATTCCCGCATTTTCTGATTTCTCTAACGTTTCCGTTAGCGCTTATCAGCAAGCCTCAAATTATATAACTATTTTTGGCCGTATTCGATTGCAAGCCAAAAAATTTCCATCCAACTACCATCCATCGACACGATCCCTGCGAACGTCTCGGCCCAGAGGCTTTGATCGCTTCACTGCTGCAGACCATA
>NZ_JADHVT010000076.1 GCF_016783915.1 Acidovorax sp.
GCCGCCCGCACCAGACTGTCGCGCTCACGCTTCGGTAGCTTGAGTTCGAGCGCCATGATGTGGCACAGCGTGCCACATACCAGCGCGTGCGAGGCGCTGTAGCCCACTGTGGACGTGGAGGCATGCTGGAACATCAGGTAAAGCGCCGCATCGATGTCATGCGCCACCAAATCTTGCAGCCAAGCATCTAACTGCCGTACCTTACCCGGAAAGTCCTGCACCTGCAGCGGCCGGCTCAGCAGCACCGAAAGGGCCGACTCCAGGTCGGACCAGAGGCTGAGCAGGTCTTCGTACTCCCCTTCGGAGTGTGCGTGGGTGGAGGAGGGGTGTGCAGACATGGCGGGTGTACAGGCGTCAGTGGCGCTTTTCCAGCACCATCTGGTCGTTGGTGCGTGTCATCTGAAACTCGTTCAGGAAGCTGTTGCCCAGCAGCACATAGGGCATGGGCTGCGAGGTGATGATGGCCTCCACCCCAAAGACCTCGACGTCGCCAATGCGGATGGAGTTGAGCTTCATGCGCCAGCCCTGCGCGACGCCATTGGCGGTGTTCACGCGCACCGGCTGGCCGCTTTGGTAGTTGAGGCCCATGCGCTCCGCATCCGGCCGCCCGATGGCGACAGTGGAAGCTCCGGTGTCCACCATGTACTGCATCACCTGCCCGTTGATGGTGCCGCTGTTCACAAAATGGCCTCGGCCATCTGCCACCAGCAGAATGCGTTTGCCGCTGCCACTGCGTCCGCCCACGCTCACGGGTGCCTCGCCCAGCCGCAGCGTGCGCCGCGCGCCCTGGATCTCGACGGTGGCTTCGTCCTTGGCGACGGCGATGACTTTCACACCCTGGAACTCATCTCCCGCGCCCACCGCCTTGGGCGGGTTGGCATTCACCACGATCAGCGCCTTGCTGCCCAGCACACCTGCCAGCGCCACGGCCTGTGCATGCGCCAATGCGGGGCCAAGCAGCAAACCGATCCACAGGGCTACGATGCGTTGATACCGGCGCGATCCAGGCGAGACCTGCTGCGCAAGGGCCGCCCCGCCGTGCTGGCGGCATCCCCCTGTCCGCAGCGCTCCGCAATGCAAGAGCGGGGGGAAGGCCCGCAGGACCTCAGGGGGGTGTTGCTTCATATCAGTCGCGGAAGTTGTCGAACGACAGCGGTACGTCCGTCACATCTTTGCGGATCAGGGCCATGGCGGCTTGCAGGTCGTCGCGCTTGGCGCCGGTCACGCGCACCTTGTCTTCCTGGATGGCGCCTTGCACCTTGAGCTTGCTCTCCTTGAGCAGCTTCTGGATCTTCTTGGCCAACTCGCTCTCGATGCCGTTGCGCACCTTGATGACTTGCTTGACCTTGTCGCCGCCCATTTTCTGTACATCGCCCATGTCCAGAAAACGCACGTCCACATTGCGTTTGGTGAGCTTGTTGC
The DNA here is from genome assembly GCF_016783915.1 of Acidovorax sp. GTDB lineage: Bacteria > Pseudomonadota > Gammaproteobacteria > Burkholderiales > Burkholderiaceae_C > Acidovorax. The sequence continues at coordinate 1,423 of NZ_JADHVT010000076.1, forward strand.
GCAGCACGTCTTCGATCTGAGTGAGCTGGAAGTCGGCATCGCCGATTAGCGTGATGTCTTTGTCCTTGATCTCGATGCTGGCAGAAGTGCCCTTGAAGTCGAAACGGGTGGCGATTTCTTTGGCGGTGTTCTCGACCGCGTTTTTCACTTCAACGAGGTTGGCTTCGCAAACGGTGTCAAAAGATGGCATGGTGGGTCTCAATCTCAGGGAAAACAGGTGCAGATCGCAGAGGGCCGAAAGGTCGGATGCGACAATCGAGCCAATGGTAGTCGAGAAAAACGCCCCTTTACAGCCCTGCAACACCTTCGGCATTGCCGCGCGCGCCCAAACCCTGGTGCGCGTGCATTCGGTGGACGACCTGCGGGCTGTGCGGGCTGACCCCCAGCTCGTGCACGCACCGAAATTTGTGCTGGGTGGTGGCAGCAACATCATCCTGACCGGTGACGTGAAGTCCGTTGTGCTCAAGATGGAAATCAAGGGCCTGCGCCTGGTGGAGGAAACGTCCAAGGCCTGGATCGTGGAGGCGGGCGCTGGCGAGGTGTGGCACGACGCCGTGGCCTGGACGCTGGCTCACGGCTATCCCGGGTTGGAGAATCTGGCCTTGATCCCGGGCACCGTGGGTGCATCGCCCGTTCAGAACATTGGCGCGTATGGCGTGGAGCTGCAGGACCGTTTTGAGTCGCTTGACGCCATCGATCTGGCCACGGGCCAGTCATTCAGCCTGGACGCCGCACAATGCGGCTTTGGCTACCGCGATTCCGTTTTCAAGCATGCGCCCTCTGAAGCGCAGGACGGCAGCGGGCTTCCGCGCGGCATGGGGCTGGCAGGCCGGGCTGTGATCACCCATGTGCGCTTTCGGCTGCCCAGGCCGTGGAAGCCGGTGCTGGGCTATCTGGACCTGGAGCGCCGTCGCGCCGAGGCTGGGGTGGAGCACCCCAGTGCCACGCAGATTTTTGACTGGGTCTGCGACATCCGCCGCGCCAAGCTGCCCGACCCTGCCGTGGTGGGCAATGCGGGCAGCTTCTTCAAGAACCCCACCGTGTCGCCCGACCAGTGCGCCGACATCATCGCCCGCGAGCCGAAAATCGTGCACTACCCCATGCCCGATGGCAGCATCAAGCTGGCGGCGGGCTGGCTGATTGACGCCTGTGGCTGGAAGGGCAAGTCCATCGGAAAGGCCGGGGTGTACGAAAAGCAGGCTCTGGTGCTGGTCAACCGGGGGCAGGGCGCCGACAGCGTGACGGGCGGCGAGGTGATGACCCTGGCCAAGGCCATCCAGACCAGTGTGTACGAGCGCTTTGGCATCCGGCTGGAGCCCGAGCCCGTGGTCGTGTGATTGGCCCATTGCCCGCTTTTTGAGAAGTGCGTGGGCTCCGTCTATTGAGCCGGGCTGGGTAGGCGTTCAGACGCTGCCGATATCCCCCGCGCTGTGCCTTGTTGCCAGCGTCTGGACATCGGTCAGTCCCATACGCAGGCACAGTGCGTGTGCCATTTCCCACGCGTCCAGAAGCTCTGTTCGGACCTTGGCAGCATTCGCCGCTTCGACACCATTTTTTTCGAGGTGTGATGCCAATGCTGCCAGCTTGTGAAAGCCCAGGTTGGCCGCTGCACCCTTGAAGGTGTGGGCGGGACTGCGCAGGTTGTGCCCCGGCTCCTGCTCCGCCTGGTGCAGGGCATGCACCAAAGCGTCCAAGGCACCTGATTCATCGCTGAAATAGCTGCGTAGCAGGGAGCGGTAGCCCTGCGCCGAGATGCCAACGCACACATCCCCCACCATCGCCATGTCAATGTGTGCGGTCAAATCGCCGGGTTTGAAACGTTTTCGCGGGCTCTGCGATGTTTTCTGGGGGGCGGTTGCTGCTGGCATCTTCTTCGCCGCAGCAACTTCCGTTTCGGCGTCCGAGGCCGATTGAGCAGGCGCGCCGCGCAAGCCAAAATGGCTTTCCAGTGTGGCCTGAAGGGTTGCAACATTGACCGGTTTGCTTACGAAGCCGTTCATGCCGCAACTTGCAGCTTTATCGCGCGTCTGTGCAAACACGTCCGCTGTCAGTGCGACAATGGGCAATTGCTCGGATCCCATCTGATCACGGATCCTGCGTGTGGCCTCGAAGCCGTCCATGATGGGCATGTGCAGGTCCATCAGCACCAGGTCTGGGCGCTGGTCGCGAACGGCAGCGCAGGCTTGTACGCCGTCGTTGGCAAACACCACTGTGTGCCCCATGTCCTCCAGCAGTGCGCCCATGTATTTGCGGTTCACAAGGTGGTCGTCCGCTACTAGTACGGTCAGGCCCTGCACGTTGGCCGGGCGGGTGGGCGGCGGCAGGTCGTCGATTTGAGCGGCATGCTGCTCAGGTGCGGTTTCCGGCGCTGCCGTCATCGGCAGGGACAGTTCTACCGTGAAAGTGCTACCTTTTCCGGGCGCGCTGGCAACATGGATATCACCTCCCATGCGCCGCGCGAGGTTGCGCGATATCTCCAGCCCCAGTCCTGTGCCGCCAAACCGGCGGGAAGTGCTGTCGTCCCCTTGTGTGAATCGCTTGAAGAGTTTGGACAGCGTGTTGGCGTCTATGCCTATACCTTCGTCGAGGACCTCTATGCGCAATGGATAGGTGTCGTCAGCACCGGCCGAGACATCGCCTAGCGATTGCGATTGCCCCATCTCACTGCGGCGCAGAAGCAGGGATACCCTCCCGCTCTCGCTGAATTTGATCGCGTTTGTGACCAGGTTCAGAACAATCTGCTTGAGCCGGGTGCTGTCTGCCTGGACCCATTGAGGCACATCGGTATCAAGATGTGTATGAAAATCCAGCCCTTTCTGCCTGGCCAGGGGCTCCGTCAGGCTCTTTGTGCTGTCGATCAGGGCATGCAGATCCGTGGCGTGCGGATGGATCGCCATCTTCCCTGTCTCCATGGCTGACACATCCAGAATATCGTTCAAGAGGGAGAGCAGGTGGTCTGCCGAGCCACGTGCAGTGTTTACATACTCCTTCTGCCGCAGTGTGAGTGTTGTCCGCTCTAGCAGGCTCAGCATGCCCAGCACACCGTTAAAGGGGGTTCGAAGTTCGTGACTCATGTTGGCCAGGAACTGGCTTTTGCCCCTGTTGGCTGCCTCCGCTGCCAGGTTGGCCTCTTGCAGGTTGTGCGTGAGTTGCTGCATGGCGAGGCGCTCCTGCTCCACCCTGTGATGGCGCCAAGCCAGTGATGCTGCAGCGGCCAGCAACAGCAACAGTTGTGCAAGGATAAGTGCCATGATCTGCCGGCTTTGGTCGAGCATGGTCGACTCCTGCCCTTCAAGCAAGGCCGCCGTTTGGCGGGTGACCGACATGGTGAGCTCCTGCACGCTGGGGCCGATGGCATTGAAGGTCGGCAGCAAGTTGACCAGTTGATCGCGCGTGGGATTGCTAGGGGGGCAATAGGGCCGCATCCACCTGGTCGAGCAGGGCGACGAGCTGGGGGATCGTGCTCTGGTATTCCGAGCGCTCCTGCAGGGCGATGGTGCTGGGCGTGTCCTGCATCAGTTGCAGGCGGCTCGCAAAAATATCGCTTCGCAGTCTGAGTGTTTCCAGGTCTATCGGAAGTCTGCTGTGGGCATTGACGTCAACCGCCTGCCGCAGGCGGAGAAACTCGCGTTCCAGCTGGAACGACAAGGCGATGATGGAGTCGCTCCGCAAGTCGGCACTCTTGCGGATGGCCTGCTGCTGTGTGAACTGCAATACCAGTAGCACTGCCATGGCTGCTGCCATGATGGTGGTGCCCAGGGCCAGCCACAGCATGTAGCGCCGACTGTCGCGGTGAGCGGGCATGGCGAGGCTTAGTCCACCTTCAGAGATTTGAGCTGCCATGCAGAGCGGCCGTAGTATTTGGCCGCCTTGAGCTCAGGCGTGGTGTCGAACGGGTAAATGATGAACAGTGGCCCCTTCGTGCGCACCGAGATGGGCTGGTCGTTGATACGGTGGGCCACGATCACGTCGAACTGCCGCGCATCCTCCATGGGAATGCTGGTCTTGTAGTCGTTGAGAGCCATGGCCTCCAGCGCGACGCCGCTGGCTTTCGCGGCGGCCAGCACATCGCGCAGCAGCGGACCAGTGAACTTGGTGGGTTCCTTGTACCAGGGCGTACTGGTCACAAAACTCCGCTGGGGAAGTGCTTCTAGCATGGCGAGGTCAAACGCTGCGACGCCTTGCAGGTTGGTGCTCCCCACCTTCCCTGAGATGGTCAGGATCACGGGACCTGCAGGTGGTTGCATCCCCCAGGCCGGCATCCATAGGAGCAGGGCGGCGACAAGTGCGAGCGTACGGCGCAAACTGAACTTCAGGGGGGGGAAAGCGGTAGGCATGAATGACTCCTTTATCGGGTGTGTGATGGGTTCATTCTATGATAAATATGATTTAAATGATATTTTTTTGATGAATGTATGGGTATGCGAGCAGCATTGCTGCCATCAGGGCATAAAAAAAAGCCACCGTTGTCGGTGGCTTTACTGCAAATTTAGTAGCTCATAGCGCTTTATGTGACGGCGCTAGAGCCCCATTTGACGACCAATATTCCGTGTGGTCCTATTTGCGATCGTTTTCCAGCTGTGCCAAAGCTGCGTTGCCGCCAAGCGACAGCAGGCCAGCGCGCGAATACACACCAAGCTTGCCGCGCGTGTCCGAGATGTCCAGGTTGCGCATGGTCAGCTGGCCGATGCGGTCCAGTGGGCTGAACGGCGCGTCTTCCACCTTTTCCATCGACAGGCGCTCGGGCGCATAGGTCAGGTTGGGCGATTCCGTGTTCAGCAGCGAATAGTCGTTGCCACGGCGCAGTTCCAGTGTCACGGTGCCGGTCACGGCGCGGGCCACCCAGCGCTGGGCGGTTTCGCGCAGCATGATGGCCTGGGGGTCGAACCAGCGGCCCTGGTACAGCAGGCGGCCCAGCTTCAGGCCGTTCATGCGGTACTGCTCGATGGTGTCTTCGTTGTGGATGCCGGTCACCAGGCGCTCGTAGGCGATGTGCAGCAGCGCCAGGCCGGGGGCTTCGTAGATGCCGCGGCTCTTGGCTTCGATGATGCGGTTTTCGATCTGGTCGCTCATGCCCAGGCCATGGCGGCCGCCGATGCGGTTGGCTTCAAGGATCAGCTCGACCGGGTCATTGAACTCCTTGCCGTTCAGCGCCACGGGCTGGCCTTCGTTGAAGGTCACGGACACTTCCTCGGCCTTCACTTCGACCTCTGGCTTCCAGAACGCCACGCCCATGATGGGGTTGACGATGCGGATGCCGCTGGACAGGAACTCCAGGTCCTTGGCTTCATGCGTCGCACCCAGCATGTTGCTGTCCGTGCTGTAGGCCTTCTCGGCGCTCATCTTGTAGCCAAAGCCAGCCTGGGTCATGAATGCCGACATTTCGGCGCGGCCGCCCAGTTCGTCGATGAACAGCTGGTCCAGCCAGGGCTTGTAGATCTTGAGCGAGGGGTTGGTCAGCAGGCCGTAGCGGTAGAAGCGCTCGATGTCGTTGCCCTTGAAGGTCGATCCGTCGCCCCAGATGTTGACGTCGTCCTCCTTCATCGCAGCCACCAGCATGGTGCCGGTCACGGCGCGGCCCAGGGGGGTGGTGTTGAAGTAGGTCAGGCCGCCGGTGCTGATGTGGAAGGCGCCAGCCTGCAGGGCGGCAATGCCTTCGTGGGCCAGTTGCGTGCGGCAGTCGACCAGGCGGGCCTTCTCGGCGCCGTATTCCATGGCCTTGCGGGGGATGGCGTCGTAGTCGGGCTCGTCAGGCTGGCCCAGGTTGGCGGTGTAGGCGTAGGGCACGGCGCCCTTGAGCTTCATCCAATGCAGTGCGGCGCTGGTGTCCAGGCCGCCAGAGAAGGCGATGCCGACCTTTTGGCCGAGGGGGAGGTTCTGGAGGATGGTTGCCATGGAATCTTCTTCAAAAATGATAGCTGCCAGCGCATTGTGGACTAGCGCTAGAGGCCAAAATCAAGCAAATTTCAGCCCGAACATCTCAGCCGAAATGGCAGATGTAGTGGTAGGCCTCGGTCACGCGGATGTCGAACTTGGAGTTGCCGGGCACGCTGAACTTTTCGCCTGCGGACGATTTCACCCATGCATCGGTGCCTGCCAGCTTGTATTCGCACGAGCCTGCCACGCATTCCATGATTTCAGGAGCGCCGGTGTTGAACGTGAGCGTTGCGGGCAGCACCACGCCCACCGACTTCTTCGTGCCGTCCGGGAAGGTGATGCCGTGGCTCACGCACTTGCCGTCAAAGTACACATTGGCCTGGGTGGTGACGGACACGCCGTCGATTTTTTCGGTGGTCATGGATGCGCGCGTAGGAATGGAGGAAACCCGCGATTTTAGGGCAGGGTGCTGACGCATTGGGCTGTGCGACCCAACGAAACCCATGCCCGCCGCCGCTTGCACCAAGAAAAAGAGCCCCGAAGGGCTCTTTATTCACTGGTTTGTGCGGCTACGCTGCCAGCCTTCAACGCCAGTACGGGTTGCGGTGGTGCGGGTAGTAGGGGCGGCCGCTGTCGTAGCCGTATTCAATGACCGTTACCGGGGGCGTCACATAGGTGGGCGGCGCCTGGTACACCGGCTGCACGGGGTAGGTGGAGGTCACCACACCCGGTTGGCTGTAAACACCCTGGGCCGCATACGGGTCGGGCTGTGTGGAATAGGTCTGGCCGGCGGGCTGCACGTTCACGGGGATCCAGCGGCCCGGATCGTTCTGGGTGCGGGTGGTGTACTGGCGGCCTGCGTATTCATACACCACGTTGTAGCCTACGGTACGGTTTTCGTAGTACGTCTCGGTGGAGCAACGCTGCACGTTCTGATACTGCGGCTGGCCGTTGCCCTCGATCTGGTTGCCTACTACGGCGCCACCCAGCACCCCGATGGCGGTGGCTGCTGCGCGACCGCTGCCCTTGCCGATGGTATTGCCCACAGCGCCCCCGGCAATCGCGCCAATCACAGCGCCGGCGCCCGTCGTGCGGTTGCCGTTGTAGACGGTCTCGTTGCCACACACCTGCTGCGGAACGCCGACCTGCTGAATGATGGGCGTGGCAGACAGCACATGGCCTTGTTCCTGAGCGCTGGCCACGACGGCGACGGCTGCCAGGGCAGAAAAAATGACGATCTTTTTCATGGAGAAACTCCTTTCGGGTCGGTACATAACGCACCAGACTGCAGAAAAGTTTAGGCCCGCAAGGTCAATTCGGGGCCCGGACGCCGTAAATCTGCGTAAAGATTTGTGCGATTTTCCCGCGTTCCCCGTCCCAAGTCAGCCCTTGGATGCGCCATTCAGCCCGGCAGGCCACTGCTCTGGCACAAATCCGACGGTCACATGCGTGCCTTGGGCGTGCTGCCACTGCACCACGGGGCGCTTGATCACACTGGGTTGTTGCTGCATCAGCGCACTGGCGCTGGCGTCGTCCTGCACCGATGCCTGTGTGGCTGCGTCCAGCTTGCGCCAAGTGGTCCCCTGACGATTGATCAGCTTCTGCCAGCCCACAGCCTTCAGCCAGCCAGGGAGCAGCTCGGTGGGAACGCCTTGCTTCTTGAAATCATGAAACTGGATATCCAGCCCCTGTTCGGCAAACCAGGCGCGGGATTTCTTGACGGTATCGCAGTTGGGGATGCCGTAGACGGTGATGGCGGTGTTCATGCTGCGCATCATCCTCGAAATCGCGGGGGTGAATGCTGGCTCGGCGACAATCCCCAGCTGTATGCAAACCAAACCCCACACCCTGGAAGGCTGGCTGCGCCACTGCGAGCAGCTGCACCCCCGCAACATTGATATGGGCCTGGATCGGGTCGCCGAAGTCGCCCGCCGCATGGCACTGCGGTTCGAGTGCCCGGTAGTCACGGTGGCGGGCACCAACGGAAAAGGCTCGACCTGTGCCATGCTCGAAGCGGTGGCTTTGCAGGCGGGTTACCGCACCGGCGTGTACACCTCACCGCATTTGGTGCATTTTGAAGAGCGATGCCGCGTGCATGGCGAAATCGTCTCGGCGGCAGACCTGGTGCCCCATTTCGAGGCAGTGGAGAGCGCCAGAACCCAGAACGGCAACGAGGTGTCGCTCACATATTTTGAGTTCACCACCCTGGCCATCCTGCGGCTGATGAGCCATGCGCTGCTGGATGTGGCAATTCTAGAAGTCGGCCTCGGAGGGCGGCTGGATGCCACCAACGTGATCGACACCGACTGCGCCATCGTCACCAGCATTGACATCGACCACACAGAATTTCTCGGCCCGGACCGCGAGAGCATTGGCCGCGAAAAGGCGGGCATCATGCGCACAGGCCGCCCTGTCATCGTGAGCGATCCCGTGGCACCCCAGAGCGTGGTGGACCATGCGAGGGAGATTGGCGCAGATTTGTGGAGTTTTGGGCGCGATTTCAACTTTTCGGGCGACAAGCAGCAGTGGAGCTGGGCCGGACGGGGGCGGCGTTATGCCGGGCTGGCCTACCCGTCGTTGCGCGGTGCCAACCAGCTCGTGAACGCCTCGGGCGTGCTTGCCGCTTTCGAGGCATTGCGTGACCGGCTGCCGGTGACCGCCCAGGCTGTGCGCAACGGCATGGCGATGGTGGAGTTGCCGGGGCGCTTTCAGATTGTGCCGGGGCAACCGACCCTGGTGCTGGATGTGGCGCACAACCCGCACTCCGTGGCGGCGCTCACGGCCAACCTGGATGCGATGGGGTTCTTCCCCGTTACCCACGCGGTGTTTGGCGCCATGGCGGACAAAGACCTGGCGCCCATGCTGGCCAAGGTCGGGCCTCTGGTGGACCGTTGGTATTTCACCGATCTGCCCACTCCGCGCGCAGAGTCGGCCGCCGTGTTGCAGCAGAAGTGGAATGCCGTGCACATGGTGGCTGGTGGTCGCCGGGACGTTACATCCAGCTTGCATGCCGACCCACTGCAGGCCCTGCAGGCGGCGGTGGCTGCCGCAGACCCCGCTGATAGAATTGTGGTCTTTGGCTCGTTCTACACGGTGGGGGGAGTGTTGATCAATGGAACACCCCGCTTGCACGCCAAACATCTGGGCGCCTGAGCGCCTCACGAGTCCTTAGTCCATGGCATTTTTCAAGTTCCGGTGGCCCGGTCAGGGTGAGCAGCAACAGGCCGAAAAGCCGTCCAAGCGCCCGCGTACACCACAGGCTGAGAGCATCGAAGTGATGCGCCGCCGCGCCCGGCATCGGTTGATTGGCGCTGCGGTGCTGGTGCTGGTGGGGGTCATCGGATTTCCCCTGCTGTTTGATACCCAGCCAAGGCCTATTCCGGTGGATATTCCCATCGAAATCCCGGACCGGAACAAGGTAGCGCCTTTGGTGGTGCCTGCGCCAGTGGCTGAAACTACCGCCGCCAAGCCGGCTGCACCCTCCACCCCAGAGCCAGCCCCGACTGCCACTACGCAACGGCCTGCGCCTTCGCGTACCGCCGCCGCTAACGGCTTGGCCGAGGGTGAGGAACTTGTGCCTAGCGCTCGCCCAGCAACGAGCAAACCTGCGGCGGCGCCAGCAACTGTACCCGCTAAGCCCGAGGTAAAACACGAGGCCAAGCCGCCCTTGGCCCCCGCGCCATCTCCTGCACCCGAGCCCAAGCCTGCGCGTGCCGACGACTCTGCGCGTGCCCGCGCCTTGCTGGAAGGCCGCACCACTGAAGCGCCAGCGGCCACGAGCGCCGAAGAGGCCCGCTTCATCGTGCAGGTCGGTGCCTTCGCTGACGCTGAAAAAGCCCGGGAAGCCCGCACCAAGGTAGAGCGGGCGGGTCTCAAGACCTATACCCAGGTGGTGGATACCAAGGACGGAAAGCGCACCCGGGTGCGTGTGGGCCCGTTCACCAACCGGGCAGAGGCAGACAAGGCGGCGGCGCGCATCAAGGCGTTGGACCTGTCGGCTTCGGTGCTGACCCTGTAAGCATCGATCAGGTTCTCTGTTGTCCATGGCTGCGCTGGATTGGGTGTTTGTGGCCGTGCTGCTGGCCTCCATGCTGATTGGTGCGTGGCGTGGTCTGGTTTTTGAAGTGCTATCGGTACTGGGCTGGGTGGTGTCGTTTTTTGTGGCGCAGTGGTTTGCAGCCGATGCGGCGGCCTTGTTGCCCATGGGTGGTTCGGGGGAGTCGCTGAGATATGCGGCGGGCTTCGTGGTGGTGTTTGTGGCTTCGGTTTTTGCGTGCGGTTTTCTGGCCTGGCTGGCCAAGAAGCTGGTGGAAGCTGTGGGGCTGCGCCCTGCGGACCGCACCTTGGGCGCCGTTTTTGGTGTGCTGCGTGGTTTGGTTCTGTTGCTTGCCGTGGCCGTGGTGGCTGGCATGACCCCCGTGCACGAGGCGCAGTGGTGGCAGGAATCGCGGGGCGCACCGGTCTTAACCGACGTGCTCAAGGGGTTGAAACCGGCGCTGCCGGACGAATTTGGAAGGCATCTGCCTTCGTGAGATCGAAGCGGCAGCGGTCAGAAGCTGCTGCCGTTGGATGACCGCGGGGCTGTTCCCGCAAACGGATGGAATACAACTATGTGTGGAATCGTCGGCGTCGTCAGTCCTGCGCCCGTCAATCAGCTGATCTATGACGCCTTGCTGCTCTTGCAGCATCGCGGCCAGGACGCGGCTGGCATCGTGACCCAGCAGGGCCGCAAATTCTTCATGCACAAGGCCAAGGGTATGGTGCGCGACGTCTTTCGCACTCGCAACATGCGTGCTCTGCCGGGCAACGTGGGCCTGGGCCAGGTGCGTTACCCCACCGCCGGCAATGCCTACAGCGAGGAAGAAGCGCAACCGTTCTACGTCAACGCCCCGTTCGGCATCGTGCTGGTGCACAACGGTAATCTGACGAACGCACGCGAACTGCGCACCGAGCTGTTCCAGACGGACCATCGTCACACCAACACCGAAAGTGATTCGGAAGTCCTGCTGAACGTGTTTGCGCACGAACTCGAACGCGCTACGCGTGGCGTGCCGTTGCAGCCTGAGGACGTGTTCACCGCAGTGCGAGCGGTGCACAAGCGCATCAAGGGGTCGTATGCCGTGATCGCGCTGATCGCTGGCCATGGCCTGCTGGCCTTCCGCGACCCTCACGGCATCCGCCCGCTGGCCATGGGGCGCAGCCAGGACGGTACGGTGATGGTGGGCAGCGAGTCGGTAGCGCTGGAGGGCACGTCCCATGTGTTCGAGCGCAATATCAACCCGGGCGAAGCGATTTTCATCACGCTCGATGGACAGGTTCACGCCAGCCAGTGCGCAGAGAACCCGCAGCTCAACCCCTGCATTTTTGAGTTTGTGTACCTCGCGCGGCCTGATTCGGTGCTTGACGGCATATCTGTCTATCAGGCGCGTCTGAACCTGGGTGAAGCCTTGGCCAAACGCGTGGTGTCCACCGTGCCACCCAACGAAATCGATGTGATCATTCCGATCCCCGAGTCCAGCCGCCCCAGCGCCACACAACTGGCGCATCTGTTGGGCGTCCCCTACCGGGAAGGCTTCGTCAAGAACCGCTACGTGGGGCGCACCTTCATCATGCCGGGGCAGGGAGTGCGCAAAAAGTCGGTGCGCCAGAAGCTGAACGTGATTGGCAGCGAATTCAAAGGCCGCAACGTGCTGTTGGTGGATGACTCCATCGTGCGTGGCACGACCAGCCGCGAGATTGTGCAGATGGCGCGCGACGCAGGTGCTCGCAAGGTGTACCTGGCCAGCGCAGCGCCACCCGTGCGCTACCCCAACGTGTACGGCATCGACATGCCCACCAGCAGTGAACTGGTGGCCCATGGCCGTACAGTGGAAGAGATTCGCCAGGCCATCGGCTGCGACGCTCTCATTTACCAGGACGTGGACGGCATGAAGAAGGCCGTGGGCGCGCTCAACAATGCCATCGTTGGGTTCGATGCCTCGTGTTTTGACGGCGTGTATGTGACCGGCGACATCACAGCAGAAGGCATCGCCAGCTTGAACGAAGGGCGTGTGGGCGCAGAGGAGGGAGAGGAAGACACCTCGCGCCTGGCTCTGCCCAATGCACAGGAAGCGTAGCCAAGGACTTGCGCAAGCACCGCGGGCCATTGCACACCCTGTGTAGCCCCGGCTTTTTCGGGCAATGCGGCAGCCGCGCTGGCTGCGCCTTGCTGGATTGACTCCACCGTGAAACTGGCCCCGTTGAGGGCCAGAATTGATTGTTATGACTGAAAACACTGCCTCGAGCGCCGGCCGCGTGCGCACCCGTTTTGCTCCGTCTCCCACGGGCTTCATTCACCTGGGCAATATCCGCTCGGCGCTGTATCCCTGGGCGTTTGCCCGTGCCACGGGGGGGGATTTCATTTTGCGCATCGAAGACACCGATCTGGAGCGCTCCAGCCAGGCGGCAGTGGACGTCATCATCGAGGGCATGGCCTGGTTGGGCCTTAACCACGACGAAGGCCCGTTCTATCAGATGCAGCGCATGGATCGCTACAAAGCTGTACTGGCGGAGTTGCAGGCGGCTGGCCACGTATATCCCTGCTACATGAGCGTGGCCGAGCTGGATGCCCTGCGTGAGCGGCAGATGGCTGCCAAGGAGAAGCCCCGCTACGACGGCACCTGGCGCCCCGAAACCGGCAAGACTCTTCCGCCTGTTCCCGAAGGGGTTTTGCCAGTGCTGCGCTTCAAGAACCCGCAAGGAGGCGTGGTGGCCTGGGATGACAAGGTCAAGGGCCGCATCGAGATCAGCAATGACGAGCTGGATGACCTGGTGATCGCGCGCCCCGACGGTACGCCCACCTACAACTTCTGCGTGGTGGTGGACGATATCGACATGGCGATCACGCATGTGATCCGTGGCGACGACCATGTGAACAACACACCGCGCCAGATCAACATCTTCCGCGCCCTGGGCAAGGAACCTCCGGTGTACGCCCACTTGCCCACCGTGCTCAATGAGCAGGGCGAGAAGATGAGCAAGCGCAATGGCGCCAAGCCCGTCACGCAGTACCGTGATGAAGGGTATCTGCCCGATGCCATGGTGAACTACCTGGCGCGTCTGGGTTGGAGTCACGGAGATGACGAAATTTTCAGCCGCGAGCAGTTCCTGCAGTGGTTCAACCTGGACCATCTGGGCCGGAGCGCTGCGCAGTTCGATGAAGCCAAGCTGCGCTGGGTGAATGCCCAGCACTTGAAAGCGATGGCTGATGATGCGCTGGCCGCGCTGGTTGCTCCGCAGTTGCAGGCGCGTGGTGTTTCGGCCGATGCGTTGGCTGATGGCCGTCTGTCCCGGATCTGTGCGCTGTTCAAAGACCGGTGCGACACCACAGTCGTGCTTGCCAATTGGGCACAGGTTTTTTATGGCGATGTGTCGCCTGTGGATGCAGAGCGCGCCCAGCATGTCACCGATACCATTGCGCCCGCTCTGGATGCACTGGCTGATGCTCTGGTGGCATGTGAATGGGACAAGGCTTCTATCAGCGCGGCGTTCAAGCAGGTGCTGGCGGCTCACGGCCTGAAGATGCCTCAGCTGGCGATGCCCGCCCGCGTGCTGACGGTTGGAACAGCCCACACGCCATCGGTCGATGCTGTGCTGGAACTGGTCGGACGCGAAAAAGTTGTAGCGCGTTTGCGAAACCGCTAAAAATCTGTCTATAATTCAAGGCTCAGGTGATGACAACAAATACTAAGTGTTTGAAGTCATTTAGTGGGGGTATAGCTCAGCTGGGAGAGCGCTTGCATGGCATGCAAGAGGTCATCGGTTCGATCCCGTTTACCTCCACCACGTCACTTGACAACGGTTAGTTCCAAGGTTTTGACCCTATCGTCTAGAGGCCTAGGACATCACCCTTTCACGGTGAGTACCGGGGTTCGAATCCCCGTAGGGTCGCCAAGTTTGTAGCGCTTGGCTTGTGTTGGTAAATGCAAGCGAAAAGCTGCCTGCCAGGAGTGGTAGTTCAGTTGGTTAGAATACCGGCCTGTCACGCCGGGGGTCGCGGGTTCGAGTCCCGTCCACTCCGCCAGTCACAAGCCTTTGCAGGTGTTTCCAGTGCAAAGGTTTTTCTTCGGCGCAAGCCAAAGAAGTTTTGGGGGTATAGCTCAGCTGGGAGAGCGCTTGCATGGCATGCAAGAGGTCATCGGTTCGATCCCGTTTACCTCCACCAAAATTGTCAGTAGTAGTTCGGTTAGTTCCAAGGTTTTGACCCCATCGTCTAGAGGCCTAGGACATCACCCTTTCACGGTGAGTACCGGGGTTCGAATCCCCGTGGGGTCGCCAAGTTCGTAGCGCTTGGCTTGTGTTGAGAAACGCAAGCGAAAAGCTGCCTGCCAGGAGTGGTAGTTCAGTTGGTTAGAATACCGGCCTGTCACGCCGGGGGTCGCGGGTTCGAGTCCCGTCCACTCCGCCAGATATCAACCGCTGCAGTCGCAAGGCTGCAGCGGTTTTTTTATGCCCTTCACGGTTGTCGGTATATGCACCTGTGCGGGCATTGCAAGCTTTGCTGACTGGGCAACTGGCATCGGGTTTTGACTTGTTACAAGGGGTTGCGCCTGTGCAAGAATCGTCCACAGCCTGCCGCACCGCCAAATCTCAACCGCGTGCCTCACCGATACACAGCCGTCCATGAACCTTTTTCGGTTGCAGATTCACCCACAGCACCTGGCCAGTTTCAAAGCGGTGGCGCCGGTGCTTTACTTGTTGACCAGCTGGGTGGTTGTAGCCTGGGCCTATTTTTCGGTGGCCAGTCCACAGCGGGTGGGTCATTACCTGACGCTGCACCAAGTGCTGGAGACACTGTCTATTACCGTGTCGGTCCTGGTGTTTGCGGTGGGGTGGAAGGCGCACAGCCTGAATCCCCAGCGTAACGTCCTCATTCTGGCCTGCGGCTTTTTGGGGGTAGGGATTGTGGATTTTTCGCACATGCTGTCGTTTGACGGCATGCCAGACTACATCACGCCCAACTCGTTATCTAAAGCCATTAATTTTTGGTTGCCTGCTCGTTATCTTGGGGCATTGACACTATTGTGGGCGGTGGCGATGCACTGGCGTGCGCCGGGCGACGTGGCTACCCCAAGCCCTCGTCGTTTTGGAGTTTTGGCTCTGGTGTTGGGCCTGGTGGGGGGCGTGCATGTGGTGGCCTTCTGGTTCCCGCATTTGTACCCACAGACCTACGATGCTCAAGGGCTGACGTGGTTCAAGGTTGGGGCTGAATATGGCGTGGTGGCTTTGTACGGCGTATCGCTTGCGCTGCTACTGCGCCGGTCACGCGAGCGTGCCGCGTTTGATGTGGCACGCTTGTTCGCCGCCGTATGGGTGATGGCTTTGAGCGAGATTTTTTTCACGTTCTATGTCGTCGCCACTGACCTCTTCAACCTGTTGGGCCATCTGTACAAGGTAATCGGGTATTACTACCTCTACCGGGCGATATTCGTGGGCACTATCGAGGCGCCGTATCGGGTGCTCAAGGAGTCCGACAAAGCCATGCGCGCTGTGCTGGATGCTGTGCCTGATCTCATGTTTGAGGTGACCCGGGATGGCCACTACGTTCAGATCCACACGCGGCAGCCAGATCTGCTCTTTCTGCCTGCCAGCGAGGTGATTGGCCGTTCGATCCACGACATCCTGCCCCCAGCAGCCGCAGCCGTGATGCAGGCTGCGATCGATGCAGCGGCTGAGCACGGCCTGGCCCGCGACTTCCAGTACGCGCTGGATTTGCCCGACGGGCCGCACTGGTTTGAACTGTCTGTGGCGCGCAAGGTAATGGACGATGAAGCGGACGATAGCTTTGTGGTGCTGTCGCGTGACATCACCCAGCGCGTACAGACGCTCGATACTTTGCGCAAGCTGCGCCACGCCGTGGAGCAGGCGCCCAACTCCATCTTCATCGCAGGCGCTGACGGCAACATCGAATATGTGAACCCTGCGTTCACTGCCACGACGGGTTACAGCCCCGAGGAGGTGATTGGCCGCAACCCGCGCCTGCTGAGCGCGGGGGGCACACCTGCCAGCGTGTATGCCGACCTGTGGGCGCACCTGACGTCAGGCCGTCCGTGGCGCGGCGAGTTCGTGAACCGTCGTAAGGGTGGTGGCGAGTACAACGAGTCCGCCATCATCTCGCCACTGCACGACGAGCAAGGCCGCATCACCCACTACCTGGCCGTGCAGGAGGATGTGACGGAACGCCGGCGCGACGAGGAGCGCATTCGCAAGCTGATCAACTTTGATGCGCTGACCGGCTTGCCCAACCGCACGATGTTCGCCTCCCGGTTCAGCCAGGCACTGGCATTGACGCAGCGCAGCGGCCAGCAGCTGGCCCTGCTGTACCTGGACTTGGACCATTTCAAGAACGTGAACGACTCGCTGGGTCACCAGGTGGGCGATGGGTTGCTGATCGAGATTGCGCGCCGCTTGAAGTCGGTGGTGCGCGACGAGGACACGGTGTCCCGACAGGGTGGGGACGAATTCGTCATCGTGCTGCCCTTGACCGATACACAACAGGCGGCCCACGTGGCCGACGAGCTGCAGGCGCAGATACGCCGCATCTGCAAGCTGGAGCACCACGAGCTGGTGGTGACGTCTTCGATCGGGATTGCGATGTACCCCGAAGACGGTGGTGACTTTGAAACCCTGGCCCAGCGCGCCGACGCGGCCATGTTCCGCGCCAAGGAGTCTGGACGCGACACCTACCGGTTCTTCTCGGCGGACATGCAGGCGCGGTCGCTCCGGGTGCTGCAGATCGAGAATGCCCTGCGCAGCGCCTTGGTGCTGGGACAGCTGACGCTGCACTACCAGCCGCAAATTCGCCTGAAGGACCGTCAACTGGTAGGGGTGGAGGCCTTGCTGCGCTGGACCCACCCGGAGCTGGGTGCCGTCAGTCCGGCTGAGTTCATACCGGTGGCTGAGAGCAGCGGCCAGATTCTGCGCATGGGCGAATGGGTGCTGCGCACTGCGCTGAGCCAGGCACGGCGGTGGCGCGATGCTGGCCACACCGGGCTGGTGGTGGCGGTGAACCTGTCGATGGTGCAGTTTCGCCATCCGGGCCTGGTGGACATGGTGAGCCGGGCGCTGGCCGACAGCGAGGTGCCGCCGCAGATGCTGGAGCTGGAGCTGACCGAGAGCATCGCCATGGATGCGCCAGAGCAAGTGATTGCCATCGTGCAGCAGCTGTATGACCTGGGTGTGCAGTTGTCCATCGACGACTTTGGGACCGGGTACTCTTCGTTCAGCTATATCCAGCGCCTGAAGGTGCACAAGCTCAAGATCGACCAGTCGTTTGTGCGGCATTTGGGCGACGACCCCAGCGCGCCCCACATCGTGCGCGCCATCATTGGTTTGGCGCAAAGCCTTGGCCTGGAAACCATTGCCGAGGGCGTGGAAACGGCTGCGCAGCGTGACGTGCTTTGGGAACTGGGCTGCTACACCGGGCAGGGCTACCACTTCAGCCGCCCCGTGCCAGCCGCTGACTTGGAGGGGCTTCTCACCCAAGGTCACGCAGTCTTGGGTTGAGAAGGCGGGAGACAGAGGTAAGCCACCGCCAAAACGAAACCGCCGCGTTGTGAGCGCGGCGGTTGGGTGGGCATCAGCAAAGTGTTTGGCTCTCAGTAGTCCTGCGGCCTTTCCGGGCCTCTTGTGGACGACTTTTTGTGCCAAACAGGCACCATGTGCTAGAGGAATATGCCTAAGGTGCTATCGAAAGAGTAGCATTCAGACATGCCTCCCTAACTCAATCCCCAGCTCAACGTGGTGCCAGGCGAATGGCACCATCCAGGCGGATCACCTCGCCATTGAGCATGTCGTTTTCGAGGATGTGGCGCACCAGTTTGGCGTAGTCCTGGGGGGTGCCCAGGCGGCTGGGGAAGGGCACGCCAGCGGCCAGCGCGTCCTGAACTTCCTGGGGCATCCCGAACAACATGGGCGTGCCGAAAATGCCGGGGGCAATGGTCATGTTGCGGATGCCGTTGCGCGCGAGGTCGCGGGCAATCGGCAAGGTCATTCCGACCACGCCACCCTTGGAGGCTGCGTAGGCGGCCTGGCCGATCTGCCCGTCATACGCGGCCACGCTGGCCGTGGAGATCAGCACACCGCGCTCGCCTGTGGACTCGGGCTCGTTCTTGCTCATGGCTTCGGCAGCCAGGCGGATCATGTTGAAGCTGCCGATCAGGTTGACCGTGATGGTCTTGCTGAACAGGGCCAGCGCATGCGCCCCATTCTTGCCCACGGTCTTCTCGGCGGGTGCGATACCAGCGCAGTTCACCAGGCCCACCAGTTTGCCCAGCGACACAGCCTTGGCCACGACGGCCTGGCCATCGGCCTCGTTGCTCACATCGCACTTCACGAAGGCGCCGCCAATTTCCTTGGCGACGGCCTCGCCTTTTTCTGCCTGCATGTCGGCAATGACCACGGTGCCGCCCTGGGCGGCCAGCATGCGTGCCGTGCCTTCGCCCAGGCCCGAAGCGCCGCCGGTGACGATGAATACCTTGCCTTGGATTTCCATGGTTGTCTCCAGTAAGTGACGTTAACGTAAACGTCAATTATGTCGCATCTCCCGCCCACACCGCAGGCGAAAAAAAGCCCGGACCAGGCCGGGCTTTTGGTTTGTGAGTGCAGTGGCGTAGCTTACTGGAACCCAACGCGGTCCAGCATCTGCTGCACCTTGGTGGTGTTGGCGCCCACGGCACTGATCGGGATGGTCTCGCTCTTGAACGGCTTGCCGCCGGTCATGGCCTTGAGGGCCGGGTTGTCCAGTGACACGCCCTTGGCAGCAGGCCACTCGTTGTTGCCATTGGCAAAGTAGTTCTGTGCTTCCGGGCTGGCCAGGTATTCGAGAAACTTGATGGCATTGGCCTGGTTCTTGGAGTGTTTGGCCACCGCACCACCGGCGATGTTCAGGTGCGTGCCCCAGGACTCCTGGTTCGGAAACACCAC
>NZ_JADHVT010000015.1 GCF_016783915.1 Acidovorax sp.
CTGTTGACCGTCACACCCCGAATGTCCTCGATATCCCCCCGCGTGACCGGTTGCCGGTAGGCAATGATGGCCAGGGTTTCCATGGTGGCCCGGGTGTAGCGTGGCGGCTTTTCGGGGTGCAGACGGTCCAGGTATTCACGCATTTCGGGACGGCTCTGAAAGCGCCAACCCGTCGCTACCTGCACCAGTTCTACCCCGCGCTGCGCCCAATCAAGCTGAAGCTCCTGTAACAATACCTTGAGGGTATCGGACCCCAGCGCATCATTGAACAACACCCGCAGCTCGCGAACAGGCACAGGCTGCTGCGCACAGATCAACGCAGTTTCGAGGACCCTTTTGGCATCCACCGTGTTCATGGTTCAGCGATTCCTGGAAAAGTGCCACGCGTTGCAACGGGTGTCACATCAACAGCAGGGGCAATCATTGGTGCGCCGCGCAATGACGCTGGCGCATTGGTAGGGCCCGGCGGGATTCCGGCTGCGGGCTAGGGCCGGCGAGGCCGGTCAGGGCGCATTGTAGCCCAGGCTCCATTCAGACAGCGCCTGGCGCATATCGTCCGGCACAGGGGCACGGAACTCCAATGCCTCACCTGTCACGGGATGCGCAAAAGCCAACCGGTAGGCATGAAGGCCCTGACGTTGCAAGGCCCCAACCGGCGCACCACCGTAGAGGGCATCGCCCACCAAAGGGTGGCGCAGAGACGCCATGTGCACGCGGATCTGGTGCGTGCGCCCGGTGTGCAGGGTGCACTGCACCCAGCACCCGTGGTCGGCCCCCTCTAGAAACAGGAAATCGGTACGGGCTGTTTTGCCGGGATGCAGAGCCAAGTCCACCACCGCCATGCGCAGACGATTGCGAGGGTCTCGCCCGATGGGGGCATCCACCGAGCGGGTCGGGGCGCCCGTCCAGGCCCCATGCGCCATCGCCACGTACTGGCGCCTGACCTTGCGCTCGGCAATCAACGCCACCAGGGCGTCCATGGCCGCACGGTCCCGGGCGACCACCATGAGGCCGCTGGTGTCCTTGTCCAGACGGTGAACGATGCCTGCGCGTGGCACCAGCAGTGCTTTTTCGTCGCGCGCCAACAGACCGTTGAGAAGGGTCCCGCTCCAATTTCCAGGCGCGGGGTGCACCACCAGGCCTGCGGGCTTGTTCACCACCAGCAGGTGTGCATCTTCGTACACCACATCGATGGCCATGGGCTCGGGCCGGAAAGCCTGGCTTTGCAGCGTAGGCCGCATTTCCAGCACCACTTGGTCGCCAGCCTTGACCCGCGTGGCCGCCTTGAGAACAGGCTTGCCATTGAGGCTGACCAGCCCCTGGGCCAGCAACTGCTGCAGATAGCTGCGCGAGAACTCGGGAACCAGATCCACCAGCGCACGGTCCAGCCGCTCGCCGTGTTGGCCTGACCCTATCTGCAGGGAGCGCAACTCGCTGTCCGCGTCGGCCAGTGCTTCCGATTCATCGGCCAGCAGGAGAGATTCGCCCTCCCGCGCCGCAGCCGTTTCGTGTGCTTCGGGAGCACCGCCCGGCGAGTGATCCGCCATCGGACTCAACGGGACGGCAGATAGCGTGTGGGATCGACCGGCTTGCCCTGCCGGCGGATTTCAAAGTGCAGCTTGACACGGTCGGCGTCGGTATTGCCCATTTCGGCAATCTTCTGGCCCTTGCGCACCGCCTGGTCTTCCTTGACCAGCAGGGTCTGGTTGTGTGCGTAAGCGGTGAGGAACGTGTTGTTGTGCTTGAGGATGACCAGGTTGCCATAGCCGCGCAAACCCGCCCCGGCATAGACCACGCGACCGTCGGCCGCCGCCAGCACCGGGTCTCCCGCCTTGCCGGCAATGTCGAAGCCCTTGTTGCGCGCCTCGTCAAACCCGGCAATCAGTGAACCCGATGCAGGCCAGATGAAAGCCAATTCGTCCTCGCCCGCAGGCGCTGCTGCAGGTGCCGGTGTGGCTGGCGCCACCGCCACCACCGTGCCCGACGCAGCAGAGGCTGCGGGCTTGGCACCACTGGCTGCCGATGCAGGAGCCGCAGCAGGGGCGCTAGCGGGAGCGACGGAGGAGGACGTGACCGGGCGTGTCACCACGCCATTGTCGGCAGACGCCACAGCGGCCGGGGCAGCGGAAGGCGGCAACACGCGCAGCACCTGACCAACTTCGATCAGGTTGGCGTTTTCCAGATTGTTCCAGCGGGCAATGTCTTTCCAGCTCTGCCCAGACTCCAGGCCGATGCGAATCAGGGTATCCCCAGGCTTGACCGTGTAGTAACCCGGCTTGCCGGCGTTTTCTGCACCCGGCAGAGGCTTGATGGGCGTGCCCACCACCAAGCCCGGCTGTGCGGCGGGCGCAGGAGCCGAGGCCGACGAAGATGTGCCCCGATCTTCCACAGGAGCCTTGTTCATGCGGGTGCCACAGCCGGAGAGCACCAGCCCCGCCATTGCCACGGTAAAACCCACCACCAGACCACGCGATACGAACATAAGCAATTCCCTTTACGCAATCCCCGATTTTAGGGGGACAAAATGCACGGGTTCGAGCACGTTTTGTTTCAATCCGTGCGGGGTTTTGTCGATCACCAGCAACATTTGCTGCCCGCCCGACAGTGCCATGGGCGCCACCAGACGCCCCCCCACGGCCAATTGATCACACCAGGCCAGGGGCACGGCGTCTCCCCCGGCTGCGGCAATGATGGCCGCGTACGGAGCACCTTTGGCATAGCCAAGCATGCCGTCGCCAAACAGCAGGTGTACGTTGGCCAAGCGAAACGGCCGCAGGTTGTCACGCGCTTTGTCGTGCAGCCCACGCAGACGCTCCAGGGTGTACACCTCGCGGGCCAGCAGGCTCAGCACTGCGGCCTGGTAGCCGCAGCCCGTGCCGATTTCCAGCACACGGCCCAGCCCGCCATGGCGCGCGCTCTCGGCTCCCAGCAGCAGTTCACACATGCGAGCCACCACGCTGGGCTTGGAGATGGTCTGGCCCAGCCCTATCGGCAGGCTGGTGTCTTCGTAGGCCTGATTGACCAGCGCACTGTCCACAAACCGGTGGCGCTCCACGGCGCCCATCGCCTGCAGCACGGGGGCCGATGTGATGCCGCCCGCCGCCAGCTTTTGCACCATGCGCGCTCGGACAGCCGACGAATCCAGCCCCACTCCGGCGGGCGCGGCAGCCACGGCCGGCTTGCGCTGTGCGGCGGACGCCGGTGGTACCACCGGCTTGCCCATGGCGGCGTTGCCGGAAACCGGCAGCTTGGCCGGAAACCCCGGGCGGCGCTGCATCACGCGCCGGGGGCGGCAGCCGCCACCGCTGCCAACCGGGCTGCGGTCTGCGCCCAGTAGCCGAGGTTGTCGTGATCGGTCAGATCCACCTTCAGGGGCGTGATGGACACATGGCCCTGCGCGGTGGCATGAAAGTCCGTGCCCTCGGCATCGTCCTTGGCGGCACCGGCGCCGCCGATCCAGTACATGGCTTCGCCACGGGGGCTTTCCTGCACGATGACACGTTCTGCTGCATGGCGGCGCCCCAGGCGGCACAGCTTGGCGGGGCGCAAGGCCTCCAGCGGCATGTTGGGGATGTTCACGTTGAGCAGCCAGGGGGTTTCATTGACCAGTTGCTGCGCACGCATCTGCGCCACCAGTTCCCGCGCCTTGGCTGCGGCGGCTTCCAGCTCGGCCCAGCCTTTGTCTACTTGCGAAAAAGCGATGGCGGGGATGCCAAAGAGATACCCCTCCATCGCCGCACCCACCGTGCCCGAATAGATGGTGTCGTCGCCCATGTTGGCGCCATTGTTGATGCCTGACACCACCAGATCGGGCCGGTAGCCCAGCAAACCGGTGAGCGCGATGTGCACGCAGTCTGCCGGGGTACCGTTCACGTATCGAAAGCCGTTGGCAGCCTTGTGTACATACAGCGGTGAATGCAGTGTCAGCGCATTGGACTTGGCACTGTTGTTGTGCTCGGGCGCCACGACCTCCACCTCGACGCCTTCGAGGGTCTTGAGCGCATCATGCAGCGCCACGATGCCGGGGGCCTGGAAGCCGTCGTCATTGGAAATCAGGATCTTCATGGTCTGGGTAGAGGTTGCAACGGATTGTAGGTGGGCGGGCAGTCGCTGCACCGTCGGGTGCCGGGGGCGCCTCCGTCGTGGCCCGTCGCTCGTGGGACATCTGGCACGCCAGCGCCCCACCTATCATGCGGGCCATCATTGACAAGACCGACCGACAGGAGACTTTCCCATGCATGCCTGGCTTTGCACAAACCCCACCGGCGTCGAGGCGCTCACCTGGACGGAGCTGCCCACCCCCACCCCCAACGCGGGCGAGGTGCTCATCGAGATCAAGGCCGCCAGCCTGAATTTCCCCGACCTGCTCATCGTGCAGAACAAGTACCAGATGAAGCCGCCACTGCCCTTTGTCCCCGGCTCGGAATACGCTGGCGTGGTAGCTGCCGTGGGCGAAGGCGTCACCCACCTGAAGGTCGGCCAGAACGTGGCCTGCCTGTCGGGCACGGGTGGCTTTGGCACCCACACCCTTGCACCCGCAGCCCTGTGCATGCCGCTGCCTGATGGGTTTTCGCATGTCGATGCGGCCGCTTTCATCATGATCTACGCCACGTCGCACCACGCGCTGGTGGACCGCGCCCAGCTCAAGGCGGGCGAAACCGTGCTGGTGCTGGGCGCTGCCGGGGGCGTGGGCACGGCCGCCATCCAGATCGCCAAGGCCATGGGCGCACGTGTGATTGCAGCGGCATCCAGCGACGAAAAATGCGCACTGTGCACCTCCATCGGCGCCGACGCGACCATCAACTACAGCAAGGACAACTTGCGTGAGGCCATCAAGACCCTCACGGATGGCAAGGGCCCGGACGTGATCTACGACCCGGTGGGCGGCGACTTTGCCGAACCCGCGTTCCGTTCCATCGCCTGGCGCGGCCGCTACCTGGTGGTCGGTTTTGCCTCCGGTCCCATCCCGGCACTGCCTTTCAACCTGGCATTGCTCAAGGGTGCGTCCATCGTGGGTGTGTTCTGGGGTGACTTTGCCAAGCGCGAGCCGAAGGCCAACGCCGCCATGATGGGCGAGCTGGCGCAGTGGTATGCCCAGGGAAAGATCAAGCCCGTGATCGACCGCACCATGCCCATGGCCGAGCTGCCCGCTGCCTACGCCCACATGGGCTCGCGCGGGGTGATGGGCAAACTGGTCATGGTGAACTGAAGGCCAGCCGCGCCCCTTTGGAACGTGTGGACAGATCTCGCAAGGGGTCCTCCCCATGTTCTTGGCTGGCATACCCGTGTGGCCCGGTGTGCCAGCACGCACAGCGCCTCGCCTGTGTCACACTTGTGCATTCCAGCATCCTGACACTGGTGCCCGCCCATGGCCGACCGACCACCTTCCGAGATCGCGCGCGAGACGCTCAAACAACTGGCCGCACGCCGACTGGCCCCCACGCCAGACAACTACCTCGCGATCTACGATGAAATAGCGGGCAGCCGCAGCCCGCAGCCTTTCCCTGAGGGGCCACTGAGTAGCATCCAGCGCGTGCTGCCCGGCCAGACACCCGCACAAAAGCGCCTGCTGGGCCAGTTTGAACGCGCCATCATCACCAAGGACTGGACGTCGCTGCAAAGCGTGATGGTGGGTTACGCCAACCTGGGGTTGCATCCGGCCACTGCCTCCAAGCCCATCGAGGTGGCCGATGCGCCCACCGCGCTGGGCGAACTGCACGCCGAGTTTGCCGAGGCACTGGCCCGCCTCATCGACAACACCCTGCCCGCGCTGGGCGACGACGACCCTCGCGTCATCGACATGGCGCAGCAGCTCGTCACCTTCCTGCGCGAGCCCGCCCCCCTGGTGACCACCGCGCAGCTCATGCTCGGCAACTTCAGCTATCGCCTGTCGTTTGCCACCGAAGAACAAGCCTCCATCCGCGCGAGCCTGCTGGAGCTGCTGCACATGATCTTCGAGAACATCGCCGTGCTCAGCGTGGACGACCGCTGGCTTCAGGGCCAAGCCGAGGCGCTGATGAGTGCCTCGACCCCGCCCCTGACGCTGCGGCGACTGGACGATGTGCAGCGCCGGCTCAAGGACGTGATCTTCAAGCAGACCGAAGCCAAGGCGCGGTCGCTCGAGGCGCAGGAGCAGATGAAAGAGATGCTGGCCACGTTCGTCGAGCGGCTGGCACGCATCACCGCATCCAGCACCAGCTACCAGGGCACCATGGAGCGCTGCGCCGACCTGATCGGCAAGGCCAGCACCCTGCAGGAGATTGCCCCCGTGCTGCAGGAGGTGATGAGCGCCACCCGCGCCATGGCGCTCGACAGCCGCGTGACCCACGATGAGCTGCAGGACCTGCGCGAGCGCACAGAAGCCAAGCGTGCCGAGGTCGCCAAGCTGCAAGAAGAGTTGGACCGCGCCAGCGCCCAGGCGCGACACGACCCGCTGACCGGCAGCCTCAACCGCAAGGGCCTGGACGAGGCCGTGGAACGCGAGATCGCCCGCGCCCGCCGCCTGGGCTCGTCGCTGTGCCTGGCACTGCTGGACGTGGACAACTTCAAGACCATCAACGACCGGCTGGGCCACGCGGGGGGCGACGCTGCCCTGGTGCACCTGGCGCAGGTCACGCGCGAGGTCATGCGGCCGCAGGACTTGCTGGCACGGTACGGCGGCGAAGAGTTCGTCATCGTGCTGCCCGACACCACCGTCGAAGCCGGCGTGGCGGCCATGACCCGCTTGCAGCGCGAACTGACCACGCGCTTCTTCCTGCAAGGCACCGAAAAGGTGCTCATCACCTTCAGCGCGGGCGTGGCCCAGTTGGTCGAAAGCGAGAGCGCCACCGACGCCATCGTGCGGGCCGACCAGGCGATGTATCTGGCCAAGCGCTCGGGCAAGAACCGGGTGATGGCGGCGTGAGCAGGAACACCCCCCTGAGGCGCTGCGCGCCTTCCCCCCGCTCTCGCAGCGCTACGCGCTGCGGGCAGGAGGACGCCGCCAGCGCGGCGGGGCGGCCCTTGCGCGGCGGCCACTGGTCTGGGTTGCGTCAGTTTCTGAGCACGGCGCCCGACGCAAAGGGCAGCTGAATTGACATCCGAGCAAAGACGGCAGTTCCTGCGCAACGCAGCCCTGGCTGCCTCCGTCGCCACCCTCCCCCGCTGGGCCTGGAGCAATCCGCCCGCGCTGCAAAACAACCCCTTTGCCCTCGGCGTCGCCAGCGGCGACCCGGCGCCTGATGGCGTGGTGCTCTGGACGCGGCTCTTGCTGGTCGATCCAGCGCACATGCTGAGCACCCACACCGTGCGGTGGGAGGTGGCGCATGACGCTGGGTTTGCCCAGATCGTGCAAAAGGGCGAGGCCACTGCGCTGCCCGCGCTGGGCCACAGCGTGCATGTGGAGCTGCAAGGCCTGCAACCCGCACGCTGGTACCACTACCGCTTCATGCTGGGCGACGCGGTGAGCGCCACGGGCCGCACGCGCACCGCGCCTGCGGCGGGCGACATGCCCGGGGCGCTGCGGGTGGCGTTTGCCTCGTGCCAGCGCTGGGAGCATGGGCACTACGCGGCCTGGCGCCATCTGGCCGCTGACCAGCCAGACCTGGTGCTGTTCCTGGGCGACTACATCTACGAATACGCCACACCCAAAACCACCACCGATCTGGCGCGCACCCACAGCCTGCGCCATGCCACCACGCTGGCCGACTACCGCGACCGCTACGCCCTGCACAAAAGCGACCCCGCCCTGCAGCTGGCCCACGCCACCTGCCCGTGGGCCGTGACCTGGGACGACCACGAGGTGCAAAACGACTATGCCGCCGAGGCAAGCCGTGGCGAGGGCCCGGGCAGCGCCGCCTTTCTGGCCCAGCGCAGCGCGGCCTGGCAGGCGTTTTACGAGAACATGCCGCTGCGCACGACCAGCCTCCGGGGCCCCGCGTCCGCCGCCGGCTGGGACACGCTACAGATCTACCGCCGCCTGCGCTGGGGCCGACTGGCGCACATCCACCTGCTCGACAGCCGCCAGTACCGCAGCTGGCAGGCCTGCCGCACACCCGAGGCCAGCAGCGCACCCGCCGTGCGCCCCGCCGACTGCGCAGAGCTGGCCCAGCCACAGCGCAGCCTGCTGGGCAGCGCGCAAGAGCGCTGGCTGGACGCAGGCCTGGCCACCGATGCAGCCGGCGTCCACGCCACGCGCTGGAGCGTGATCGCACAGCAGACGCTGTTCTCGCCGCGCCACTACCCGTCTGGCACCGTGCCCACCGACGCCTGGGACGGCTACCCCGCCGCACGCCAGCGCCTGCTGCAATCTGTGGCCCGGCACACGCCGCGCAACACCGTGCTGCTGGGCGGCGACATCCACCAGAACTACGTCTGCCGTGTGCACGCCGACGCCACGCGCGCCAACTCGGCCGTTGTGGCCAGCGAGTTCTGTGGCACGTCCATCAGTTCGCGGTCGGGCACCACGCAGGCCAAGGTGGACGCCATCGTCCGCCACAACCCGCATGTGCTGCTGGCACGCTGCGACCAGCGCGGCTACGGCCTGGCCGACATCACCCCCACGCGCTGGTCCACCACGCTGCGTGTGGTGGACGACCCGCTGCGCGCTGACAGCGGCGCCTCCACGCTCGCCCGGTTTGTGGTGGAAGACGGCCGCGCGGGGCCCCAGGCAGCCTGAGAGGGCGCGGCGCAAGCCTCCAGGCCCGGGAGCCCCTTGTCACTACGCCGCACCAGGGCTCAGAGATGGCCGGAGAACAGCTGCTGACGGTCGGCAACAACTATCTTTTTGATAGCTGCTCAGGCATATTGCACTAGCGCTACCGCCACAAAACACCTTCAATCGCTGCGAAAACCCCTCCAGCAGCCCCTGGCACGCCCTCGCAGGCTGCAGTAAGGCCCCTTACCATGGCCGCTTCGCTGCTTGCACCCACAGGAGACCCGCATGTCACCCACTGCCCTGCCTGCCACGTCGCCCCTGCGCCGCCCGTTCAGTCACAACCTGCTGGCCCCTGCGGCCCTTGCCACCCTGGTGGCCCTGGCGGGCTGCGCCAGCGCTCCCTCCCAGTTCGCCTACACCGTACCCGCGCAGCCCGAGGGCTCGTCCGGCTACACCGAAAAACCGGGCTGGGCCACCGAGAAGTTCGCCGTGGCCGCTGCCAACCCACTGGCCACCGATGCGGGCTACCAGATCCTCAAGGCCGGAGGCTCGGCGGTGGATGCCGCCATCGCCGTGCAGATGGTGCTGACGCTGGTGGAGCCCCAGTCCAGTGGCATCGGCGGCGGCGCCTTCCTGCTGCACAGCAACGGCAAGGTGGTCGAGGCATTTGATGGCCGCGAAACCGCCCCCGCTGCTGCCGATGAAAAACTCTTCCTGGGCGCCGACGGCAAACCCGTGCCGTTCTACGACGGCGTGGTGGGCGGCCGCTCGGTGGGCGTGCCCGGCACCGTGCGCATGCTGGAGATGGCGCACAAGCAGCACGGCAAGCTGCCCTGGGCCACGCTGTTCCAGCCCGCCATCACGCTGGCCGAAGGCGGCTTCAAGGTCAGCGCGCGGCTGCACACCCTGGTCAAGGCCGACGCCCACCTCAAGAAGGACCCGGTGGCCGCCGCCTACTTCTACAAGGCCGATGGCGACGCACGCGATGTGGGCGTGAACCTGCGCAACCCCGAGCTGGCCGCCGTGCTGCGCCGCATCGCCGCCGAAGGCAGCAAGGCCCTGCACGAAGGCGAGATCGCGCAGGCCATCGTGGACAAGGTGCAAAAGCACCCCACCAACCCCGGCAAGCTCAGCCTGGCCGACCTGGCGGGCTACCAGCCCAAGAAGCGCGAGGCGCTGTGCCACGACTACCAGGTGCAAACCAAGGACTACCGCGTTTGCGGCTTCCCGCCACCCAGCTCCGGGGCCATCGCCATCGGGCAGATCCTGGGCATCCTGAAGAACACCGACGCCGCCGCCAAGCCCCTGCAGGACGGCCTGCCCAGCGCGGACTGGCTGCACCTCTACACCGAGGCCGCCCGCCTGGCTTTTGCCGACCGCGCCCAGTACGTGGCCGACCCCGACTTTGTGCAGCCGCCAGCCGGCAGCTGGACCAGCCTGCTTGCGCCCGCCTACCTGGCCGAGCGTGCCAAGCTCATCGGCACCCAGAGCATGAAGGTCGCCCAGCCCGGCAACCCCGGCGCCATCAAGACGGGCTTTGCCCCCATGCCCGACCAGCCTGAATACGGCACCAGCCACATCAGCATAGTCGATGCGTTTGGCAATGCGGTCGCCATGACCACGACCATCGAAGACCAGTTCGGTGCGCGGCAGATGGTGAAAGGCTTCCTGCTTAACAACGAACTCACCGACTTCAGCTTTGCCCCCAACGACGCACAAGGCCAGCCCATTGCCAACCGCGTGCAGCCCGGCAAGCGCCCGCGCTCGTCCATGGCGCCCACGCTGGTGTTCGACAAAGCCACGGGCGAGTTGCTGATGAGCGGCGGCAGCCCCGGCGGCGCGGCCATCATCCACTACACGGCCAAGACGCTGTACGGCGTCTTCAACTGGGGCCTGATGCCGCAGCAGGCCATCAACCTGCCCAACTTCGGCTCCATGAACGGGCCCACGCTGCTGGAAGAAAAACGCTTCCCGCCCGCCACCGTGGAAGCCCTGCGCGCACGCGGCGCCGAGGTGCGCGAGATGAACATGACCAGCGGTCTGCAAGCCATCACGCGCGGCCAGGCACATGGCAAGAAGCTGTGGCTGGGCGGTGCCGATCCACGCCGCGAGGGCGTGGTGATGGGCGACTGAGATCCTGCGCTGCGCAGCCCCACCACGGGGGCGCGCAGCTGCTGCAACGCTCGCACGCTGGCGCGCCCGAACGCCAGCGAAAATCTCCACCATGAATATCCACCGATTGATCCCGACGCTACCACTGACCGCGCACTGGTGCCTGTGGCGCAGCTGCGAGGGCGCAATGCTGGCCTGGACCCTGTGCGTGGCGCCTGCGCAGGCTCAGGTGCGTGCGAGTGCGCCACCGCAGGCGCAGCCCGCCGCGCTGGCCATGGCCGCGCCGCCCCCATCGCCCACACCTGCTGCCCCGCTACAACCGCTGCCAGCGGGCGTGGAGCTGGGCATGGGCGCTGACGCCCTGCGCGAAGCAGTGCCCGGTGCAGCGCGCGTATCGCGCCCGCAGCGCGTTGCCGGAGGTCTGACCGGCCTCTGGCGGCTGGAGCCTGTAGTGATCGCTGGGGTGTCCGGTGCGCAAACCTTTTTCTTCGGCGGGCGGGAACTGCGGCGGGTCGAGTTCGTCGCCGATGCCAGCGACCAAGCCGATGGCGGCGCAGCCGCATTTGGAGCCATGCTCGCCTTTGGCCGCAGCACCTACGGGCTGGAGACCGCCGCCAACGACCCCAGCGGCAGCTATGCCGCATGGACCCACGGAGGCCTGGAGGTGTATGCCCAGCGTGTGCCCGCACCGCGCGCGACCGTGCGGTGGGTGATCAAGCAGAGCGAGGGCAAGGACGCCAGCGAGCTGTGATGCGCGGCCGGGCAATCGCACACGCGACTTTACGACTCCGACGCGGTGATGTGAATAAAAAAGGCCGATAGTGCTTATGAATAAAGCGCCAAAAGCTCCTAAATCAGGAGCGATAGCATCAACGGCAAAGCACCACCAGGCGCCTGTCAATCCGACGAACCTACGATACCACCATCGGCGAGCGGGCTCAGTGCGGTGTCGATGCTGAAGCGGTTCTTGCCCGCCTGCTTGGCTGCATACATCGCGGCATCGGCCTGGGCGAGCAGCGCATCGGCATCGCTGCCATGGCGCGGGAAAAGCGCCGCGCCCACGCTGGCCGAGATGTGTGCAACAGCACCGTCCAGCAGAAAAGGCTGTTTCATCGCAGACAGCACCTTGCCCGCCACAACCTCGCAGTGGTCAGCATGCTCGATGGTGGCCAGCACGATGCCGAACTCGTCGCCGCCCAGGCGCGCCACGGTGTCTTCGGCGCGCACGCAGTCTTCAAGCCGCCGGGCCACCTGCTGCAGCAACAGGTCGCCCGCCGCATGGCCCCACTGGTCGTTGACGGACTTGAACCCGTCCAGGTCCACGTAGAGTACGGCAGCATGCCGCCCATAGCGGCGTGCCGATTCGAGAACACGCGCCAAGCGGTCGTGGAACATCACGCGGTTGGACAGGCCCGTGAGCGCGTCGTGCAGCACATCGTGCGACAGACGCATCTCCAGCTCCTTGCGCGCGCTGATGTCCTGCGTCACCACCACCAGAAAGTCCGGGTGACCCTGGGCGTCTTTGACGAGGCCCAGCGCTTCGTACACCCACAACAGGCCGCCGTCCTTGCGCCGGTAGGCCTTTTCCATCTCGGGGGAGAACACGGGCGAGTGCGCCACCAGGCGCCGTGCCAGGAATCGGCGCACGGCTTCACGTTCGCTCTCGTCACTCAGTCCGAGGAGGTCGCGCTGGCGCAACTCGTCTAGCGAGTAGCCCAGCATGCGGCAGAACTTGTCGTTGGCACGCAGGATGCGGCCTTCAGGCGTGATGTGGGCGATGCCGGTGGCCGCTTGGTGGAAGGTGGCGCGGAACAAGCCCTCGCTGGACGTCAGTGCATCGGCCACGGCCCGCTGGCGTGCCAGCACCACAATGAGCAGCGCGCCAAAACACAGCAGCGCGACACTGGCACCCGCCGCCAAGGCGATGTAGTCAACGCGCCGCTGCATCACCGGCGCCAGCACCTCGTCGGAGGCCGAACCCACCGTCACCATCAACGGGTGGCCTGCCATCGTGCGGTAGCTCAGGATGCGCGGTACACCGTCCACCGCGCCTTCTTCATCGATCAGCTCACTTTCGGGGTCTTGCGTGCGGCGCTGAAACCACGGCAGGCCCCGCGCATCGGCGCCAAAGCTGATCTTGCCCCCCGCCTTGCGGCCGCGCACCACGCCGTCCAGCCCCGTCAGCTCCAGTAGCCCCCATGCGCCCAGGTCGGCCTGGCGGTAAAAGTCAGTGAAGTTCGTCGGGTCCACCGACATCACCACCACACCACCAAAGCGGCCTCCCTCGCCAACGATGCGCAGCGCCATCGGAATGCGCCACTGCCCCGACACGCGCCCCAGCACGGGCTCGCTCACAAACAGGTCATCGCGATCGCTGGCCTGCAGTGCCTTGAAAAAGGCGCGGTCGCTGTAGTTGACGGCCCCAGTCTCCTGGCTGCTGCTGACAATGTCGCCCTGGTCGTTCACCACGCTGATGATGGTGAACATGGGCTCGCGGATCACCCCCCTCTCCACCCAGTCGTGCAGGTCGATGTCGGCGCCCTGCTGCAGGTACTGCTCGCGCACGAAGGCCGCGACCTGCTCGGCCGCCTTGAGGGTGCGGAACACCTGCTGCTCGAAGGCGATGGCCAAGTTGGCATTGGACTGCATGGCCGAGGCAACGGCCTGCTCGCGCTCGAACGCCACGCGCTGCAGCGTGACCAGCCAGAAACCCGCCACAGCAACGATGCAGCCCAGCGCAATCGCCAGGCTCAGCGGCGTGACAAGGCGATAGCGGCGACGCGGGGCTCCGGCCTCAAGACGGTCGTCCGCGTCCGGTGGCCGCGTGGTGTCATCTTTTTGGTGCATGCCCCTCCCAATGTAACGGGGCATGTGCGGCAAGTCGACAACAGGATGGCCACCGGGCGCGGCCCACGCAAATGGAACCCTACGCGAGCCGCGCCAGCACCTTGGGCAGGCTGGCCACCAGCATCGCCACCCCCGACAAGGTCAACATGCCCAGCACGATCTGCCGGAACCGCGCATCGCTGATGCCGTGGTACAGCCGCGCTCCCAGCAGCACGGGCACCAGCATGGCGGGCACCACGATGGCCAGCAACGGCAGTGCTTCTCGGGTGACCAGGCCGGTGGCCAGGTAGGTGAGGAAGGTCACCAGCAGCATGGCCAGGTTGAAGTTCTGGATGATGGCGCGCTGCACGTCCTTGTCCAGACCGCGCAAGGTGCACCACAGGGTGGGCAGCACGCCAGTGAAGCCGCCCAGCCCACCCATCACGCCGCCCGCCATGCCCACCAGCGCGTCGGCCACGCGCCCGCCGCGCGTGATGCGGGGCAACTGCTTGGCCATCAGCATGGCCGGGCACCACAGCACCAGCAGCGTGCCCAGGATGACCTTGAACGCGTCCATGTCAAGGCGGGGCAACACGGCCACGCCAATGGGGATACCCACCAGGCCGCCCAGCACAAAGGGCAGCAGGCGCACCCGGTCGAAACCCCGGCGCACCGTGGCCGCCGCCACCAGCTGGCCGGTGAGTGCGCCGCACACCGCCAGCAGCGCGGCCAGACGGGGCTCCAGCGTCCAGGCCCAGAACGACATGGCCACCATGCCGAAGCCAAAGCCCGACAGGCCCTGCACAAACCCGGCGGCCACTGCACCCAAGGCCACGATCAACAGCACGGAATCCATGTCTCCCCCTCTATCTGGTGTGAACGTGCGCGGGGGCTTGCTTCACCCAATAGCGAACCTCAAGCGCCTGCGGGCTTGGCCATTTGGTAAGTGACACGCATGCCTTGCGCACCCAGCCGCCATTGTGTGCGCTGGCAGCGGGGGCAACGCTGTTGCTACCCATCGCGGTGGCCGTTCAATACAGCGTGGCCTGCTGGCGCGCTGGCAGTTCTCGGTCGTAGGCGGCGCCGTCAAACTCGCCTTGTGTGATGGACGCCAGGATGGCACCGGGGGTGGGCACGGGGCGCGGGGTGCCGGGCGGCACGGCATGCCACAGGCGCGAGCGCTGGATGGCGCGCGCGCACTGGAAGTACACCGCCTGCACATCGACCACGACCACACACTTGGGCGGCTGGCCGTTGACCACAAAACGCGCCAGCAGGTCGGGCGCGACGCTGATGTGCGCGCGACCGTTCACACGCAGCGTCTCGCCCGCGCCGGGGATGAGGAACAGCAGCGCCACGCGCGGGTCCGCCACGATGTTGCGCAGGCTGTCGGCGCGGTTGTTGCCACGGCGCTCGGGCAGCAGCAGGGTCTTGTCGTCCAGCAGTTGCACAAAGCCGGCGGGGTCGCCACGCGGCGAGGCGTCCAGCCCACCGGGGCCGGTGGTGGCCAGCACGGCAAAGGGCGACGCCGCGATCATGGCGCCGTAGGCGGGGTGCACATAGGGCAGCTCTTTGTGGACGGAGGCATCGCTCAGCGGGCCCAGCAGGGCCTCCAGGCGTGGCAGTGTGTCGATGGCGTGCTCGTCGCGGGCGGGGTTCATGGGGCGGCTTCCTTCGGGTGGGTGGGCAAGGGAGCGGCCATGGTGCAGCAGGCCTGCCGCGCTGACAAACGACTTTGCAGCCGGTCATGCGTGCAAAAAACGCACGCATGGGTCTTCGCGAAGGACTGCCTGCGACCACTTCGCCACAGGACCACGTCAGCTGCAGCAACAGAAGCGGCGCGCATCCGGCCCACCGGCCAGACGCGCGCCGCCCCATCGTTCAGCGCGACGGGCGCAGCTTGACACCAGGGAAGTCCACCGGCACTGCCAGCGCCACGTTCACGTAGTTGGTGAACAGGTTGAGCGCCACATGGGCCACGATCTCGACGATCTGCTCGTCGCTCACGCCCTGGTCGCGCAACGCCTGCACATCGGCCGCATCCACCTGGCCGCGTTCGTTGACCAGTTGGAGCACAAAGCGCAGCACGACGGCCGTGCGCGGGTCGGCCGATTCGCCCGCCTGCGCGGCGGCCAGGGCCTCGCCACTCACGCCCGCCTTGCGGCCCAGTGCGGTGTGGGCGGCCAGGCAGTAGTCGCAGGCATTGCGGTTGGCCACGGCCACGGCGATCTGCTCGCCCAGGGCGGCACCGATCACGCCGCCGCCCAGCGCGCCAAACGCGCCCCACATGCTTTGCAGCGCGGCGGGCGAGTTGGCCACGGCGCGGAACATATTGGGCGTGGCGCCAAAGGCTCCGTGGACCTGGTCGAGCACGCTGCGCACAGCGCCGGTGGCGGCGGTGCGGTCAACGAGGGGGACGCGGGCGACGGAAGAAGAAGTAGCGGACATGGCGTGTTCCTTGAAAGTCATGAAGGGTTGGTGAGAACTTGTGCCTGTTCTCGGCACCCCTGCAGTGTCTGGCGCCAGCGCGTACCATTTGGCACATAAAATCCAAAATTCATACCAAATCATCCAAAACCATGACACCACCCTCTCCTGGACCCGTGCAGCCCCCAGCCCCGCTCGACCGGCTGTCGCCGCTGCTGGAGCGGTTTCGGGTGCGGGCGCACCTGTTCCACAACGGGCCGCTGTGTGGCGTGACGCACTTTGCGGCGGCGCCGGGCCGGGGCTTTTTGCATGTGCTGCGCCGGGGCGAGATGGTAGTGACGCACCAGCCCCAGGCGGGCCCACCCGAGCGGCTTCAGGTGTGCGAGCCCAGCCTGCTGTTCTATGCCCGGCCGCTGGAGCACTTCTTTCACAACGCGCCCACCGAGGGCTCGGACTTCATCTGCGCCGCGCTGGACTTTGACGGCGGTGCCAGCCACCCGCTGGCGCGCGCCCTGCCCCCGCTGGTGGTGCTGCCGCTGGGTGCGGTGGACGGGCTGCAGCAGTCGCTGGACCTGCTGTTTGCCGAAACCGACCGCCTGCGCTGCGGCCACCGCGTGCTGGCCGACCGCTTGTTTGAAGTGGTGCTGTTGCAGTTGCTGCGCTGGCTGCTGGACCACCCGCAGCAGGCGCAGATGCCCCCCGGCATGCTGACGGGCCTGGCCGACCCGCAACTGTCGCGCACGCTCACGGCCCTGCACGAGGCACCCGGCGAGCCGTGGAGCCTGGCGCAGATGGCGCAGCAGGCGGGCATGTCGCGCAGCGCGTTTGCCGCGCGCTTCAAGGCCGTGGTGGGGGACACGCCCGCCGACTACCTGGCGCACTGGCGGCTGACGCTGGCGCAGGCTCACCTGCGTGCGGGCCGGTCGCTCAAATCCATTGCCCATGAACTGGGCTATGCCAACCCCTCGGCTCTGTCGCGCGTGTTTGCGCAAAAGCTGGGGATGTCAGCAAGGGAATGGCGCGAAGCGGGGGGCGAAGGACGGTGACACCCCGCCCTGGCAGCGCTGCCGAGGGCGCCCGGTAGCCCCTGGCCCGGACTGTCAAGCCAAAAGCAGCAGATGCGCTAGTGGAATATGCGCCAGAAGCTATCAATTACATAGCATCTGGATGACCCCACCTCACGCTGCAACGCACCCCGCGAGGCGCGTCGCACCAACTCAGACATTGATGGCCGCTGCCGACCCGGCCTGCTTGCGCAGCTCGAACTTCTGGATCTTGCCGGTGCTGGTCTTGGGCAGCTCGCCAAACACCACGGCGCGTGGCACCTTGAAGCCGGCCAGGTGCTTCTTGCAGTGCGCCACGATGTCTTCGGGTGTGGTCTGCGCGCCGGCCTTCAGCTCCACAAACGCGCAGGGCGTCTCGCCCCACTTGGGGTCGGGCTTGGCCACCACGGCGGCGGCCAGCACGTCGGGGTGGCGGTAGAGCACGTCTTCGACCTCGATGGAGGAGATGTTCTCGCCGCCCGAGATGATGATGTCCTTGCTGCGGTCTTTGATCTTGATGTAGCCGTCGGGGTACTGCACGGCCAGGTCGCCGCTGTGGAACCAGCCGCCCGCAAAGGCTTCGTCGGTGGCCTTGGGGTTCTTGAGGTAGCCCTTCATGGCGATGTTGCCCTTGAACATGATCTCGCCCATGGTTTCGCCGTCCTGCGGCACGGGTAACATCGTCTCGGGGTCGAGCACGCGCACGTCGCGCTCCAGGTGGTAGCGCACGCCCTGGCGGGCGTTGAGGCGGGCGCGCTCGCCGATGTCGAGGGCGTCCCACGCCTCGTGCTTGGCGCAGACGGTGGCAGGGCCATACACCTCGGTCAGGCCATACACGTGGGTCAGGTCGAACCCCATTTTTTCCATGCCCTCGATCATCGAGGCCGGTGGCGCGGCGCCCGCCACCATGGCCTTGACGCCTGCGGGGATGCCCGCCTTCATCGCCTCGGGCGCGTTGACCAGCAGCCCGTGCACGATGGGCGCGCCGCAGTAGTGCGTGACGCCGTGGTTGCGGATGGCATCGAAGATGGCCTGCGCGTCCACGCGGCGCAGACACACGTTGACACCCACACGCGCTGCAATGGTCCACGGAAAGCACCAGCCGTTGCAGTGGAACATGGGCAGCGTCCACAGGTACACCGCGTGCTTGGGCATGTCCCACTCCAGCACGTTGCTGATGGCATTGGTGGCCGCGCCCCGGTGGTGGTAGACCACGCCCTTGGGGTTGCCGGTGGTGCCGCTGGTGTAGTTGAGCGCAATCGCATCCCACTCGTCGGCAGGCAGGCTCCAGGCAAAGGTGGCGTCACCACTGGCCACAAAGGCCTCATAGTCGATGCCGCCAATGCTTTGCACGGCGGGGCCGTAGAGGGCGTCCTGGACCTCGATCACCCGGATGGGCGTGGTGCCCGTGCGCAGGGTCAGCGCCTTGGCCATGGTGCCGGTGAATTCCGGGTCCACGATCACGGCCTTGGCCTCGCCATGGTCGAGCATGAAGGCGATGGCCTCGGGGTCTAGCCGGGTGTTGAGGGTGTTGAGCACGGCGCCCGCCATGGGCACGCCAAAGTGCGCCTCCACCATGGGGGGCGTGTTGGGCAGCATCACGGCCACGGTGTCGTTCTTGCCGATGCCTGCCTGCACCAGCGCGCTGGCCAGCTGGCGGCAGCGCGCGTAGGTCTGGGCCCAGGTCTGGCGCAGCGTGCCGTGCACGATGGCCAGGCGATCGGGGTAGACCTCGGCCGTGCGTTCGATGAACGACAGGGGCGACAGGGCGGCAAAGTTGGCTTCGTTGCGGGGCAGGTGCTGGTCAAAGATGGAGGTCATGGGTCGGTGCAAGAAGGTGAACAACACACAGCCTAGCGCCGCAGGCTGACACGAAAGCAACACGGGCCATACGTCAACGGTGTTGGCTGCGGTGCAGCAGCCTCACAACCTTCGCTTGTGGCTTTGCTTGACGCGGTACATGGCCGCGTCGGCGCTGGCCATCAGTGTGCGCGCATCCTGGGCGTCGCGGGGGAACAGGCTCAGGCCGATGCTGGCGCGCACCGGCAGCGGCTGGCCGTCAATGTCCAGCGGCGGCTCGAAGGCGTGCTGTAGCTTGGTCACGATCTGCAGCGCAGCCTCTTCGGAGTCCACGTTTTCGCAGAGCACCGTGAACTCGTCCCCTGCGAGCCGGGCCACGGTATCCACCTGCCGCACGGCGCCGACGATGGTGCGCGCCACCGCCTGCAGCACCAGGTCGCCCACGGCATGCCCGCGCGTGTCGTTGATGGCTTTGAACTCATCCAGGTCCACAAACAGCAGGGCACAACTGCGGCCGCTGCGGCGCGACAGCTCCAGTACCTGCGTGAGGCGCTGCTCGAACATGCGGCGGTTGGGCAGGCCGGTGAGTGCGTCGTGGTGCGCCAGGTGGGCCATGGCATCGCGGCTGAGGTTCAGCTCGGCCAGCTGCCGGCTGATCTGCTGCTCCATGTCCTGGAAGCTGCGGGCCAGCTCGCCCACCTCGTCTCCCCGGTGAACGGGCAGCGCGCCATGCGCCTGGCCGCGCGAAAACGCCTGCGCCGCCTTCACCATGACCTGCAGCGGTTGGGTGACCAGGCGCGACACACCGGCCGCCAGGGCCACGCCCACCACACTGAGCACCAGCAAGATCTTGAGGATGCTGCGCCCCAGATCCAGCACCTCGCCCTGCACCACCGCCAACGGCTGCGAGAGCCCCACCACCATGAAGCGCCCCTCGTCCGCGTTGCCAAACGGCATGCGCACAAATGCAAACACTCGCGCCTCTTCGTCGTCGGTACCGGGCTGGCTGAGCACCGCCTCTTCAGCACGGCCATCGACCAGCGCAGCCACCTGCGGGAACGACTCCTGGATCAGGATGCGCTGGCCCCGGTCAAAGCCAAAGGTCTGCGCGGCGTCCGGGTGCACCAAAAAGTCGCCCCAGCGGTTGCTCAGATAAAACCCGTAGGGCGTAGGTAAGGCGGCGTTGAAGTTGTGCAGAAACGGCGCGGCCGCCACCCGCACCACCACCACGCCCCGCAGCTGGCCCCCCTGCACCACGGGCGACGCCATGTTGAACACGGGCACGGCAGCCTCCTGCGCAGCGTCTTCGTGGTTGATGCCGAACTCGGACACATACACCTCCCCATCGGGCAGGCTGAGGGCCTCGAAAACGAACGGAAAGTGCGACTTCTCCTGCAACTGGTCATCGGGCACGCGCACCAGCTTGTCGCCCTGGCGGTCGATGCGCACCAGCTCCAGCCCGTAGTCGCTGGCGCTGATGAAGCGGATCTGCAAATAGGCGGGATGGGCCTGCAGGTTGGCCTTGAACAGGTCGGCCAGCCGTCCCTGGTCTTGTTCGACGGCAGCGGCGTCGGCCAGAAAGGCTGTGTCGCGCGCCACCGTGCCAAAGCCCGCCTGCATGTGGCGCGCCAGCACCTGCGTGGTGGCCAGCAGCGAGCGCTCGGCCCGCCCCTGCAGGCGTTCACGGCTCGAATCGAACGTGTAGTAGCCCGCCAGAATGGCAGCGAACACGCTGAACGAGGCCAGCAGGGCCCCCAGCCTCAGCGCGATGCTCCATTTCACGCGTGCCATCGGTCAGAACCGGTTGGGTCGGTCGCCCGACACGATGCGTTGCCACAGGCGTGCGCGCAGGGCTTCGTCTTCCACCGGTTCCAGCCACAGGATGGGGCCCATGGGCACATCGCCCGCCAGCGCAGGCGGCTCGTCCAGCGTGTTGGCCAGGCCCTGTCGCCGCGTGAATTCTCGGCTCACGGCGGGGTCGAGCATGTAGTTGATCCACTCGGCAGCCAGAGCCACCTGGGTGGAGCGGCGGGTGATGGCCCAGCAGTCCAGCCAGGCCAGTGCGCCCTCCTTGGGCACCACGTAGCCCACATCCAGCCCCGCATCGCGCAGCTGCTTGAGCTGCTGCTGGCCGTAATTGGCATGCATCACCGCCACCTTGTGTTTGCGGAACAGCTCGACCGACTCCTCGGGCAGGCTGTAGAACGACCGCACATTGCGCCGCAGGGCCACCAGGTCCTTGGCCAGCGGGCTGAAACGGGCGGGGTCGATGCGAAACGGCGGCAGGCCCCGGCGCATGGCAGCCAGCGAAAACCCGTGGCTGCTGCCGTCGAACGCCAGCACCTTGCCCTGCCAGCGGGGGTCCCACAGCACGGAGATCGAATGCGGCGGGGTGCTGAACTGCTGACGGTCGTACACCAGCCCCATCTCGGAATAGGTGAAGGGCATGGCATAGACCTCGCCCCGCCAGCCAATGCCCGAGATGGTGTGCAGCTGACGAAACCGGGGCAGCTGCCCTGCGGTGTTGCGGATGTTGCCCAGGGGCAATGGCGCGAGCTTGTCATGGAGGATCAGCCGCGCAATTTCTGCCGTGTTGGCGGCCACGAGGTCAAAACCCGGCCCGTCGGTGCTGTCCATCTTGGCGCGCAAGACGTCGTCCGATGCCACGGTGGTGATCTCCACCTTGACCCCGTGGCGCTTCTCGAACACCTCTACAAAGTCCGGGTCGGCATAACCCGGCCAGGCCAGCACCCTGAGGACCGTCGCGGCCTGCGAGGCCGCCGGCAGCAATACGAGCCCCGCCAGCGCCACCAGCAGCACAGGCAGGCTGGTGCACCACCTTCGCAGCGCCCTGCCCGCCAAAGCCCCCCGACACGCCGTGAACCCCATGCCAAAAGCCTTTCCAGCAATAACTGGTTACAAACAGTTTACGCGGACAATAGGGCGCGTGACGATCCCTCAGTCTTTCATTCAGGAACTGCTCACCCGTGTGGACGTGGTGGACATCGTGGGGCGCTACGTGCAGCTCAAGAAGGGCGGTGCCAATTTCATGGGACTGTGCCCGTTTCACGGGGAAAAGTCGCCCTCTTTCAGCGTCAGCCCCGCCAAGCAGTTCTATCACTGCTTTGGCTGCGGCAAGAATGGCAATGCCATCAGCTTTCTGATGGACCACGCGGGCATGGGGTTTGTCGAGGCCGTCCAGGACCTGGCCCAGAGCGTGGGCCTGCAGGTGCCCGATGACGACATCTCCCCGCAGGAAAAGGAACGCGCCGCCGCCGCGCGACAGAAACAAGCCACGCTGAACGAGGTGCTGGAGAAAGCCGCCGACGCCTACCGCCGCCACCTGCGCGAGTCGCAGCGCGCCATTGGGTATTTCAAGGGCCGGGGTGTTTCGGGCGCG
The DNA here is from genome assembly GCF_016783915.1 of Acidovorax sp. Taxonomy (GTDB): domain Bacteria; phylum Pseudomonadota; class Gammaproteobacteria; order Burkholderiales; family Burkholderiaceae_C; genus Acidovorax. The sequence goes on from NZ_JADHVT010000015.1 coordinate 22,244, forward strand.
GTGGCCAAGCGCTACGGCCTGGGCTACGCGCCCGAAGGCTGGCGCAGCTTGGCCAGCGTGTTCCCAAGCTACGACGACCCGCTGCTGGAGGAAAGCGGCCTGGTCATCGTCAACGACGAAGACGGTGGCAAGCGCTATGACCGGTTTCGCGACCGGGTGATGTTTCCCATCCGCAACGTCAAGGGCGAGTACATCGGCTTTGGTGGCCGGGTGCTGGGGGACGACAAGCCCAAGTACCTCAACTCCCCCGAAACCCCGGTATTTCACAAGGGGCGCGAGCTGTATGGCCTGTTCGAGGCCCGCACGCCCATCCGCGAGGCGGGCTACGCACTGGTCACGGAGGGCTACATGGACGTGGTGGCCTTGGCGCAACTGGGCTTTCCGAACGCGGTGGCCACGCTGGGCACGGCATGCACGCCCGAGCACGTGCAAAAGTTGCTGCGGTTTACCGACGCGGTGGTGTTCAGCTTTGACGGCGACAACGCCGGGCGGCGTGCCGCGCGCAAGGCGCTGGACGGCGCCTTGCCCCATGCCACCGACACGCGCAGCATCAAGTTTCTGTTCCTGCCCGCAGAGCACGACCCGGACAGTTTCATCCGCGACCATGGCACCGACGCCTTTGCGCGCCACGTGAGCAACGCCATGCCGCTGAGCCGCTTCCTGGTCGAATCGGCCAGCGAAGGCTGCGACCTGGCCACTGCCGAGGGCCGCGCCCACATGGCCAGCAATGCACGCCCGCTGTGGACGGCACTGCCAGACGGCGTGCTCAAGCGCCAGCTGCTGGGCGAGCTGGCCGAGCTGACCCAGCTCAATGCCCGCGACCTGTCCGACCTTTGGGGGCAGGCAGCCGCCCGTGACGGCCTGCGCTCTGCACACCACGCGCCGCCGCAGCGCCAACAGCCCCGCCCCGCCCCTGATGACGCCCCCAGCTGGGATGTCCCGCCCGACACCGATGGCTGGCAACCCCACAGCGAATCGACAGGCCAGGCCTACGACCCCGGGTACAGCAGTTATGGCAACCAGGGGGGCTATGGCGGCCAAAGTGGCTATGGCAGCGGCAGCAAGCCCCCGTTTCGCAAGGGGGGCGACTGGAAAAGCGGCGGAGGCTGGAAAAAACGTGACAAGGACGCTCCGTGGCCACCCCAGCCCCGCCTGCCCCGCACACCGGCCATGGGCCGGGCCGACCACGCAGCGCGGCTGCTGCTGTCGCACATGGCGTTTCTTGAAGAGCTGACGCACGACGACCACACCACGCTGTCGGCCCAGCCCGCACCCCATGGGCCGCTGTTTGCATGGCTGGAGGCGCAGTTTCATGAACATGGCCCCCTGGCCTGGGCCGTGCTGCGCGAAAGCCTGCGCGATCACGAGTGCGAAGAGCTGGCCGTCAAGGTGATGACCGGCTCGCATGCGCAGACCGAGGGCGAACTGCACGAATTGCGACTGGAGCTGCGCGATCTGCTCACCCGCATGCAGATCGAAGACATCAAGGAGCAGCAAAAAGTGCTGGTGCTGCAAGTGGCGCAAGACCCGTCGGCCCTGGAGCGCTACCGGGTACTGGCCGAAAAGCGCAAGGAACTGGAGCAAATAGCGCCAAAAACCACTTGAATCGAGCCCGGGCGGTATAATATAAGGTTAGTTATTGGCAAGAGCGACAGCAGCACCTCCGAGCCGGGCCACCGTGACAAACGCGCACCTATGCGCTGATGGGTCCACTTATCGCAAGGACTGCACACCAAATGATCGCCCAGACATCTTGCCGCTGAGGGTGTCCCCTCCAGACGCAAAGCCCTGGTTGCTTTGCGTTGCCACCCGCGCCGGGATCTGAGGCGCTTGCGTTTTCTTTGTGTCCGTTTTTGATTCTGAGGTTGCTCCATGCCCGCTCAAAAGTCCGCGAAGTTGCCCAAGTCTGCCTCAGGCACCGCCGCAAAGGCTGTCTCCAAAACCGCGGCCAAAGCGCCGGCCAAGGCGCCCCCCAAAAAGGCCGCTGCCGCCGCGCCCGCCCCGGTCGCCAAGAAAGTGAAAACTGTGCCCGTGAAAAGTACCGCCGAGCTGATCAAAGCTGCCGATGAGTTGCTGAAGAAGAAACCTGCCCGCGCCAAAGCTGCGGCTGCCTCCGAAGACGAAGACACCCCCAAGAAGCGCCCTGGCCGCCCCGCCAAGGCAGCCGGTGCCGCCGAAGCCAAGGCCCCCGCCAAGCGTGGCCGCAAGCCCAAGGCAGCTGCCGGTGGCGATGAAAGCGTGGACGATACCGACCTGTCGGACATCGAAGCCGACCTCGAAGGCGAGATCGAAGAGACCCCCGAGGCAGCCGCCACGGTCGAGAAGGTCAAGCCCCTGCGCATGAAGATCAGCAAGGCCAAGGAACGGGCCTTGATGAAGGAATTCGGCCTGGACGAAACCGTCCTGTCCGAAGAAGACATGCAAAAGCGCCGCCAGCGCCTGAAGGCCCTGATCAAGCTGGGCAAGACACGCGGCTACCTCACGCACGTTGAAATCAACGACCACTTGCCCGACAAGCTGGTCGATGCCGAAACCCTCGAAGCCGTCATTACCACCCTGAACGACCTGGGCGTGGCGGTGTACGAGCAGACGCCTGACGCCGAAGCGCTGATCATCACGGACAACGCTCCCGCAGGCGCCACCGAAGAAGAAGCCGAAGAAGCCGCAGAAGCCGCGCTGTCTACCGTGGACTCGGAATTCGGCCGCACCACCGACCCGGTTCGCATGTACATGCGCGAAATGGGTACCGTGGAGCTGCTGACCCGCGAAGGCGAAATCGAAATCGCCAAGCGCATCGAAGGCGGCCTGATGGCCATGATGGAGGCGATCAGTGCATCGCCAGCCACCATCGCCGAGATCCTCAACATGGGCGAGGAGATCCGCGAAGGCAAGGTCGTGATCTCGACCATCGTGGACGGCTTCTCCAACCCCAACGAGGCCGACGACTATGTGGCCGAAGAAGACTTCGACGAATTCGACGAAGCCGATGACGACGACGGCAAGGGCGGCTCCAAGGCGCTGACCAAGAAGCTCGAAGAACTCAAGAAGCAGGCGCTGGAGCGCTTCGACAAGCTTCGCGAGCTGTTCGAAAAAGTGCACAAGGTTTACGACAAGGAAGGCTACGGCACCCCTGCGTACGTGAAGGCCCAGCAGGCCCTGTCGGCCGAGCTGATGACCATCCGCTTTACCGCCAAGACCATCGAGAAACTGTGCGACATGGTGCGCGGCCAAGTGGACGACGTGCGCAAGAAGGAGCGCGAGCTGCGCCGCATCATCGTGGACAAGTGCGGCATGCCCCAGGAAACCTTCATCAAGGACTTCCCGCCCAACCTGCTGAACCTGCAATGGGTCGAGAAGCAAGCCGCTGCGGGCAAGCCCTGGTCGGCCGTGATTGCACGCAACATTCCACCCATCCAGGACCTGCAGCAAAAGCTGATGGACCTGCAGTCGCGGGTGGTCGTGCCACTGGCAGAGCTGAAAGGCATCAACAAGCGCATGAACGAAGGTGAAGCCACCTCGCGCGATGCCAAGAAGGAAATGATCGAGGCCAACCTGCGCCTCGTGATCTCGATTGCCAAGAAGTACACCAATCGTGGCCTGCAGTTCCTCGACCTGATCCAGGAAGGCAACATCGGCCTGATGAAGGCGGTGGACAAGTTCGAATACCGCCGTGGCTACAAGTTCTCGACGTACGCCACATGGTGGATTCGCCAGGCCATCACGCGCTCGATCGCCGACCAGGCGCGCACCATCCGTATCCCGGTGCACATGATCGAGACGATCAACAAGATGAACCGCATCAGCCGCCAGCACTTGCAAGAGTTTGGTTTCGAGCCCGATGCGTCCATCCTGGCTGCGAAGATGGAGATCCCCGAGGACAAGATTCGCAAGATCATGAAAATCGCCAAGGAGCCGATCTCCATGGAAACGCCGATCGGGGACGACGACGACAGCCACCTGGGCGACTTCATCGAGGACGGTGCGAACACCGCCCCTATCGAAGCCGCCATGCAGGCTGGCCTGCGCGACGTGGTCAAGGACATCCTGGATGGCCTGACCCCCCGCGAAGCCAAGGTGCTGCGCATGCGCTTTGGTATCGAAATGACCAGCGACCACACGCTGGAAGAAGTGGGCAAGCAGTTCGACGTGACCCGCGAGCGCATTCGCCAAATAGAAGCCAAGGCGCTGCGCAAGCTCAAGCACCCCAGCCGTTCGGACAAGCTGCGCAGTTTCATCGACTCGCTGTAAGTCTCGCGACTCAGCCTTCGTTGGCTACAACGCCCTGCCCCCGCACCTGCGGCGCAGGGCGTTTTTCATGGTGCGCAGCCCCGAAAAACGGCTATGCACAGCACCCTCCTCCGCGTTTACCCTGATGCCGGCGACAGCAGACTGACAGTTTGGATGGCGACCATTGCGCGCACAGCCCGGGTAGTAGTGTGCGGATCCCCAAGCATGCCACCACAGGCTGACGGCGTTGCTTCGGCGTGGTAACGCCGAAGCAACGCCGTCAGGGCGCTCCAGCAGCGGCCTGAAGATCAGATTCCCGACGCCCTTTCTGCCTCCCCTCTTGTCAAAGGACTTTCCATGTCTGCAGAGATCGACCGCCGCCGGGCCATTGCCCAATCTGTTGCTACCGCCCTGGCATGGACCACGCTCGGCTCCTCCGCATGGGCGCAGAGCGCTGCGACGGCGGCACGCCCTGCCCCTGCAGCCAAGGCGCCCAAACTGGCAGGCACCGTGCGCATCGTCATCCCCGCCAACGCCGGTGGCGGCTGGGACCAGACAGGCCGAGCCCTCGGAGCCGCCATGGTGGCTGCCGGCGCTGCAGACCAGGTGGAATACGAAAACATGGGTGGCAAGGGCGGCACCATCGGCTTGGCCAAATACGCCGAAAAGTACAGCAACGACCCCAACACGCTGCTGATGGGAGGTATGGTGATGGTGGGCGCCGTGGCGCTGCAAAAGCCTGCGGTGGACATGACACACATCCAGCCCCTGGCCCGGCTCACCAGCGACTACCTGGTGGCGGCCGTGGCGGCCAACTCCCCCATCAAGACCACCAAGGACCTCGCCGATGCGCTGCGTGCCGACCTCAAGGCCGTGCCCATTGCCGGGGGCTCGGCGGGTGGTGTGGACCATATCTATGCCGGCGTGCTGGCGCGCGCTGCCAAGGCCAGCCCCGAGGGGCTGGTCTACAAACCCTTCGCTGGCGGTGCCGAGGTGGTCGAGGCGGTGCTGTCGGGCAACGCGGCGCTGGGCCTGTCGGGCTACAGCGAGTTCAACGAAGCCATTGCTGGCGGCAAGCTGCGCGCTGTGGGTGTGTCATCGCGCCGCAGTGTCTTTGGCGTGCCGTCGTTCCGCGAGCAAGGGCTGGACGCCGTGATGGCCAACTGGCGTGGCGTGTTTACTGGCAAGGGCGTGCCTGCTGCGCGCGCGGCAGAAATGCTCGCCGCCGTCGATGCAGCCACCCACCATGAATCCTGGTTGCGCACGCTCAAGCAGAACCGGTGGGAACCCTCTTGGCTCACCGGCAAGGATTTGGCAGAGTTCATGGAGCTAGACCTCACCACCGCCCGCGTGATGGTGTACCTGCTCAAGCTGAAGGCCTGAGAAGGTCTGAACGCCCCCGCCACAAGCGCCTCTGAGCACCAGCCGACAGGCCTGCTGCAGAACCTTTGGAGCCTCTGATGAAAATGTCCAACTACTCCATCGGCGCACGCATGGCCACCGCCCTGGGCCTGGTGCTGGCCCTTCTGCTGGGCGCCGCGCTGTTCGGCATTGCAGCCCTGTACCAAACGCTGGGCACCTACGACACCACGGTGCAACAACGCGTGGCCCAGGAGCGCGCCGTGAGCCGCATGGAAAGCGAGTTCAAGACCCAGGTGCTGGAGTGGAAGAACACCCTGCTGCCCGGCGAGGACTCGCGCAAACGCGAGTTGCACTGGGCCGCCTTCCAGGCCAGCGAAAAACGCGTGGCCGACGCCGCCAAGGCACTGGAGCCCCAGTTGACCGACCCACAGGAAAAGGCGGCGCTGCAAAAGTTCACCCAGGCCCACGCACAGATGGCACAGGGCTACCGCAAGGGCTTTGAAGTGTTCCAGTCGCTCGGTTTTGTGCCGTCGGCGGGGGATGCGGATGTGGCCGACATCGACCAGGGTCCGGCCAAGCTGCTGACAGCGTTGAGCGAGCAAGTGGCCGCCAGTAGCGCTGCTATTGCACAGCAGGCGGCGCAGGACGCCCGGCGCGCACTGTTCAGCAGCCTGGTGGCACTCGCGCTGGTCACGGCGCTGGGCGCTTGCGCAGGGTGGCTCCTGACGCGTTCAGTGGTGCGCCCTCTGGGGGTAGCGGTGTCGGTGGCGCACAAGGTCGCAGCGGGCGACCTCACCACCAGCATCGAGGTGGAGGGCAAGGATGAGCCCGCGCGCCTGCTGGAGGCCTTGCGCGCCATGCAGGACAACCTGGAGAACGTGGTCTCCGGCGTGCGCGGCAACGCCGAAGGGGTGGCCAGCGCCAGCGCCGAAATCGCCCAGGGCAACGCCGACCTCAGCCTTCGCACCGAAGAGCAGGCATCGTCGCTGGACGAAACCACGTCCTCCATGCAGCAGCTGCAAGCCACGGTGCAGCAGAACGCCTCCAACGCCCAGCGCGCGAACGAGCTGGCCAAAAGCGGGGCCACTGTGGCGCAGCGCGGCGGCGACGTGGTTACGCAGATGGTCGAGGTGGTGCAAGGCATCCAGGACAGCTCGCGCCGCATTGCCGACATCATTGGCGTCATCGACGGCATCGCGTTCCAGACCAACATCCTCGCGCTCAATGCCGCCGTCGAGGCCGCCCGCGCCGGTGAACAAGGCCGGGGCTTTGCCGTGGTGGCCAGTGAGGTGCGCAACCTCGCCACCCGCAGCGCCAGCGCCGCGCGCGAGATCAAGCAGCTCATCCAGACCAGTGTGGAGCGCGTGCAGGCCGGCTCCGACCTGGCGCGCAATGCAGGCACCACGATGGCCGAGGTGGTGTCGTCCATCCAGGGCGTGAGCGCGCTGATGGAGGAAATCAGCCAGGCCAGCGCCGCACAGACCAGCGACATGCTGCGCGTGACGCAGGCCATCGTGCGCATGGACGAAGCCACGCAGCAAAACGCTGCGCTGGTAGAAGAAAGCGCCGCCGCCGCAGGCAGCCTGAGCGGGCAGGCGCGCCAGCTGGTGGAGGCCGTGGAGGTGTTCCGCCTGCGGCACACCCATCCCGCGCTGCCCGCGCCGCGCGCCTGACACCGGGCGCACAGGGCAGTTGCCCCTCACGCTGCCCTGCGATGGCACCGCGGCCCAACGGAGCCACGGCCCCGGCCTACACGTGAACGCTATCAATACAATAGCTGCTCAGGCATATTGCACTAGCGCAAGCGCCCGAAAACCCTCAAAACCTGCCTGAGGCCCGGCTAACACAAGTCGCAGGCAGCCCCTGCGCTGTGTCAGTCGATCTTCACGTTCGCGTTCTTCACCACCAGTGCCATGCGGGCCGCTTCGCTGCGGAAGAAGGCTGCAGCAGGCTCGGGCGGCGTGAGCTTGATTTCGTAGCCCTGCGCAATCAACGCGTCGCGCGCCTCGGGCATCTCCATGGCGGCCTTGAAGCCGTTGTACAGCCGGGCCAGCTCTGCCTTGGGCAAGCCTGCAGGCGCGACGGGGGCGATCCACCCATCCAGCTCGTAGCCAGGTAGACCTTGCTCGGCAATGGTGGGCACGCCCGGCAATGCAGCCACACGGACGGCCGTGGTCACGCCCAGCGCGCGCAAAGCGCCCGCCTTGATGTGCGCCGCAGCCGGTGCCACCGCCACCACACCCAGCTGCACCTGCCCGCCCAGGATGTCGTTCATGAGCGGGCCCATGCCCCGATAGGGGATGTGTTTGATATCCAGCTTGGCCTGGTCCAAAAACATGGCCGCACCCAGGTGCAGGATGGTGCCGTTGCCGGACGAGCCGTAGTTGAGCACGCCAGGTTTGGACTTGGCCAGGGCAAGCAGCTCCTGCACGGTCTTGGCGGGCACCGAGGGGTGAGCGACCAGCACAAACGGCGTGGCGCCCAGGATGGTGATGGGCGTGATGTCGGCCAGCGAATCGAACGGAATGTTCTTGTACACGCTAGGGTTGACCACGTGGTTGTTGGATACAACCCCGATCACCGAGCCATCCTTGGGCGCGCGCACGATCTGCGTGGTGCCGGTGATGCCGCCTGCGCCCGGAAGGTTCTCGATGACGATGGGCTGGCCCAGCGCCTTGGCCAGGCTGGTGCTGATGGCGCGGATGGCGCCGTCGGCCCCCGATCCTGCCGACAGCGGCAAGATCACGCGCAACGGCTTGCCGTCGCCCTGCGCGTGCGCCATGCGCGGCAGGCCCCAGGCCACAACGCCCAGTGCGGCAGCACCAGTGGCCAGGGCCTGGCGGCGTGTGAGGCAGATGGGGTGAAAGTCGAGGGTGGATGGGGGCACGGTTGTCTCCGGTGGTAGGTGTGTGGAATCCAGGGGCCCGCGGTCTGCGCCGCGTGGAGAACCCCGTCGTCAAAGAAAAATCAGGCAATGGCCCCGGTGGCCTGCAGCCCGGCCACTTCATCGGCCGTGTAGCCCAGGCCCTGCAGCAGCTCGGCCGTGTGCTGACCCAGGCGCGGCGGGTCGCAGCGCACATCCAGGCGCTGGCCCGCCATGCGCAGCGGCATCAGCGTGATCCGCGCCGTCTGGCCCGCGCGCGCGCCATCAGGCAGCGTGATGTCGGCGAGGCCGCCGGTGGCTTGCAGGTGCGGGTCGTCAAACAGTTCTTCGGGCCGGCGGATGGGTGCAAACGGCAGGCCGTGGCGCTCGAAGACGGCCGCCAGTTCGTCGGCCGTGTGCTGCGCCAGCCGCTCGCGCAGCACCGGCATCAGCGTGGGGCGGGCACGCACGCGGTCGTTGTTGGTGGCCAGGCTGGCGTCGGCCTTCAGGTCGGCGTAGCCCATGGCGTCGCAGAAGGTCTGCCACTGCGCGTCGCTCACCGCAGCCAAAAAGATCTGCCCGCCGTCCTTCACGCTGAACACGTCGTACACGGCCCACGACGAGATACGGTCGGGCATGGGCGCGGCCGGTTGGCCGGTGACGGCGTACTGCATCATGTGCTGCCCGACCAGGAACACGTTGTTCTCGAACAGGGCCGAGTCCACCTCCTGCCCCCGCCCGGTGATGCCGCGCTGCATCAGCGCCGCCATGGCGCCAATCGCGCCAAACATGCCACCCATGATGTCGTTCACGCTGCTGCCTGCGCGCAGCGGGTCGCCAGGGCGCCCGGTCATGTAGGCCAGACCGCCCATCATCTGCACCACCTCATCCAGCGCCGTGCGGTGCTCATAGGGGCCGGGCAAGAAGCCGGTGTGGTTGACGTAGATGAGGCGCGGGTTGATCTGGCTCAGCGCGGCATAGTCCAGGCCGTATTTCGTCATCACGCCGGGCTTGAAGTTTTGCGCCACCACGTCGGCCGATGCCGCCAGCTTGCGCGCCACAGCAAGCCCCTCGGGGCTGCGCAGGTCGAGCGCAATGCTTTTCTTGTTGCGGTTGAACATGGGGAAGAAGCCCGCGCCCGCGCCCAGCAGGTGGCGCGTGCGGTCGCCATCCACGGGCTCGACCTTGATGACCTCGGCCCCCAGGTCGGCCAGCACCATGCCGCAGGTGGGGCCCATGACCATGTGGGTGAACTCCACCACGCGCAGGCCTTCCAGCGGCAGGCGGGGGGACGAGAGAGGGGCGGATGTGTCGTGCATGTTCAGAGCGTTCAGAAAGGGGTTCAGGCCGTTGCGGCTTCGCGCAGCACTGCAGGTGCGGCATTCTGCGGCAGCCCGGCCTGCCAGAGGGTGCCATGCAGGGTCTCGCCCGCCAGCCAACCGGCCACGCGCTGGCGCAGTGCCAGCAAAGCGACCACGTCGATGCCGGTGGCGACGCCCATGCGCTCCAGCATGAACACCAGGTCTTCGGTGGTGACATTGCCGCTGGCGCCCGGTGCATGCGGGCAGCCGCCAATGCCCGCCAGGCAGGCGTCAAAGCGGGTGATGCCCGCCTGCCAGGCCGCGTACACGTTGGCCAGACCCATGCCGCGCGTATCGTGGAAGTGCGCGCAGGCCAGGCGGTCACCCACCAGCGCACGCGCTTTGCCAAACAGGCGGGCGACCGAGGCCGGGTCGGCATAGCCCACGGTGTCGGCCAGGCTCACGCGGTCAGCGCCCGCGTCCAGCAGCGCACGCATCAAGCGCAGCACTTCGCTCTCGGACACCTCGCCCTGCAGCGTGCAGCCAAAGGCCGTGCCCACGCCGCCTTCAATCAGGGTGCGGCTGCCGCTGGCATCGCGCAGCGCACGGACGCGGGCTACCTCGGCCACCACCTCGTCGGGCGTCTTGCGCAGGTTGGCCAGGCTGTGGGCGTGGCTGGCAGACAGGGGCATGATCATCAGGTCGGCGCCCAGCTCCAGCGCGCGCTCGGCACCTTTGTAGTTGGGTACCAGCACCGAGGCAACGAGACCCGGCAGGGTCTTGGCATGGGCCAGCACCTCGGCCGTGTCTGCCAACTGAGGCAACAGCCGGGCGGGCACGAAGGAGCCCACCTCGATCTCGCGCTGGCCTGCGGCGTAGGCGGCGTTGATCCATTCGATTTTGTGCGCAGTGGACACCACCATGGCAATGCTTTGCAGGCCGTCGCGCAGGCCCACTTCACGGACGATGGCGCAGGGCTGCAGGTCGGGCGGGATCGGGGAGGTGCTCACGGGATGTTTCTTTCGGGTCGGTCTGGGCAAGATTTTAAAAATTCCCGAATGAATCACAAAATACATCTCGGAAGCCATAACATTCCCAAACGGAACATCAAAACCCTGGAGGGTTGCCATGCGTGACCTGGATCTTCAGACCCTGCGCCTCTTTGCCGCCGTGTGCGAGCAGCGCAGCATTGCGCGTGTGGCCGAGCAGGAGTCCATCGTGGGCTCGGCCATCAGCAAACGGCTGGCGCAGCTGGAAGACGCCGTGGGCACCCAACTGTTAGTGCGCAAACGACGGGGTGTGGCACCCACCCCGGCGGGCGAGACACTGCTGGAGCACGCCCGCACCATGCTGGCCAGCGTGGGGCAGATCGAGCGCGACATGGCGGCCTACGCCACCGGAACCCGGGGCCATGTGCGCATGCTGGTCACAGCCTCGGTCATGGCCGAGTCGCTGGCCGACGATGTGGCGGCCTTTCTGCAAGACCCGGCACACCGCAACATCCAGATCAGCCTGGAGGAACGCGTGAGCCCGGACGTGGTGCAAGGCGTGCGCGACGGCAGCGCGTCCATCGGCATCTGCTGGGACGCAGCCGACCTGTCGGGCCTGGAAACCAACGCCTACCGCAGCGACCACCTGGCTGTGGTGGCACACGAGTCGCACCCCGTGGCCCAGCTGCAGAGCGTGCGGTTTGCCGACGTACTGGAGCACGAATTCGTCAGCATGCCCGCGCTCAGTGCAGTGCAGGTGCTGCTGGCGCGGGCCGCTGCGGTGGAGGGAAAAATGCTGGCCCACCGCGTGCTGGTGTCCAACTTTGACGCCGCACTGCGGGTGGTGCGCGCCAACCTGGCCATCAGCGTGGTGCCGCGCGAAGTGGCCCAGCCGTTTGCCCAGTTGGCACCGGTGCGCATCGTCCCGCTGAGCGACCCCTGGGCCCAGCGGCGCTTTGCCATCTGCTACCGCAGCGCCCAGTGGCTGCCCCCTGCGGCCCAGTTGCTGGTGGGGCATCTGGCGGGGCTGGGACGCGCCTGAAGAGGCCCAAAAACCGTGGCCCTGTCGCAACAGTTTGATACGCAACATCGTATTTTTCGCCACTAGCGCATGTGTGCTGTGCGTTCTGAGCTACTAAACTTGTAGCAAAATGGGTTCCGCGCTATAGTCTCAGCGCATCAGCGGGCCCGTTTGACGGCCACCCGCACTGAATCCAGATCCAACACTTGCGCGAGGAGAAGCGTCCATGAGCTCCAAAGAAAATGCTTCCATCAACCAGCTCTTCGAGCGACTTGAATGCCGCTATGCGCTGCGCGTGCTGTGGGCCCTGAAGGACGGCCACCCCCAGACGTTCCGCCTGTTGCAGGACAGTGTCGGTGGCATCACCCCCAACACGCTCAACACACGCATCAAAGAGCTGCGCGAAGCCGGTTTTGTGGACCATGGCAGCGACGGCTACACCGTCACTCCCTCGGGCGCTGACCTGCTCAAGCGCCTGTCGGACGTGCAGGCCTTTGCCACCCGCTGGGTCGCAGGCCGCGCCAAGAAGGCCTGAGCCCCTCAGCTTCCCCCCTGCTCCCCCAGGGAAAAGCCCCGCCGGACTTCCGAGCGGGGCTTTCGCTAAAATGAGGGTCAAATTAGCTTCAAGCGCCAACAATACAAGCGCCTAAAGCTATATTTTTAATAGCAAACAAGGAATTCCCATGGCACTGACCACCACCGCATCCGGCCTGCAATACGAAGACACCACCGTGGGCGAAGGCGCCGAAGCCACCAAAGGCCAGAACGTGTCGGTGCACTACACCGGCTGGCTGTACAACAACGGTGAACAAGGTGCCAAGTTCGACTCCAGCCGTGACCGCAACGACCCCTTTGAATTTGCACTGGGCGCCGGCATGGTCATCAAGGGCTGGGACGAAGGCGTGCAAGGCATGAAGATTGGTGGCCAGCGCACCCTGATCATCCCTGCCGCCCTGGGCTACGGTGCACGTGGTGCGGGCGGTGTGATTCCCCCGAACGCCACACTCAAGTTCGACGTGGAACTGCTCAAGGTGGGTCGCTGATCGCAGCCCCTTGCTTGTCCCACAAAACGAAAGCGGCCCACGGGCCGCTTTTTCATGTCCACGCATCACGCGAGTGAGCAGATGAACTCACGGGCTCCAACGTTCCTACAAATCAACGCGGCGCCACAACCCAGTGGCCTCAATCAAACAGCGCCTTGTCCAGCCGCTCGAACTTGGCATCCCCCACCGCCTCACGGATCTTGGGGGCCAGGGCAGCCAGGTCTTCAAAACTGCCCGCGCCCTCCACCGCCAGGTTCAGGCGAAACCCACGCAAGCCCAGCGCCGCCGTCAGCTCGGTCGCTATCGGGTAGGCCGCCTGGTAGCGCTCCATGGGCGAACGTCCAGAGCCTTCCAACGGCGATGCCACTGTCCCCAGATCGGTGGCTGGAGCTTCTGCCAACGCGGCGGCGACAGGGGCAGCAGGGGCTGCGCTGCTGGCAACGGGGGTCACGGCTGCGGCTGACGTGTGCCCCCCCACCGGCGCCAGCAGCCCCTGGGCGATCATGGACTGCACGTCATCCTGCGTGATGCCCATGGCCGCTGTGGCCGCCAGAATCTCCCCCGTGGTGCGCTTGCCATCAAAAAGAATGAAGGCCGAGCGCTGGCGCGAACTCAGGCTGCCATGACGGTCCTTGAGTGCTTCCTGTCCAGCGGGGGTTTTGACGAGAACCATGAGTCTCCTAGTAGTGAGCAATGGTGGGGACCGCCGCAAAGCTATCACCTGCAAACCAGAATCCCATGTTTTGGCAACTCTGCAAATCGGGGTTTACACATAACCCCTGGCGGCATCGGCCCCTCACATCTCCGAGCGGATGCGTGGCAGCGGCGGCGGGGGCCGGGTGATCCAGCTGACCACCAGGGTGACGAGCAAGCCACACGGCACACCAAACACCCCGGCTGAAATGGGCTGGATGCCAAACCACAACCCGTCGGCCAGCAGCCAGCGCGGCAGCATCTGCATGGCAGGCACGTGCGACAGCATGTAGTACACCGTGATGGCCAGCCCGCCCAACATGCCCGCCACCGCGCCCTGCCGCGTGGTGCCACGCCAGAAGATGCCGAGCACCATCACCGGCACAAAGGCGGATGCCGCCAGCGAAAACGAAGCCGACACCATGGGCAAGATTTCGGACGGCTTGAGCGCCGCCACAAACGCGGCCGACAGGGCCACGGCGAGCAGCGTGAACTTGGTCAGGATCACCCGCTGCTCGGGCGACGCTTGGCGGCGCGTGTCCTGAAAGTACAGGTCGCGCACGAGCGCATTGCTGATGGTGAGCAGCAAGCCGTCGGCCGTGGACAGCGCCGCTGCCAGGCCCCCTGCCGCTACCAGGCCCGACACTACATACGGCAGCCCGCCCAGTTCGGGCGTGGCCAGCATGATGAGGTCGGCCCCCAGCCGGATCTCGCCAAACTGGATCAGGCCATCGCCGTTCACGTCTTCCACCGACAGCAGCGAGCTGTCCACCCGCGCCCACTGCGCCATCCAGGTGGGCAGGGCCTCAAAACTGCTGCCCACCAGGTTCTGCATGACCTCGAACTTCACGAGCACCGCCAGCGCAGGCGCGCTGAGGTACAGCAGCGCAATGAAAAACAACGACCAGCCCACCGACGCACGCGCCGCCGACACCGTAGGCGATGTGTAGTAGCGGGTCAACAGGTGGGGCAGCCCAGCGGTGCCCACCATCAGGCAGAACATCAGCGCCAGAAAATTGCGGCGCGTGAGTTCGTAGTCCCGCTGCTCTTCGGGTGTGCCGTTGGGGTCGCCTGCGTAGGCCTGGCTATGGGGTGGCAGCCCACCCAGTGGGCGTGCGCGCTCATAGTTCTCGCGCATTTCGCGGGTCCAGCGCTCGCGGGCCGCCGCGGCATCGCGGGGCAGCGCGGCCAGCTCGCGGCTGGCGGAGACGATCAGGCCCACATCGGCGTTCTGGGCACGCAGGGCACGGATGCGCTCGCGCCCCTTCTCGCGCTCGCGCTCCAGGGCCGCTTCCACATCTTGCAAGCGCGCCTCGAAGTCCTTGGCGCGCTGCAGGTAGGCCTGCACCACCTGGTGCTCTGCAGGGGAGTCGAGCAGCTGTGCCTCCAGGTCGGCAATCTTGCTGATCTGAGCGCCATACACCAGTGGCGCCAGCGGGTTGCCCAGCTGCTTGTATGCCAGCCACGACACGGGAATCATGAACGCCAGCAAAAGCACTACGTACTGCGCCACCTGCGTCCAGGTGATGGCCCGCATGCCGCCCAGGAACGAGCACAGCAGCACCCCACCCAGGCCCAGCATGATGCCGATCTCGAACTGCACGCCGGTGAGGCGCGAGGCAATCAGCCCCACCCCGTAGATCTGCGCCACCACGTAAGTGAACGAGCACAAGACGGCGGCCAGCGCAGCAATGACGCGCGGCCAGCGCCCGCCAAAACGCACATGGAAAAAATCGGGAATGGTGTACAGGCCCATGGCGCGCAGGTGTGGCGCAATCAGCATGGCCACCAGGCAAAATCCACCCGTCCATCCCAGCAGATAGGCCAGGCCACCGGCCTGCCCCGGCGTGCCCGAAAAGCCCTGCAGGTACAGCGCGCCCGACAGGCTGATGAACGACGCCGCACTCATCCAGTCGGCCGCCGTGGCCATGCCGTTGTACATGGGCGGAATACGCCGCCCGGCCACGTAGTAGTCCTCGGGGTCCGTCGTGCGGCCATAGACGCCGATGCCCGCATACACCATCACGGTGAGGAACAAGAAGATCGGGCCGATCCAGTGGCGCGACAGACCCTGGTGCTCAGCCCAGGTCATCAGGGCCAGAAAACCCAGCACGCCCGCCACATAGAGCGCCAGGATGCGGTGCAGCCGCCACAAATAGGCGCGGTCTGCCTCTGCACTGCTTGGCTTGCGCTCAGCCATGGGAGCGGTCTTCAGTCGGAGGAGCGGAAAGCTCCAGCGCCTCGCGGTGCTGCTGGTCCTGCCGCTCGAAGTGGTTCATGGCCCAGCCGTAAGCGACCACGATGCCAATGAACACCAGCACGGCGCCCTGGGCCGCAATCCAGTAGCCCAGGGGCCAGCCACCCAACACCAGCACCTGCAGGTCGCGGGCAAAATAGGTGGCGCCAAACGACACCAGGGCCCACAGCAGGAGCAAACCTGCCTTGAGCCACAGGTGGCGCACGTCGTGCAAGTCGGGGGGAAACGGCCCCGCCATCTCGGCGTCGGCGGGGCGGGTAGCGGACTGCTGCAACGGCATCACGGGCGCGGTGGCGAGTGGTGCTGTCAGCACATGGCAGCCCGGTCGGTGCGTCAGCCTGCCAGTTGCTGCCAGGTGGCAATCACGCTGTCAGGGTTGAGCGAGATCGACGAAATCCCCTCTTTGGCCAGCCACTGCGCAAAGTCAGGGTGGTCGCTGGGGCCCTGGCCGCAGATGCCGATGTACTTGCCCTGGGCCAGGCAGGCCTTGATGGCCTGGTGGATCAGTGCCTCGACAGCGGGGTCACGCTCATCAAAGTCTTGCGCCAGCAGCTCCAGGCCCGAGTCGCGGTCCAGGCCCAGGGTGAGCTGGGTCAGGTCGTTGGAGCCGATGGAGAAACCGTCGAAGAACTCCAGGAAGCGGTCAGCCAGGATGGCGTTGCTGGGCACCTCGCACATCATGATGACCTTGAGGTCGTCCTTGCCACGCGAGAGGCCGTGGGTAGCCAGCAGCTTGGTCACGCGCTCGGCCTGGCCCAGCGTACGCACAAAGGGCACCATCACCTGCACGTTGGTCAGGCCCATGTCGTTGCGCACGCGCTTGAGCGCCTCGCACTCCATCGCAAAGGCTTCACCGAAGTCTTCGCTGATGTAACGCGCTGCACCACGGAAGCCCAACATCGGGTTCTCTTCCTCGGGCTCGTAGCGGCTGCCGCCGATCAGCTTGCGGTATTCGTTGGACTTGAAGTCCGACAGGCGCACGATGACGGGCTTGGGCCAGAAGGCGGCAGCAATGGTGGCCACACCTTCTGCGACCTTGTCTACGTAGAACGCGCGGGGCGATGCGTGGCCGCGGGCCACGGATTCCACAGCCTTCTTCAGGTCGGCATCGATCTGCGGATAGTCCAGGATCGCCTTGGGGTGCACGCCAATGTTGTTGTTGATGATGAACTCGAGCCGCGCCAGACCCACGCCCTCGTTGGGCAGCTGGGCGAAGTCAAAGGCCAGCTGGGGGTTGCCCACGTTCATCATGATCTTGGTCTTGATGGGGGGCATCGCGCCGCGCTGTACTTCGGTGACTTCGGTTTCGAGCAGGCCGTCGTAGATCTTGCCCGTGTCGCCCTCGGAGCAGCTCACCGTGACCAGCGTGCCATCCTTCAGACGCTCGGTCGCGTCGCCGCAGCCCACCACGGCCGGGATACCCAGCTCGCGCGCAATGATGGCGGCGTGGCACGTGCGGCCACCCCGGTTGGTGACGATGGCGCTGGCGCGCTTCATCACGGGCTCCCAGTTGGGATCGGTCATGTCGGTCACCAGCACGTCGCCAGGCTGGACCTTGTCCATCTCGGAGATGTTGTGCACCAGGCGCACGGGGCCGGTGCCGATCTTCTGGCCAATCGCGCGGCCTTCGGCCAGCACGGTGCCGTGGCCCTTGAGCTTGTAGCGCAGCTCGGCCTGGCCCTTGGCCTGGCTTTTCACGGTTTCAGGGCGGGCCTGCAGGATGTAGAGCTGGCCGTCGGTGCCGTCCTTGCCCCACTCGATGTCCATGGGGCGGCCATAGTGTTGCTCGATCACCAGCGCGTAGCGGGCCAGTTGCTCCACGTCGGCGTCGGTCAGCGAGTAGCGGTTGCGCTGCTCGGTGGGCACATCAATGGTCTTGACCAGCTTGCCGCTGGCGGCCTTTTCCTCAGGCGTGGAGAACACCATCTGGATCAGCTTGCTGCCCAGGTTGCGGCGGATGAGCGCCTTCTTGCCTGCCTGGAGCATGGGCTTATGCACGTAGAACTCGTCGGGGTTCACGGCGCCCTGCACCACCGTCTCGCCCAGGCCGTAGCTGCTGGTGATGAAGACCACGTCCTCAAAGCCGGATTCGGTGTCGATGGTGAACATCACGCCGGCGGCGCCCAGGTCGGAGCGCACCATGCGCTGCACACCGGCTGACAGGGCCACCACATCGTGCTCGAAGCCCTTGTGCACACGGTAGGAAATGGCGCGGTCGTTGTACAGCGACGCGAACACTTCCTTCATCTTGTGCATGACTTCGTCGATGCCCACCACGTTCAGGAAGGTTTCCTGCTGGCCAGCAAACGAAGCGTCGGGCAGGTCCTCCGCAGTGGCCGACGAGCGCACGGCAAACGAGGCCGCGGGGTTGCCAGCGCTCAGCTTGGCAAATTCGTCGGCAATGGCCTTTTGCAGGTCAGCCGGGAAAGGCTGGGCCTCGACCATGGCGCGAATCTCGGCACCGACCTGTGCGAGGGCGCGCACGTCCTCGGTATCCAGGCTTTTGAGCTTGGCGCTGATGCGGTCGGCCAGGCCGTCGTAAGCCAGGAACTCGCGGAACGCGTGGGCGGTGGTGGCAAAGCCCGTAGGCACGCGCACGCCCTGTGGCAGCTGGGAGATCATCTCGCCGAGGCTGGCGTTTTTACCGCCAACGGCCTCGACATCGGTCATTCTCAGGTTTTCAAACGGTACGACCAGGGCGGTCGGGCTGAAAAGTGCAGACATGGGAAAGCTCCAGAAGTTGAAACCGGGTCTGCGCGCCTGCCCCCTGAGAGCGATGGGCGAGCGGCCATGCACAGGCTGCAGCTTTGTCGTTGTGGTTGTAGGCCGACGGTGTGCATGGTGAGAATTGGATAATTGTGACAATTGTAGGCCCGCGCATCTGGCAACGGGCTGACGCTTTCACGCGACTGACGCAAATCGGGGAATCGCCACTTCATTGTGGTGTCCACCCGGCTGGCGCAAGCCGCATCCAAAAAAAGGGGCTCCATGCACTCGCGCACCGTATTTTTTGTCTCTGACGGCACCGGCATCACCGCCGAAACCTTCGGCAACGCCATACTGGCCCAGTTCGAGATGAAGCCGCGCCATGTGCGCCTGCCCTTCATCGACACCGTGGACAAGGCGCACCAGGCGGTGCGTCAGATCAACCACACCGCAGAGGTCGAGGGCAAGAAGCCCATCGTTTTCACCACGCTGGTCAACATGGACGTGCTCAAGGTCATCCAGGAGGGCTGCAAGGGCATGCTGCTGGACATGTTCGGCACCTTTGTGCACCCGCTGGAGGAAGAACTGGGCATCAAGTCGCACCACCGCGTGGGGCGCTTCAGCGACGTGAGCCGCAGCAAGGAATACACGGACCGCATCGAGGCCATCAACTTCAGCCTGGCCCATGACGACGGCCAGAGCAACCGCGACCTGGCGGGGGCCGACGTGATCCTGGTGGGCGTGAGCCGCAGCGGCAAGACCCCCACCAGCCTGTACCTGGCCATGCAATGTGGCTTGAAAGCCGCCAACTACCCCCTGATCCCCGAGGATTTCGAGCGCCGCCAGCTGCCCCCGGCCCTGGTGCCGTTTCGCAGCAAGATCTTTGGCTTGACCATCAGCCCCGACCGCTTGGCCGAGATCCGCGCCGAGCGTCGCCCCAACTCCAAATACGCCAGCATCGAGAACTGCCGCGCCGAAGTGGCCGAGGCCGAGGCCATGATGCGCCGCGCGGGCATCCGGTGGTTGTCCACCACCACCAAGTCGATCGAAGAGATCGCCACCACCATCCTGCAGGAAGTGCGACCCGAGCGGCTGGTGTATTGACCCCGGCGATCGCATCAACCAAGCTAATTACCGAGACGGTGTTCGCCCCCAGACTCGGAGCTTATGGGTCCAGCAGCCCCATCCGAATAGCTATGAATTTGATAGCTATAAACACATAATTCACTAGCGCATGCGCCCGTTTTTACCCAAAGCCCGCTGCACTCAAGGACTGCAGGGCCCACGAGGCGCAGCGGCTACCGGCAGTCCAAGGGGCCACAGCCCCTCCTTCTAAGCCGCCCCTACTTCACTGCAAACCGCACATTCGCGGCCTTCTTGCTGGGCAGCGTCACCAGCGCCACCACCTTCGTACCTGAGGCCACCTTGAAAGCGCCCTTGGCTTCGAGCTTGCCTTCGCCTGCGGGCGCCAGCACAGCCTCCGATTTTTCGGTGCCGTTGAGCAGGGTGAGCTTGGCGCTCACGCCCTCGGTCTTGGCGGGTTTGCCGTGATCGCGCAGGTGCAGGGTGATGGTGTCGGGTTTGGCGACTAGTTCGTAGTCCATGTCGTTGGCCTCGGCCACGATGCCGCCGTGTTGGGGCTTGTGGTCGTGGCCTGCGCCGTGGTCGCCAGCGGCGTAAGCGGCGGTGGTGGCCACAGCTGCGAGGGCCAGGGCGGCGAAAAGTTGGCGGGTGGTTTTCACAGGAGTCCTTTCAAAGGGGGGATGAAAAAAGCAAACAAACAAAGGGAGCAAAAAAAGAAAAGGAAAACCAGCTCAGAACGCCTCGGCGTTCTTGTCGTCCAGCAGGCGTTCGGCGTCTTTGCGGCCAAACAGCCAGAACAGGGCCGGGGTGAGGAAGGTGTCGAGCAGCGTGGAGCTGATGAGGCCGCTGAAGATGACCACGGCCACCGGGTGCAGGATTTCGGTGCCGGGGCGTTCGGCCTCCAGCAGCAGCGGGGCCAGGGCAAAGGCGGTGACCAGGGCGGTCATCAGCACGGGGCTCAGGCGCTCCAGCGAGCCGCGCACGATCATCGCGGTGTCAAAGCGCTCGCCTTCCACGCGCATGAGGTTGAGGTAGTGGCTCACCTTCAAAATGCCGTTGCGCACAGAGATGCCCGCCAGCGTGATGAAGCCGATCAGCGCCGCCACCGACAGCGGCTGGCCCGACACCCACAGCCCCAGCACCGCGCCCACCAGCGCCAGCGGGATGTTGACCATGATGAGTGCCGACAGCGTGGCCGAGCGGTAGCGCGTATAGAGCACCACAAACATCAGCACCAGCGAGACGATGGCCAGCAGGCCCACCAGGCGGCTGGCTTCTTCCTGCGCCTGGAACTGGCCGCCCAGGGTGATGAAGTAGCCCTCGGGCAAGCGGGTGACGCCCACGGCCTGGCGGATGTCGGCCACCACGTCGGACAGCGCCCTGCCCTGCGCGTTGGCCGACAGCACGATGCGGCGCTTGCCGTCGTCGCGGCTGATCTGGTTGGGGCCGTCGCCCTCTTCGATGGTGGCCAGGCGCGACAGGGGCACGGGGCCACGGGGCGTGTCGATCAGCACACGCGCCAGGCCGTCGATGGAGCGTGCGCTGTCGGGCAGGCGCACCACCAGCGCAAAGCGGCGGCTGCCTTCCACCACCTGGGCCACTTTCTCGCCCTCCACCAGCGTCTGCAGCGCGGCCAGCACCTGGGGTACGGGCACGCCCATTTGTGCAGCGGCGGCGTAGTCCACGCGCACGGTGATCTGCGGCGCCAGCACCTGCTTTTCCACCTCCAGGTCGGCCAGGCCGGGGATGCCCGCCAGCCGCGCGCGCAGGGCCTCGGCCTGGCCGCGCAGGGTGTCCAGGTCGTCGCCAAAGAGCTTGATGGCGATCTGCGAGCGCACGCCCGACAGCATGTGGTCGATGCGGTGCGAGATGGGCTGGCCAATGGCGATGGCCGCAGGCAGGTGCGCGAGACGGCTGCGGATGTCGGCCTGCACCTCGGCCATGCTGCGCTTGAGCTGGGCCGCAGGCAGCAGGCCCACGTCCAGCTCGCTCACGTGCACGCCTTCGGCATGTTCATCCAGCTCGGCGCGGCCGCTGCGCCGCCCCACGTGCGTGACCTCGGGCACCTGGCGCACCAGCACCTCGGCCTGGCGGGCCAGCGCGCTCGATTCGGCCAGCGTGACGCCGGGGTTGAGCCGCATGCCGATGAGCAAAGTGCCTTCGTTGAACGGCGGCAGAAAGGTGGTGGGGAAGAACGGCACCGCCGCTGCCGACAGCGCCACCGCCACCGCGCTCACGGCCAGGGCCGTGCGTGGGCGCGCCAGCACGGCCGAGAGCCCGTTGCGGTAGCGCGCCTTGAGCCAGGCCACCACGCGGGTGTCGCCATGGTCCAGGTTCTTCATGCGCGGCAGGAGGTAGAAGGCCAGCACCGGCGTGACGGTGACCGACACCAAGAGCGAGGCCAGCGTGGACACGATGAACGCAATGCCCAGCGGCACAAACAGCCGCCCCTCGATGCCCGGCAGTGCAAACAGCGGCAAGAACACCAGCACGATGATGGCCGTGGCATACAGGATGCCCGAGCGCACTTCCATGGACGCGAGCTTGACCACCTCGATCGCGTGCAGGCGGTGGTGGGGGTGCTTGGCGCGGTCCATCTTCAGGCGGCGCAGCACGTTTTCTACATCGACCACCGCGTCGTCCACCAGGCCGCCGATGGCAATGGCCAGGCCGCCCAGCGTCATGGTGTTGATGGACAGGCCGAAATACTTGAACACCAGCGCCGTGATGAAGATGGACACCGGGATGGCCGTGAGCGCAATCACCGTGGGCCTGAGCGTGCCGAGGAATACGAACAAAATCACCGCTACGAACACCGAGGCGCCCATGAGCTTGCCCTGCAGCGTGGTGACCGAGGCCTCAATGAAGCTCGCCTGGCGGAAGGTGACGCGTGGCGACTCCATGCCTGCGGGCAGCGAGTTCTTCAGGTCCACCAGCGCGGCCTCGATGCTGCGCGTGAGGCCGATGGTGTCGGCCGTGGGTTGCTTCTGGATGCCCAGGATGACGGCGCCCTGCCCTTCAAAGCCCGCATCGCCCCGCTTGGTGGCGGCGGCAAAGGTGGCATCGGCCACCTGGCGCAGCAGCACGCTCTGGCCGTTTTTGGCGGTGAGGGCCAGGTTCTGCAGGTCTTCGAGCCGCGAGGTGCGGCCCAGGTGGCGGATGAGGTATTCGCGCCCGCCCAGCTCTAGAAACCCGCCCGAGGTGTTGGCCGCAAAGCCCTTGAGCGCGCCCGTGAGCTGGTCGTGCGTGATGCCCAGCGCCGCCATGCGCGCCGTGTCGGGCAGCACCTGGAACTGGCGCACCTCGCCGCCAATGGGGATGACCTGCGCCACACCGGGGATGGCCATGAGGCGCGGGCGCAGCACCCAGTCGGCGTATTCGCGCACGGCCATGGGCGTGGTCTTGCCCGCGTCGATGGGGATGGCCACCTGCATGATCTCGCCCATGATGGAGCTGATGGGCCCCATGCGTGGCGTGATGCCACTGGGCAGGCCCTCTTCCATGGACGACAGGCGCTCCGACACTATCTGGCGCGCGCGGTAGATGTCGGTGCTCCAGTCGAAGGTGACGTAGATGAACGACAGCCCCGCGCTGGAGGTGGAGCGCACGCTCTCCACACCGGGCAGGCCGTTCATCGTGGTCTCCAGCGGGAAGGTGATGAGCTGCTCCACCTCTTCAGCGGCCATGCCGCCCGCCTCGGTCATGAGGGTGACGGTGGGTTTGTTGAGGTCCGGGAACACGTCCACCGGCGTGCGCGAGAGCGTGAAGGCGCCGTAGGCCATGAGCACGGCGGCGGCGATGAGCACCAGCAGCCGGTTGACCAGGCTGTTTTCGAGAAGCCACTTGAACATCGTGACTCCTTAGCGGACCTGGTTGATGAGCGTGGCGCCCTGCGTGGCCACGCGGTCGCCGGGCTGGAGGCCCGAGGTCACGGCCACCGAGGTGCCATCGAGCGGCACCGCCGTGACCACCCGGGGCACAAAGCGCTCGGGCGACTCCTTGACCCAGACGATGGTCTGGTTGGCCGGGTTGCGCAGCAGCGAGGCAGCGGGCACCTGCACGCCATCGACCTTGTCGGTGGACTGCACGAACACGCGCACGGGTTGGCCTATTGCCAAGTGAGCCAAGTTGCCCAGCGCAGACGAGTCGCCCGCAAACTGCAGCGGCTGCGCCTGATCACGCAGGCTGCGCGCCGCGCCCAGAAAGCGCAGTGGCACGCGCTGCCCGGCCACGGCCAGCGTGGCACCGGCCACGTTGTGCGCCTGCGCCGGGTCGTAGGCCAGGGCCTCGATGCGCAGGCGCGATGGGTCCACCACCTCAAACACCAGCTCGCGCGCATCCACCACCTGCCCGGCCACGGCATTGGCCGAAGCGATGACGCCCGACACCGGGGCCACCAGCGCATCGCGTGTGGCCAGGCCCGCGCCCACGGCGCCCAGGCGCTGGGTGAGGCTTTGCAGCTCGCTCTCGGCAGCCTCGATGTCCTTGCGCGGCACGGTGTCGGCCAGCTCCGTCAGGCGCGCCACGCGCCGCGCAGCCAGGTCGCGTGCAGCGCGCAACTCAGCCTGCTGGGCCAGTTGGTTGGAGCGCTCGATGGCGCCCGCCGTGGGCACCACATAGGCCAGCACCTCGCCCTTGCGCACCGCCTGGCCAACGCCGGGCAGGCCCTTGGGCCCGGCCTCCAGCCGCCCGGCCAGCACGGCCTGCACCTTACCGCCTGCGTTGGGGTCCATCACCACGGTGCCGGCCAGTTCAAAAGCCCTAGCGTGCTGCCCGGCGGCCGTCACCAGAGTGCGCACGCCCAGTTGGCGCTGTGCGGGTTTGGGCAGAAACACGCTGCCGTCGGGCTGGCGGCTGGTGCCATTGCCGGCGGGCGCCGGTGGCGCGTCGCCATGGTCGTGGCCGGGGCCTGCCAGGGCTGGCAGGGGCGCGCTGAGCACGGCGGCCATCAGCAGGGCCAACACCTTGGGCATGGGAGTCAATCGCTTCATGCTGCACCTCCCACGCGCTGGTTGTTGCCCATGCGGGCAGCACGGCCCCGGTGCAAACCCCACACACCGACCAGCGCCAGCAGCACGGCGGCCACGGCGCCTGCGATCAGCACAGTGCGGCGGGCCAGGCCTGCGGGTGCGGCATCGGTGTGGGCGGCGGGGTGCAGGTCGATCTCGCCTGCGAGCAGGTCAGTCTCATTGCCTGCGGCCACGGTGGCGGTGACGGGGCTCACACCCTCGGCCAGCGGCGCAGCCAGGGTGGCCTGGAACTCGCCCTCGGCCACGCGGGTGAAGGGCACGTTGGTGCCCGCAATGTCCAGCTCCAGCCGGGCGTCTTTCACGGGGCTGTTGTCGCCCGCGTGGTCCAGATAGAGCGCGATTTTTTGCCCGTCGAGCACGCCCACGAGTTCAAACAGGTCGGAGGTGGCGGCAAAGCGCGGCAGGGCTGTGCCCGCTGCGGCGGCGGGGGCTTCGCCATGGTCGTGGCCAGCATCGGCCAGCGCTGTCGGCGGTAGCAAGCCCAGCAGCAGGGCCAGGCCCAGTGTGGAGAAAGCGGAAGAGAGTGTCATGGTTGTCTTAAAAATTGGTCGGGATTCACAGGGAGTTCATTGCGGCAGCAGGCCCAGGGCCTGGCGCAGATGGGAGATGGCGGCCGCTGCGTCGATGCGGGCGCGAGCCAGCTGGCGTTCAGCCTGGGCGGCCTCCAGCTCCACACGCAGGCGTGTGGGGCCGTCGGCTTCGCCCAAGCGGAAGGCCTTGTCGATAAAGCCGCGTGTGCCCTGCGCCAGCACCGCGTGCCGTGCCAGCGCATCGCGCTGGGCCTGCGTGGCCTTCACGCGGGCCACGGCGGCGGCGATGTCGGCGGCCAGGCGCCTCTGCTCCACGGCAGCACGCGCCTCGGCATCGATGGCATCGGCGCGTGCTGTAGCCTGTTTTGCCTGCGCACGGTCGCCCCCGCCCAGGGGTATGCGCAGGCCCACGGTGAAGGTCTGCTGGTAGCGGTCGCCCGCCTGCTCGCGGCCGCGCGTGGCGGCCACCGTCAGCTCGGGGTTGGCGCGGGTTTGCACGGCGGCCAGGTCGGCGGCGCGGCGGGCCACCTCGGCTTGGTCCTGCCAGTCGGCCGCCGCTGGGTGCTGGGCAGCGGCTGCCGTGGCATCGGGCACGGGGGGCTCGGGCTCGGCCCCGTCCGCCAGCGCCAGGGTGGGCGCGGCCTGCACGCCCCAGGCGGCCAGTGCGGCCTGCGCTGCGTCCCGCGCGCCCTGGGCCTCGGCCATGGCGGCTTCGGCCTGGGCCACGGCGCCGTCGGCCTGCGCCTGGTCGGCACGCGACAGGTCGCCTGCACGCACGCGGCGCGCCACGTCGGCGGCCAGGCGCTGCGCGTTCAGCAGCCGGTCTTGCGCCAGTGCCTGATCGGCCTGCGCGCGCTGCGCGCCCCACCACGCTTCGCGCACGGTGGCGGCCAGTTGCAGCTGCGCGGCGCGCTGGCGGCTGTCCAGCGCCTGCGCTTCGGCGTCGGCCAGCGCGGCCTTGCGGGCGCGCTCGCCGGGCAGCCACAGCGGCAGGGCCAGACCCACTTCGGCTTCGCGGCTGCCCTGGTTGCTGCCAGGGCGGTCGGTTTTGGTGGACAGCTCCAGCGCCATGGGCTCGGCCGTCCAGGCCGCTGCGACGCTGCGTGTGGCCTGCACGGCCTCGCGCCGCAAAGCTGCAGACTGCGCTTCGGGCTGGCGGTTCCAGGCCTGGTCAAACAGGGCCTGGAGTGTGAGCGGCGCTGTGCCGGGGATTGTGGTCTGGGCCTGCGCAGCGCTGCTGCCCAGCACCCAGCCCAGCGCCATCACCACCAGCGCGGCGATGGGCGTGTGTTGTCGTTGTTTCGTTGGTTGCATCCGATTCCTCTGCAGTGGCCAGGGCCACAGGTTGAAATCGGCGAGGCGTGATGGGAGGAGGAGCCGATCAGCGGCGCGCGCAGGCGTCAGCGCGCGGGTCGCGACTGCCTCGAAAGGCAGCTCTTCAACACCATCAACAAAATGGAAACGGGACAGCCCGGAGCCCCCGCCTCGCCGCTCAGGCGAGGACGGACCAGTTGGGGCGTTCGGGGCGTGATAGCGGCGCTGGAGGCCAGGCTGGTGCAGCCTGGCCCGGCGGGCGTGCCGCAGTCACCACGATGGCGTGGTCACCGGGACTGTGCGCGAGACCGCTACCCGCGCCATGGCAGGCGTGACAGTCCATGTCCACCGGGGTGGCACTGGATGTCTTGGATGGATGGGCAGGGGATTCATCGGCCACATGATCGTGCACATGGTGGCCAAAGTGCGAGGCTTGCGGTGCCGTTTCATGCCCGCAATAAGGCGAAGCAGCCGCCCAGATGGACTGGAGCGGCATGAACACCAACAGGAAGATCAACAGCAAGCGGCGCATGGGCAGCCGGATTCTAGGGAGGTTTGTAGAACCCCTACAAAAACAGCGGATCGCCCGAATCAGCCCAAGGGACTTTGGGTGATTGAGTGGCAAAAGGCCCCAGGCCTGAATCCGCAGCTGGATTCACGCGGCAGGCGCCCTACCTGCAGGGACGAGGGCAGCATACGCCCCATCCCCTGCATGACATCAAGCAGCAACCGCCTCGGGCTGCACTACCTGCGCCTTGGCCCCTTCAGCCACCACTGGCATGCGGATCAGGTGGTCAAACGCGCTCAGTGCTGCCTTGGAGCCATCTCCTGCTGCAATCACGATCTGCTTGAACGGCACCGTGGTGCAATCGCCCGCAGCAAACACGCCGGGGATGTTGGTGCGACCATGCGAGTCGACGATGATCTCGCCAAACTTCGACAGCTCCACCGTGCCCTTGAGCCATTCGGTGTTGGGCACGAGGCCGATCTGCACAAACACACCTTCCAGCTGCACTGTGTGCTCCACGTTGGTCGCGCGGTCCTTGTACTTGAGGCCGTTGACCTTGCCATCGGCGCCGGTGATCTCAGTCGTCTGCGCGTTCGTGTGAATGGTCACATTGGACAGGCTCTTGAGCTTGTTGACCAGCACGGCGTCGGCCTTGAGCTGGTCGGCAAACTCGATGAGCGTGACGTGGGCCACCACGCCAGCGAGGTCGATAGCCGCTTCCACACCGCTGTTACCGCCGCCGATCACCGACACGCGCTTGCCCTTGAACAGCGGGCCATCGCAGTGCGGGCAGTAGGCCACGCCCTTGTTCTTGTACTCGGCTTCGCCTGGCACGTTCACGTTGCGCCAGCGGGCGCCGGTGGACAGGATCACCGTCTTGGCCTTGAGCGAGCCGCCGTTGGCCAGCTGCACTTCGATCAAACCACCGGGCTGCGCGGCGGGGATGAGCTTATCGGCGCGCTGCAGGTTCATGATGTCCACGCCATAGGCGCGGGTGTGGGCTTCGAGCGCGGCGGCGAACTTGGGGCCGTCTGTTTCCAGCACCGAAATGTAGTTTTCGATCGCCAGCGTGTCGTTGACCTGGCCGCCAAAACGCTCGGCCGCCACGCCGGTACGGATGCCCTTGCGGGCGGCATACACAGCTGCTGCTGCGCCAGCGGGGCCACCACCGACGATGAGCACGTCATACGGGTCCTTGGCGCTGAGCTTGGCGGCTTCGCGGGCGGCGGAGCCGGTGTCCAGCTTTGCGACGATCTCTTCGATGGTCATGCGGCCCGAGCCGAACACCTGACCGTTCAGGAACACCATGGGCACGGCCATGATTTCGCGCTCGGTCACTTCCTGCCGGAAGGCACCGCCTTCGATCACGGTGGTCTTGATCTTCGGGTTGACGACGGCCATGAGCGACAGCGCCTGCACCACGTCCGGGCAGTTGTGGCAGGTCAGGCTCATGTAGACCTCGAAGTTGAAGTCGCCGTCCAGGGCCTTGATCGAATCGATCACGTCCTGCTCGACCTTGGGCGGGTGGCCGCCGGTCCACAGCAGGGCCAGCACCAGCGAGGTGAACTCGTGGCCCAGTGGCAGGCCAGCAAAACGCAGCGAGTTGGTGGCGCCCACGCGCTGCAGGCTGAACGATGGCTTGCGTGCATCGTTACCGTCGGTACGCAGGGTGATCTTGTCGCTGCGCAGCGATTGGATGGTCGTCAGCAGCTCGCGCATGTCGCGCGCTGTCTCGCTGTCGTCCAGGGAAGCCACCAGCTCAAACGGCTGCTGCACGCGCTCCAGATAGGCGGCGAGTTGGGTCTTGAGTTGTTCGTCGAGCATGGTGGTGTCCTTTGAAATTCGAGTTGTGTTGTCTGGGAGGTTGAAGCCAAACGGGCTGCAGTTCAAGCCTGCATCTCAACTTCCGGGCGTAAAAAAGCCGGACGGCACGGCGCACAGGCGCCATGACGGTGTCCGGCTTCAGAGGCCGAGAAAAGCGAATGCTTAGATCTTGCCGACCAGGTCCAGCGAAGGCGTCAGGGTCTTGGCGCCTTCCTTCCACTTGGCGGGGCAAACTTGGCCAGGGTTGGCGGCGGTGAACTGGGCAGCCTTGAGCTTGCGCAGAGTTTCCGACACGTCGCGGGCGATTTCGTTGGAGTGAATTTCCATGGTCTTGATCACACCATCGGGGTTGATCACGAACGTGCCACGCAGTGCCAGACCTTCTTCAGGAATGTGCACGCCGAAAGCGTTGGTCAGCTGGTGCGTTGGGTCGCCCACCAGGGGGAACTTGGCCTTGCCCACGGCGTCGGACGTTTCGTGCCACACCTTGTGCGAGAAGTGGGTGTCAGTGGTCACGATGTAGACCTCGGCACCGGCCTTCTGGAATTCAGCGTAGTTGTCGGCAGCGTCTTCGATTTCGGTGGGGCAGTTGAAGGTGAAGGCTGCAGGCATGAAGATCAGCACGGACCACTTGCCCTTCAGGCTGGCTTCGGTCACTTCGATGAATTCACCCTTGCCGTCACGGTTGACAAAAGCGGTGGTCTTGAAGGGCTGAACTTGCGTATTGATCAGGGACATTGCTGTTTCCTTTGTGGTTGGTTGACTGAACAGGACTGAAGTTTAGGCATTTCTCAGCCATCAATCCAATTAATTGATTGCATTGAATCAATTGCCAATTACTATACAACGCCCTGTGCGACCTCCCGATGACAACCCTGGTGCGCCACGGGGCACGCCGGATGTGAACGCGAACGCCTCTCAGCATCACACGCAGCCCGCGCGCCGCCGCAGGGGCTTGCCTTGCGCTGCTGGATACGGGTCACGACAATCGACGCCCAATTCACACACTACAAGGAGTCCCCATGAAAGGTGACGCACAGGTCATTGGCCATCTGCAGGCCCAGCTCAAGAACGAACTCACGGCCATCAACCAGTACTTCCTGCACTACCGCATGCTCAAGCACTGGGGCTTCGACAAGCTGGCCAAGAAGGAATATTCAGAATCCATCGGCGAGATGAAGCATGCCGACTGGCTCATGGACCGCATCTTCACGCTGGACGGCCTGCCCAACCTGCAGGACCTGGCCAAGATCCAGGTCGGCGAAGACGTGCCAGAGATCCTGGCCTGCGACCTGCGCGCCGAACAAGGTGCCCAAGCCACTATCAAGGATGGGATCGCCCACTGCGAAAGCGTGCGTGACTATGTATCGCGCGACCTGCTGCAAAAGATCCTGGACGACACCGAGGAGCACATCGACTTCCTCGAAACCCAGATCGACCTGATTGGCAAGGTAGGCCTGCAAAATTACCTGCAGTCGCAGATGGGCGATGTGGAGTAACGCCACGGATTCACCAGAATGGTCCACGAAAGCGGGCACAAAAAATCAAAACGGGCTTCGGCCCGTTTTTTTGTGCCTGTGCGCTGCAGCTGTTGAGATGCCCCACCCGTGTTGCCATGCCCCCAGCAATCACGGGTTGTTGCAAGTGCACATCAACGGAAGAAAATTCCCGCAACACAAATGCGAATGCTTCTCAACAAAAGTAGAATGTCAGCCTACCACCAGCGGCCGGGTTCAGTGACACCCTGATTCCCGAGCCCGCCAGCAAGCCAGTCAGCCCGGCTCCAGCCGCCCGTTGCAGCCAGCGTTTGTGCGTTTTGTACCCACACACCTGTCTGGAGCTCTTTGCTGATGCCGCACCGTACGTCCCGCCCCTGCCTTGCGGGGCCCTTGCCCACATACACTCCCGGGTCTCCCCGGGCCCTGCCATGAAGGCCACCCGCGTCAATGGACGCTACCGGCTGGCCATCACCTCCCGCGCCGTGGCGGCGATAGGG
Source organism: Acidovorax sp. (assembly GCF_016783915.1). Lineage (GTDB taxonomy): Bacteria > Pseudomonadota > Gammaproteobacteria > Burkholderiales > Burkholderiaceae_C > Acidovorax. The sequence continues at coordinate 52,991 of NZ_JADHVT010000015.1, forward strand.
GGCGGCTACGCACTGGCGGCAGGCTTCTCGGCGGCGCTGTCGCTCCTGCTAGCGCAATGCATGCCCCGCGTTGAGGCTGTGCTCACGGCCACCATGCTCTCGTGGGTGGTGTATGCCACCGCCGCTGGCTGGGCTTTTTACACACGCACCGCCTGGGGCGCCTGGGGTGGCACGCTGCTGCCCGCACTGGTGCTGGGCGCCTGCGCCACGGCACCGCATTGGATGAAGGCAGCGGCATGACCAGCAGCACACTCCCCTCCCGTCCCCCGGCAGAACGTGCCCCTGCAGCCACCGTGGCCAGCACCGCGGCTGAAGCAGCACGCTCAACCAAGAAGCCCAAGGCGCCCAGCGACCGCGAAGGATTCCGCCAGGCCATGTCTTGGCTGCACACCTGGGCCGGATTGATCCTGGGCTGGCTGCTATTTGCAATCTTCCTGACCGGCACGCTGTCGTTCTTCAAGAACGAGTTCAACTTGTGGATGCGCCCCGAGATGCATGGACTGCAGCCGGTGGATGCCACCGATCCGCAGGTAGCGCAAAAAGCCCTGGACGCGCTGGTGCGCCGGGTGCCCAACGTCACGCAGTGGATCATGCACCTGCCCGACGACCGCGACCCCGCCGTCAACATCCTGTGGCGCGACACGGGCAATGGCCGCTTCGAAACGCTGCGCATGCACCCGCAGACCGGCGAGGCCATCGACACCCGCCAGACGATGGGCGGCGACTTCTTCTACCGCTTTCACTTCGAGTTGCGCACCGCGCAAAAGGGCCGCTGGACCTTGCAGGGCCGCTGGGTGGTGGGCGTGGCCACCATGCTGATGTTTGTGGCGCTGATCTCGGGCGTGATCACGCACCGCCGCATCTTCAAGGACTTCTTCACCTTCCGCCCCGCCAAGGGCGGGCAGCGCGCCTGGCTAGACGCGCACAACGTCACCGGCGTGCTGGTGCTGCCTTTCTATCTGATGATCACCTTCAGCGGGCTGATGATCTTCCACACGCTGTACATGCCTGCGGGCATTGCCACGGCCTACCAGGGTGAGAACGGCGTGGACTCCAACGCGTACTTTGCCGACCTGCAGGGCGAGAAGGCCGAAAGCCGCCCCCGGCGCGGCCCCGGCGACAAGGTGGAGCCCCTGCCCGCCATCGCCCTGCCGCCCATCCTGGCCGAGGCCCGCACCCGCTGGGACGGCGGGCGCATTGGCAGCGTGCAGGCACGCCGCGATGCCAAGGGCCGCGCCGTGGTCGAAGTCACCCGCCACGAGGGCGACCGCCTGCAATACCGCCCGCCGCGCCTGCTGTTTGATGCCCCCACCGGCCAGTGGCTGGACCAGGCCGATGCCACCGGCCCTGCCGTCAAGACCTACGGCGTGCTGTACGGCCTGCACATGGCGCGGTTTGCCGATGTGGGCCTGCGCTGGGCGCTGTTTGGCTTTGGCGTGTTGGGCAGCCTGATGATCGCCACCGGCATGGTGCTGTGGTCGGTCAAGCGCAGCGCCAAGTCGCAGACGCAGGCCAGCCGCACAGGGATCGCCGCCAGTAAAGACAACAGGGCGGGCGTCGCACCCACCAAGGCGCCGTTTGGCGAGCGCCTGGTGGCAGCCATCAACATTGCCACGCTGGCGGGCCTGCCGCTGGCCTGCGGCGTGTACATCGCCTCCAACCGCCTGATCCCGCTGAACGCTGAGGGCCGGGCCGATGTGGAACTGGCCTGGTTCTTCAGCGCCTGGGGCCTGGCCCTGCTGTGGGCGCTGGCCCGCGCCGTGGTGCGGCCCAGCCGCATGGGCTGGTCGGTGCCGCTGGGCGCGGCGGGGCTGGTGTGGGCGCTGCTTCCTGTCATCAACGCCCTGACCACCCACACCCACCTCGGCGTCACGCTGCCGGCGGGCGAATGGGTGTGGGCCAGC
>NZ_JADHVT010000077.1 GCF_016783915.1 Acidovorax sp.
GCTGGGACAAGCTACCCGCCGTGGCCAGCGTGGGCTGGGCACCGCCGCCCGCATGAGTTGCTATTAAATTTGCAGCAATCACCAAAGGAAGCACTAGCGCATCCCGGTCAAAAGCCTGCAAACGCTGCTGCGCAAGAGCCAGCGATGGCGCCTGCCAGAACGCAGCCGTGCAGCGGGACACGTCGGCACTGGCGCGCCGCATGAGCCGCAGCTTCCACACAATGACCACCCAGCTGGACACCGACATGGCCAGCAAGACCAGTGCCGCACTTTGCGTGACGGCATCGCCCTGGCGCCACCAGTGGAGGGCGTCCATGAAATCGGCGGATCAGTTCAAGCCCAGCACGTCGAACATGTCGAACATGCCCGTCTTGTGCCCGGCCAGGAAACGCACGGCCCGCAGGCTGCCCTGTGCGTAGGTGGAGCGGCTGGAGGACTTGTGCGTGATCTCGATGCGCTCGCCAATACCGGCAAACAGCACGGTGTGGTCGCCCACGATATCACCACCCCGGATGGTGGCAAAACCGATGCTGGACGGGTCGCGCTCGCCCGTCACACCTTCGCGGGCGTAGACGGCGCATTCCTTGAGGTCGCGGCCCATGGCGTCGGCAATCACCTCGCCCATCTTGAGCGCAGTGCCCGAGGGCGCATCCACCTTGTGGCGGTGGTGGGCTTCGATGATCTCGATGTCATAACCCGTGGCCATGGCCTTGGCGGCCATCTGCAGCAGCTTGAGCGTGACGTTCACACCCACGCTCATGTTGGGTGCCATGACGATGGCCGTGCGCTGAGCAAAAGCGGCAATCTCCGCCTTCTGCGCATCGGTGAAACCGGTGGTGCCAATGACAGCCTTCACGCCCAGTTGGCTGCACACCGCCAGGTGGGCCAGCGTGCCTTCAGGGCGGGTGAAGTCAATGAGCACCTCCACGTTCTTGAGGCCTGCCGCCACGTCGGCCGTGATGGCCACACCGCTGGCGTAGCCCAGAAAGGCGGTGGCATCAGAGCCGATGGCAGGGCTGGCCGCCACGTCCAGCGCACCGGCCAGCACGCAGTCGTCGCTGGCGCGGATGGCCTCGATCAGCATGCGGCCCATGCGGCCCGAAGCCCCGGCGACGGCCACACGGAGGGGGGATGCCGCGGGAGCCGCAGGCGAAGAAGTCGCGGTCATGAAAAGGTCCTGTTCATTGATAGGGCAGCCAGCGCACCGGGCTCACTGCCAGGGCCGCAAGGTTCAGCGCGCGGGCGCTTCAAGCGGCGGGTAACTGGTGGTGGCAGGCAGCGCAGGCGTTGCAGCGGCTGCCGGTGCGGGACGTTCCTTGACGGGGTACTTGGCCAGTTGCTCCGGCGTGGCCTCGAGCACCGGCACCTTGCCCTTGGCGCCGTCGCGCGCGCCGAGCGTGGCGACGAATTCGGTCTCGGACTGCATTTCATCGCCTTCGGAGCGCTCCAGGGCATCGCCCTTGAAGAACACAGTCAGCTTGCGGGTCTGGATCTCTTCACCAGGGCGTTTGAGCGTGAACACGTACTCCCAGCGGTCCGCGTGGAACAGGCTGGTGACCAGGGGCGTCCCGAGAATCTCGCGCACCTGCTGGCGGCTCATGCCAGGCTGCAGGGCTTCGACCTGCTCGCGGGACACGAAATTGCCCTGCACCACGTCCACCCGGTAGGGCTTGACGATGCTGGCGATGCGACTGCTGGCACCATCCAGACTGCCGCAACCGGTCAGGGCGGCCATGCTGGCACCGATCAACACAACCAGGCCCAGACGGGCGCTGTAACGGGCTTGGACGGGCATGGGTAAAAGGCCAAAGGATATGATCGTCCCATTGTAGCGGCAGCCCCTCCAGACCCTGAGGCGGCGGCCCGCCCCCGAAAGAGCCAGCCATGACCAATATCGACGAACTCAAAAGCACGGGACTCAAGGCCACACTGCCCCGCCTGAAGATTCTGGAGATTTTCCAGAAGGGTGCGCAGCGCCACATGACTGCGGAAGACGTGTTCCGCGTGCTGCTGGAAGAGCGCTCGGACATTGGCCTGGCCACCGTCTACCGGGTGCTCACACAGTTCGAGCAGGCGGGCATCCTGATCCGTAGCAACTTCGAGAGCGGCAAGGCCGTGTACGAGCTCAACGAGGGGCAGCACCACGACCACTTCATCTGCACCTCGTGTGGCAAGGTGGAGGAGTTCTATGACCCCGAGATCGAAAAGCGGCAGCATGCCGTGGCCAAGGCCAAGGGCTGGCTGGTGCAGGACCACACGATGGCGCTGTACGGGCAGTGCGCCGACTGCGCAAAAAAAGGGTAACACCCTGAGTCGCTTCGCGCTTGCCCCCTGGAGGGGACGCCCCCGGCACAGCGGGGCAGATCTTGCGCGGGGACAGCGGCCTGGAGCGCGCCAGTGAGCACGCGCCTTTGGGCCTCAAAATCGGCCTTTTAGCCCGTACATCAAGCGCCAGCAGCTATCAAATACGAAGCAGACTAACCCCCTGCGTCGCGCTCCATGGCGCGGCGGTGGCGCTCGACGAACTCCTGGTAGGTGTCGATTCCGCGCAGTTGCAGGATGGTGTTGCGCACAGCAGCTTCGACCAGCACGGCGATGTTGCGGCCGGCTACCACCTGGATCACCACCTTGAGCACGGGCACGCCGAGCACGTCCTGGGTGAGCGGCTCATAGGGCAGGCGCTCGTAGTCACGCTCCAGCGTCTCTTTGCGCACCAGGTGCACGATGAGCTTGAGGCGCATCTTGCGACGCACGGCCGTCTCGCCAAAGATCGCGCGGATGTCGAGCAGGCCAATGCCGCGGACCTCCAGCAGGTTCTGCAGCAATTCGGGGCACTTGCCCTCGATGGTGGTCTGGTTGATGCGAAACAGGTCCACGGCATCGTCGGCCACCAGGCCGTTGCCGCGCGAGATCAGCTCCAGACCCAGCTCGCTCTTGCCCAAGCCGGACTCGCCGGTGATCATCACCCCCAGGCCCAGAATATCCATGAACACGCCGTGCATGGTGGTGCGGTCGGCGAAGTGCTTGGACAGGTAGGCGCGCAGCACGTCGATGACAAAAGCCGACGACTCGTGCGTGGAGAACATCGGAATCTGCGCACGTTCGCACATCGACACCAGCGCGTCAGGTGCGGTCTGGTTGTCAGCCAGCACCAGCACGGGCGGCTCCAGCGTCACGATGCGGGCGATACGGCGCTTGCAATCGTCGGGGGACGCGTTGCTCAGGTAGGCAATTTCGCGCTCGCCCAGAATCTGGACCCGGTAGGGATGGATGTAATTGAGGTAGCCGACGAGATCGGCCCCGGACCGCGCAGAGCGCACGGCCACTTCATCAAAACGGCGCTCGGAAGCTCCGAGACCTGCCACCCACTCCCATTTCAGGGGACCGCGAAATTCCTCAAAAAGGACATCGGCACTGACAACATTGGGCTTCACGGCAGGTCAGTCAGGATGAGCAGCGCAGGCGGCGGCTGGGGCACTCAGGCCGTTTGGGTGGACTGCCAGCCCGCGATCATGCCGTGCAGTTCGGCGGCATCGGCGCAGCCCTTGAGCTTTTCGCGCAAGGCCGAATCGCTGAGTAACTCGGCGATCTCGGAGAGGATTTCCAGGTGCTTTTGCGTGGCCGCCTCGGGCACCAGCAAAAAGATCAGCAGACCCACCGGCAACTCGTCCGGCGCATCAAACCCAATGGGATTGAGCAACTGAAACACGGCGGCCATCGGGGCCTTGAGGCCCTTGATGCGCCCGTGGGGAATGGCCACGCCATGACCCAACCCGGTGGAGCCCAGGCGCTCACGAGCAAACAGGCTGTCGGTGATCAGCGCCCGGGAGAGGCCGTGCTGGCTCTCGAACAGCAGACCCGCTTCTTCAAAAGCACGCTTCTTGCTGGTGGCGTCCACGCTCACAAGCACTTGAGCGGAGGGCAGGATGGAGGCGAGTCGGTTCATGGTCAAGGGTAACAATTATGCACATATTGGCGAAAACCCTGAGCGCGGCGCGTCAGGCAACAAAAAAACCGCCCGAGAGGGGCGGCTGCTGTGCCAAGCTCAGGGCTGGCGCATCAAGCGTGCAGTTCGCGCTTGGCGGCTTCGTGGTGGTGGTCTTGCAAACGGTCCTTGTGGCGCACCACCTGGCGGTCCATCTTATCGACCAGTTCGTCCACAGCCGCATACAGGTCGGCGTGGGAACTCTCGGCAAACAAGTCGCTGCCCTTGACGTGGATGTTGCATTCCGCTCGCTGTCTCTTTTCCTTTTCCTTTTGCTTCTCTACCGTCAGCAGTACCTTGACATCGACAACTTGGTCAAAATGGCGGGTGATCCGGTCCAGCTTGGTCGTGACGTAGTTGCGCAAGGCGGGAGTAACTTCGAGGTGGTGACCGCTGATCGTCAAGTTCATAAATAAGTCTCCTGTGGCTCTCGGTGGAAAAACGCCGCCCTGGATCAGAGGAGCGGCTCGGCGAACTTGGATGCATCTGTTGTTGACGTCGTGGGTTCACTATGCCCCCGCCCTCCCTGAAATGCAATCCCATACCGCCGCAGGCCACTGGGTTATGCCCGGCAAGGTGCCAAGCACCCGAAAAGCGCGCACAATGGACGGATTGAAGGGACCGGCCAAAGTGCAGCGCAAGCCCCTCCCTTGTCACCGTGCCGACGGCGTCGCACCATGCAGCGTGAGGCGCCCCACCACCAGCATCGACAGCAGGCTGGCACCGATGCCCACCAGCGCAGCCACCCAGTAGTTCTGTACCAGCCCCTGCGCATCGCGGCTGATCAGCACCCCTCCCACAAAAGACGCAACACCCATCGCCGCCGATTGCACGGAGGCGTTCAGCGTCATGAAGGTCCCCCGCAACGGCGCATGCGCCGCGGAGGCAATGATGGCCATGCCGGGAATCATGCGACCACTGACAAAAGTGAACATCAGCGTGGACACCATCAAGACGCCCCACAGCGGCAACCCCTGCACCAGCGTGATACCCAGGATGCAGGGAAGGCCTGCGAGCGCCAGCCACCGGAAGGTGGGCACTTTGCCATTCCGGTCGGTCATGCGCCCGAACAGGCGTGCCGTGAACAAGGTCACCACCCCGCCGCACAGGTACACCAGCGGCACCTGATCGGCGCGCACACCCGCATTGGTCTGCATGTAAATGGTGATGTAGGGAATCACCGTAAAACCTGTAAACATCAGCAACGCCGAGAACAGAAATGCCCAACGGTGGTTGCCATCCGCCAGCACCTGGGTGATGCCGCTCAGCACAGACCGCCCGTGGGCAGCCTGCACATGGCCTGCCATGGTCGGTAGGGTGCGGGCCGCCTGCACGGCCAGCACTCCCACCATGGCGGCAATGCCAATGAACGGCAGGTTCCAGCCCCCATACTGCGCGAGGATCAGCCCCAGGGGCACGCCAGCCACCGTGGACACAGAAAACGACGTCATCACGATGCCCATGGCACGCCCGCGCCGCTCGAAGGGCACCACGTCCGCCACGATGGTCTGCGACAGTGCTGACAGCACGCCGCCAAAAGTCCCCGCGAGAATGCGCGCCACCATCAGTGTGCCGTAGGTGGGCGCGAGGCCGCAGGCCAGCGTCGCCAGCCCGAACAGAACATACAGCACCAGCAGCAGCCGCTTGCGCCCGAAGCGGTCGATGTAAGTCGAAGCCAGCAGGCCCGACGCCCCCGCCGACAGCGTATAGGCCGACACCAGCAAGCCAAACTGCGCATCGGTGATCGCAAACAGCTGCGTGAGCTGCGGGCCCAGCGGCATCATGATCATGAAGTCCAGAATGTGGGTGAACTGGATGCCTGCCAGCGTCAGCAGCAGCCACAGCTCACGGCGGGGAGAAAGCTCGGGGGTAGAAGAAGACACAGCAGACGGCCGCAGGGGCCCAGGCAGGTTCAGGGCCGCCCAGTGTGCCGCATGCATCCCGGCTCGCACCCCTGCCGCCGCATTCCTTTGTGAAACCGCCGCGCTCCAGGTCGGCGCGTAAAATCCCTAGGTTGCGCCCAGGCGCTACCTGTCGCATCCCCTCCCCCTACGTTCTTCGGACTGCCCGCAGCGGATACCCACCGCCCACACCGACACCATGACCCAGCCCAGCTCCACCGCCCTGCACACTTCGGCCCTGACTTCGCTGCCCCTGCTGGCACGCGGCAAGGTGCGCGACAACTACGCCGTGGGCGACAACCGCATCCTGATGGTGGCCAGCGACCGCCTGTCGGCATTCGACGTCATCATGGGCGAACCCATTCCAGGCAAAGGCGAGCTGCTCACGCAGATGGCCCTGTTCTGGTTCGACAAGCTGGGTCATATCTGCCCCAACCACCTGACAGGCGACGCCCCCGAGAGCGTGGTGAGCCCCGAAGAAGCGCCCCAGATCCGTGGGCGCTCGATGCTGGTCCAGCGCCTCCAGCCTATCCCGGTCGAAGCCGTGGTGCGCGGCTACCTGGCCGGCAGCGGCTGGAAGGAATACCAGGAGTCGCGCTCGGTCTGCGGCGTGCCCCTGCCCGAAGGTCTGACCAACGCCGCCAAGCTGCCCGAGCCCATCTACACGCCCGCTGCCAAGGCCGCCATGGGCGAGCACGACGAGAACATCACCTTCGAGCGCACGGTGGAGATGATCGGTCTGGACCTGGCCACACGCATCCGCGATCTGAGCATTGCCATCTACAAGGCAGCGGCCGACATCGCGCTCACCAAGGGCATGATCATTGCCGACACCAAGTTCGAGTTTGGCCTGGCACCCGACGGCACGCTGGTGCTGATGGACGAGGTGCTGACCCCCGACAGCTCCCGCTACTGGCCCGTGGAAGGCTACGCGGAGGCTCTGGCCAAGGGCGAAAACCCGCCCAGCTACGACAAGCAGTTTGTGCGTGACTGGCTGGAGCAGGCCCAGGTCAACGGCAAGCCCTGGGACAAGACCCCCCCATCGCCCCGCCTGCCCCAGGCGGTGATTGAAAAGACGGCGGCCAAGTACCGCGAGGCCCTGGAGCGGCTGACAAGCTGACCTGGACTGCTACCAGCGTCTGTGCACCCGTGAAAAAGGCCCTTGACGGGCCTTTTCTCTTTGGCAGTGCGTTGTCTCAGCTCAGCACGACGCTCGACAACCGCCGGCGGTAAGTCGCCACCACCGGATCTTCGGGCGGGATCTGGCCATCGGCGACCTTGGGCTTGGGCGCCTCGATCAGTTCGAGGATGGCGACATAGGTCTTGCGGGCGATCTCTTCGCTCCACACCTTGTCGCGCATAAGGATTTCGAGCAGCTCATCCATGGCGTCGGTCCAGCGCTGCTGAGTGATGAGCCAGCGGGCCCGGGCATAGCGGGTGTCAAAATCCCGCTTGTTCGCGGCGATTTTTGCCTCAAATCCGGCCTCAGCGCTAGCGTCATATGCGCCAGACGCTACAAAATCAAGAGCATCCATCCAGACCTTGAGGGCGCCTAGCTTGCGCGACATGGCGGCCTTGGCGATCACGGGTGCAAAAGCCACCTTGGCATCGTCCTCGCGCCCGAGCTGCAGCAGCAGCTTGACGTAGTCAAAGCGCGCGTCGTCGTTGGCAGGGTCTGTCACGACGGCGTGTTGCAGCTTCTCCAGTGCGGTGCCGGTATCGCCCTCGGCCAGAGCTTCCTGCGCTTCTTCTTCCTCGGCCTCGGCCACCATTTCTTCGGCAGTAGGCACGTGCTTGTCGAGGAAGGCGCGCACCTGGCCTTCGGGCAAGGCGCCCATGAAACCATCGACAGGCTGACCGTTCATCAGCAGCACGCAGGTGGGGATGCTGCGGATGCCGAACATGCCTGCCAGTTGCTGCTCCTGGTCAGAGTCGATCTTGGCGAGCTTGAAGCGGCCGGCATATTCCGTCTCCAGCTTTTCCAGCACCGGACCCAGCGACTTGCAGGGGCCACACCAGGGCGCCCAGAAGTCCACCAGCACGGGCACGTTCATGGAGGCAGCTACCACCTCGGCTTCAAAGTTCTCTACGGTGACGTCAATCATGATGGTGTGGGGCCCGGGGCCTGTGGAGCAGTTTGCGCTCTATTTTGGCCCATCGAAACAGCCCCACACCCGCCAGGGAGGCGCAAAAAGTAAAATCGCGGGTTCTACCTACAGCGGCTGGGCAGGCAACGCCTGCCGGCCAGCACCCTCCACACCATGAAACCCATCCAGATCGGCGTGGTCATGGGTTCCAGCAGCGACTGGGACACCATGCAACATGCAGTGCAAATCCTTGAACAGTTCGGCATCGCGCACGAGGCCCGCGTGGTGTCGGCCCACCGCATGCCCGATGACATGTTTGCCTACGCCGAGGTCGCTGCAGGCCGGGGCCTGAAGGCCATCATCGCCGGGGCCGGCGGCGCTGCGCACTTGCCCGGCATGATCGCGGCCAAGACCACCGTGCCCGTGCTGGGCGTGCCTGTGGCCAGCCGCCACCTGCAGGGCGTGGATTCGCTGCACAGCATTGTGCAGATGCCCAAGGGCATCCCTGTAGCGACGTTTGCCATCGGCACAGCCGGCGCGGCCAATGCAGCCCTGTTTGCCGTGGCCCTGCTGGCCAATGAGAGCCCCGAGCTGCGCCAGCGCCTGGAAGCCTTCCGCGCCGAGCAGACGGAAGTGGCCCGCAACATGACCCTGCCGCCCGCTGCATGAGCGCCGCCATGCAACCCTTGCTTCCCGGATCGACGTTGGGCGTTCTGGGTGGCGGCCAGCTGGGCCGCATGTTCGTGCACCAGGCCCAGGCCATGGGCTACTTCACGGCCGTGCTAGATGCCGACCCCACCAGCCCTGCCGGGCTGGTGAGCCACCACCACATCCAGACGGGTTACGAAGACCCGCAGGGCCTCGCGGAGCTGGCCCGCCTGTCGGACGCGGTGACCACCGAGTTCGAGAACGTACCCGCCGCTGCATTGGCCACCCTGGCCACGCAACGCCCCGTGTCGCCCGCTGCCGGCGCCGTGTCGGTGGCGCAAGACCGTGCGCGCGAGAAGGCGCACTTTATGGCCTGCGGCGTGCCCTGCGCGCCGTATGCCGTGATCGAAACCGCAGAGCAACTGGCCGCCGTATCCCCCCACCTGTTGCCCGGCATCCTCAAGACGGCCCGCATGGGCTACGACGGCAAGGGCCAGGTGCGCGTGAAGACGCCCGCCGAGCTGGCCGCTGCATGGGATTCGGTCGGCCAGGTGGCCTGCGTGCTGGAGAAGATGCTGCCGCTGCAGCTGGAATGCTCCGTCATCGTGGCGCGTGGTACCGATGGCACGATGGTGCATCTGCCCGTGCAGCGCAACCTGCACCGCGACGGTATCCTGGCCGTGACCGAGGTTTATGAAGGAAATCTGCCGCAAGCGCTAGTGGTTCAAGCGGTAGCCGCTGCAAAATCTGTAGCAGAAGGCCTGCAGTACGTGGGTGTGCTGTGCGTAGAGTTCTTTGTGCTGCAGGACGGCAGCCTGGTGGTCAACGAGATAGCCCCACGCCCGCACAACAGCGGCCACTACAGCCAGAACGCCTGCGATGTGTCGCAGTTCGAACTGCAGGTGCGCACCATGGCCCGCCTGCCGCTGACGCAGCCGCGCCAGCACAGCGCTGCCGTCATGCTGAATCTGCTCGGCGACCTGTGGTTTGCCCACGGCGACGTGGCGCAGACCCCGCCCTGGGCCCAGGTGCTGGCCCTGCCCGGCACGCACCTGCACCTGTACGGCAAGCGCGACGCCAAGCGCGGCCGCAAGATGGGGCACCTGAACATCACCGCCGCCACCCCTGAGGCTACGCGCGCCACGGCCCTGCAGGCCGCAGCGCTGCTGGGCATCGAGCCCTTCTGAGCAGGGCCGTTTCCATGATTCTCGACGGCAACGCCCCCCAGGCCATCGCCACCGCGGCACGCGCAGTGCGCAGCGGCGCCCTGCTGGGTCTCCCCACCGAAACGGTGTATGGCCTCGCGGCCGATGCCAGCAGCGATACCGCTGTGGCGCAGATTTTTGCCGCCAAGGGACGGCCCAGCGACCACCCGCTGATCGTGCACGTGGCCAATGCCGAGGGCATTGCGCATTTCGCCAGCACGGTGCCCGCATTCGCCCAGAAACTGGTCGATGCCTTCTGGCCGGGCCCGCTCACGCTCATCCTGCCGCGCCTGCCCGGCGTGGCCACCGCCGCCACCGGCGGGCAGGACAGTGTGGGACTGCGCTGCCCCGCGCACCCCGTCGCCCACGCCCTGTTGGTGGCCTGCGCAGCCGCTGGCGACAGTAATGAGGCCGGCGGCCCGCCAGTGTGGGGCGTTGCAGCCCCCAGCGCCAACCGTTTTGGCCGTGTGAGCCCCACCACCGCCCAGCATGTGCAGGACGAGCTGGGCGCCGAGCTGCTGGTGCTGGACGGTGGGCCCTGCAATGTGGGCATTGAAAGCACCATCGTGGACTGCACGCGCGGTGTGCCTGTGCTGCTGCGGCCCGGCGCCATCACCCGTGCGCAGATTGCGGCAGCTTGCGGCATCACGCCACTGTCCAAGGAAGACCTGCCCACGGCCACACCCCGTGCCTCGGGCACGCTGGAGGCCCACTACGCCCCCAGTGCCAAGGTGCGGCTGATGGACGCGAAGGCGCTGCAGACTAGCCTGGACCTGCTGGGTGCCGATGCCGCCCACATTGCGATCTATGCCCGCGCTGCGTTGCGCAGTCAGTCCTCCAAGCTGGTCATGCGGCGCATGCCCGATGACGCGGCAGCCACGGCGCAGCAGCTGTTCGCCGTGCTGCGCGGTTTTGACGATGAGGGCGTGAAGCTGATCTGGATCGAGACCCCGCCGACGAGCCCCGAGTGGGAGGGCGTGCGCGACCGCCTGCAGCGCGCCTCCGCCGCCTGACCAGGCACGATGGCGCCGCTTTACATCCGTTGACTTTGCGTCGTTAAACTACCCCCCACTTTTCTGGAGAAATACATGGCAGCAAATTGGATGCGCCGCACCATCATGGTCGCCGCATGTGCGTCGGCCGCGTTGCTCGCGGCCTGCGGTTCCAGCACCACCGAATCGGCCATCTCGCCCCAGCGCTTCATTGCGTTCGGCGACGCCATGAACGATGTGGGACAGAACGGCTCGCGCTACACAGTCAATGACGGCAGCGTCAACAACTGGACCCTGCAGGTGGTGGCCAACTACGGCAAGTCGCTCACGCCCACATCCGCCGGGGGGTTGAGCTACGCCACCGGCAATGCCCGTGTCAACGCCAAGCCCGACGCCGCAGGCAATGCCAGCACCCGCACCATCACCGAGCAGATCGACACCTTCCTGGCCGGCGGCAGCTTTGCGGCCACCGACGTGGTGATCGTGAGTGGCGGCATCAGCGACGTGATCGCCGGCATGGCAGCTGTGAACGCTGGCACCCAGACCCAGGACGCCATGGTGGCCGCCGCCCGCAAGGCTGGTGAAGACCTGGCAGCCCAGGTGCGCCGACTGGTGGCGGCGGGCGCCAAGTATGTGGTGGTGACCGGCACCTACGACCTGAGCAAGACCCCCTGGGCCAAGACCATCGGCCGCGAGGCCTTGCTGAGCAACGCCAGCAGCCGTTTCAACGAAGGCCTTCTCGTGGGCATCGTGGACATGGGCGCCAACGTGCTGTACGTGGACTCGGCCTACTATGTGAACCTGTACACCAGCGTGCCAGGCAACTACGGCTTCAACAACTCCACGGCGGCGGTGTGCACGTCGGTGGACGCCACGAACGGTATTGGCATTGGGGCAGGCCAGGTCAACTCAGCCCTGTGCACGCCCTCCACGTTGCTGTCGGGTGCCAACGCCACCTCGTTTGTGTTTGCTGACAGCGTGTACCTCACGCCATCGGCCCAGCGCCAGTTTGGCACCTACGCCTACGACCGCCTGCGCGCGCGCTGGTAAGCCGGCGCAACTTAGGCCACCAAAACCAAAAGGCCGCCCAACGGGCGGCCTTTTTTGTGGGCGGTTGGTCTGCCGCCTTGCGCGGATCAGAACCGATACACCACGCCCAATGCCACCACGTTGGGGTTGAGTTTGACGTCGATGGTCTGGCCCGTGGATAGCGTGTTGCGTGTCTTCACAAAGGTCTTGTAGTACGCCACGTCCAGCGACCACTGGTCGTTCAGCGCAATGCTCACGCCCACTTGTGGCGTCAGGCCAAACCGCGATTCAGCGCTCAGTGTGGTGGGGCGCGAGGGACTGCCGCCGGTCAGACCGGTCAACGCGGCGGTGCCCCGCTCCTTGAAGAACTTGGCGTAGGTCACACCCAGGCCCACGTAGGGCCGCACCCGGGCATTGGCCTCCAGAAAGCGGTACTGCGCGAACACGGTCATGGGCAGCACCTTGACCTCGCCGATCTTGCCCACGCCGCCGATGGCCCCGGCGCCCATGATGTCGTGCTTGAAGGGGAGTGCGAGTGGCACATCCACCGCCCAGTGGTCGGTGAGCATGTAGGTGATACCGCCCGCCAGCTGCGTGTCGGCACGCACATCGACCTTGGTACCCGTGAAGCTGGGCGCAGACAGGTCGCCACTGGTGACCTGCGGCGAGATTTGCGTGGCGCCGGCGCGCACCAGCCAGCTGCCAGCGGTTTGCGCCTGGGTGCCACCGGACAGGGAGAGCGCCAGTGCGGCCACAGCGCCAGCCAGGGAAGGGGTGATGGTTTTGTTTTGCATGGTATTTGAACCCTTCAACAGCCAATTACAGCCAGCCCGCGCGGGCCAGCGAACGCGAGACCAACTGGCTGACCAGCTGGTGGCCATACGGCGTGGGGTGGAAGCTGTCGGAGAACGCATAGGTCTTCCACCAGTCCGCGCCGCCCGTGGCGCCTGCGGGCGGCGTCTGTGCCGACAAAGCTGCTGCCGTGCAGGTGGGAAAGGTGTAGGTGGGCAGGCCGTCAGCACCTTGGCCGGTGATGGGGCACGCGGTGTTCTTGGCGTTGGTAAGCCCGAACTGTGCGGGGTTCGCCACCTGGTCGTTGAACGAGGTGTAGAAGTCCACCACCACCACCTTGCTATTGCCCGCAAAACGTTTGGCCAGCTGGGCGTTGAAGGCTTCGAGCCAAGCCTTGAGCAGCCCCTGCACTTGCGCGCTGGTGGCGGCGCCCGCTGACGCCGTGATACCGCCGAGCACCTGCTGCAGACGTGGCGTCTTGTCGATGGCCGGCATGTTGAGCACCGCCACACGCTGCGCGCCCTTGTTCAGTGCGTTGGCTTCGATCGCGTCGTGGAACTTGTCAGCCAGCGCCACCATATAGGCGCCGCCCACCTGGGCCTGACCCGTGGCGCCACCCGCGAGGCCGACGTTGACCGTGGCCGCAGGCAGCAGAGTGGAGAGCAGGGCACCAAAGGCGGCACCGCCGTCCCTGGAAGCAGACAGGTAGGCACCGATGAGATCCGCAGCATCGTTGCCACCGCCGTCGATCAGCAGCAGATCACCCGCACTGAAGCCGTCGGCGCCTGCGTCAGTCAGTTGCTTGACGATGGACACGGGCGACGTGGGGGCCGTGAAGTTGTTGATGCGACCACCGCCGATGGCGTAATTGGTGCAGCCCGCCGCGTTGTTGAAGGCGCTGCCTGTGGACACATAGCGGGGGCACAGCGTGTTGCTGTAGCTGCTGGCCACCAGCTCCGGCCAGATGGGGGTGGACGATGGGCCTGTAGGCGCGCTGCCCTGCACCGTGAACTTGAAGCCGAACGTGCCGCTGTCGGCAATGCTGTCACCCATGACCTTGACGGTCTTGATGGGTGCCACCGGGGAGGTGTCGGCACCGCCGCCTCCGCACGCTACCAGCAACGACGCTGCTGCCAGAGAAACCCACAAAGCCTTGCGCTGGAAAACCATCGGTATCACTCCTGTTATCGTAAAAATAGAACGATCGTGCTATTCCTTTCCATCTTAGTTGCCAAAACAAAAAAACCCCACCGGGTAAACACCGGTGGGGCTTAGGGTGCAGGTTCTAAAAGCCTGTGTGGCGCTTCACACAAGCCTCACAGCCGTCATTTGACGGTGTCGAACACCGCCTTGGCCTGCGCATGGCAGAAAGGTGGCTCATAGGTGCCGTGGTAGCTGCCGTAGTAGGTGGCAAACGCCGCCGAGGTGGGGTCGGTCGGCGCCTTGCCGCCGGGACCATAGGTGGCCTGGATGGCGGCGTCCACATCAACGGACGTCACATTGGTCACGCCACGGCTGTCAAAGTCGGCCTTCATGACGGACTGGTGCACGGCAGGGGGCACGGTGGGGTCACCTGCGCCACCACACAACATCACACGCGCCTTGGGGGTCCAGCCCAGCAGGTCGTTCTTTTTGGCGGCCAGGTACAGCGGGTGTGTGGTGCTGGTCTGCGAGCCGGTGATGAATGCCGACTGGAACAGCGCGTCACGCGCCTGGTTGGGCGTGCCCGAGGGCAGTGTGCCCGTGGTCACCAGGGTGGTGTAGTTGAGCGTGGGATTAGGCAGCAGGTTCTCGATGTAGCCGGAGTACGGTGCCTTGAACACATCCTTCACATCGGTATAGACGTTGCCATAGACCTTCTGCCAGGCCGTGACAAGGTAGGGCACGAAGAACTGCACGCCCGCAATCGCGTCCGGAATGCGCAGCGAACCCGACAGGTTGTAGGGGCCTGCCAGGTGTGCGCCTGCGACCACATTGAATTCGTTGCCGTAGTCCCGCTCAGCGGCGCGCTGCGCTGCCATGGACGAGTGGCCGCCCTGCGAGTAACCAGTGAACATCACCTTGCCAGACAGCGTGGCTCCCACCGTGCCGGCCGCATTGCGTGCAGCACGCACCGAGTCAATGACCGAGGTGGCTTCCGAGTCGGCATGCAGGTAGGGGTGATAGCTGTAGCCCGACTTGGCAAAGCCCAGGTAGTCGGTGGCCACCACCGCATAGCCCTGCGCGGCGTACATGGCCGCCAGCAGGAAGGTTTCGCTGTCTTGCGGGTTGGCCAGGGTGCGTGGCTTTTGCATGTCGGTGCCCTTGGCATAGGCCACCAGCGGGGCGGCCGTGGTGCACGTGCCGGCCGGCACCAGCATCACGCCAGAGGCGTTGGTGTTTTCGCCGCTCTTGGCACCCACGGTCGCATAGTTCAGAGACACCACCTTCACATCGCACTTGGCCTTGCCGCTGAGCGCCTGCAGGCCGCTGCTGGCCGTGGCCGCGTCGATCTGCGCCACGGTGAGCGTGGTGAGCGTGGCAGGTGGGTCGATCAGTGCGCCGCGCGCCGGGTCGTCAGAGCCACCGCAGGCGACAAGCAGGACCGCTGCAGCGGCCACACAGGTAAGGCGGAAATAGGTCATGGATGGATACCTCGGTCAGTGAAGAACGACGCATCGTGCGCGCACCTGCGCTGCAGCATCCATAGGGGATAACGCGGGAGACCACGCGCGGCCAGACACCTAGGCGACAGCGCGCCGGCGCCTGCGTGACCGCTCAGTCGGGACGGCGTACGCCGTACAACACCTTCATGCCCAGAATGGTGCCCGCGAGGGCCAGGGTGATGGCATTGGCCACCACGATGGGCCAGGCCGCCAGCGCCAGGCCGTAGGCCAGCCACAGCGCAACCCCCACCGTGAAAACGCTGTACATGCCCAGCGAGATACCGCTCACGTCCCGCGTGCGAAAGGTATGCAAGGCCTGCGGTACAAAGCTGCAGGTGGTCAGGCAGGCGGCCAGGTAGCCGATCAGTTCATGGAGTTGCATGGTGGGGAAAGCGCAGGGCAGCAGCGATTATTCACTGCTCGCGCGCCGTCCAGTCGATGAGGCTGTCGAGCACGGGCCGCGCTGCCCCTGCATTGGCGTGGTTGACCACGGCCACCAGCACATAGCGGCGCCCGCTGGCGGCATGCACATAACCTGCGACAGCCATCACGTCGCGCAGGCTGCCTGTCTTGAGGTGGGCGGTGCCAGCACGGCTCTGGCTGCGGCGCAGCGTGCCGTCCACCCCCGTGATCGGCAGCGACGCCACCAGCTCGGGCATCACGGGCGACACCCAGGCCACCTGCAGCATGCGGGCGAGGGCCTGCGCAGTCAGGCGGGCGTCGCGGCTGAGCCCGGCGCCGTTGTCCACCTGCGGCAGGTCGGCATCGCCCATGCGGGCCTGCCACCACTGGCGCAGCACCTCGCGGGCGCCGTCGAACGTGGCCACACCGTTTTTTTGCAGCGCCAGGGTCAGAAAGACCTGCTGCGCCATCACGTTGTTACTGTACTTGTTCACGTCGCGCACCACCTCGGCCAGTGCGGGGGACGTGACCACAAACGCGGGCTTGAGACCCGGGGGCACCTTGCCGTCGCGCACGCTGCCCGTGAGCTTTCCACCCAGTTCGCGCCACATGCCCTCCACTGCCCGCGCCGCAAAGCCGCGCGGGTCGGCCGCCGCCACCGGCCACACGCGTTCGCCACACGCTGCGGGGTACACGCCCTGGAAAGACACCCTGGAGGGGTCGGACAGCTCCGCCCGCAAGGCCGTGCGCCAGTCCCCACAGTCTGCGCCCGGCGCCGCCAGCGCCACCGTGGACTGACGCTGCACCCCGGCCAGAGGCGGGTCGTACTGGATGCGCGCCAGACCGGCGGCCCCATCGGGCACAAAGGTCATCACCGACGATTTGTAGTTGAGCAGCAGGGCGTCGGGTGAGGCGTTGTAGGGCCGCAGCGGCTCGCCATCAAACCGCGCCGGGTCCTGGTCGGGCACGTCGAACGCCGTGCGGTCCAGCACGATATCGCCCACGATGACCTGGATGCCCTGGCCCTGCAGCCGCCGCATCAGCAGCCACAACCGCTCCATGACCAGCTTGGGATCGCCCTGGCCCTGGATGTACACATTGCCCCGCAAGCTGCCGTCCTGCACCGTGCCCTGCACGTACACCGGCGTGTTCCAGACATAGGCGGGGCCCAACTGCTCCAGCGCCGCGTAGGTGGTCACCAGCTTCATCACTGACGCGGGGTTCACGGGGGCCTGGGCGCGGTGCGAAAGGCGCGGGCCGGCCTTGCCGGCAGGTTGCGCGTCCACCACCATCACCGCCAGGGCCTCGCGGGGCAGCTTGGCGCGGGCCAGCGCGGCCTCCACCTTGGGCGGCAGAGGGCCGGTTGCCGGCGCCACTGTCTGCGCACCCGCCGGGCCCGCCGCGCCCACCACAACGAGCCACGCAGCACCCCAACCCAACACACCACGCAGCACACGGCGGCGCCAAAGAGCAGAAACAGACAACATGGCGGTGAGTCTATCGCCCGCACACCCGCACTGGGCCCCGCGTCAGCACAGCATGCGGCGGGCGCCGATAATCGCGCGATGCGTTTTTCTCCCCGCACCATCGGCTTGCTGGCGGCCGTGGTAACCGTCACCATCTGGACGGGCTTCATCATCATCGCCCGCGCCTCGGCCCAGCGCACGCTCACCCCGTTCGACATTGCGCTGCTGCGCATCGTGGGCGCCAGCCTGGTGTTGCTGCCCTGGGGCTGGTGGATGGTGCGACAGCGCCAGGCGGCATTGGTTGCCTCGGCACCGCCGTCCAGCCTGGCGGGCATCTCCCCCCTGCCCTTGCGCACCACGGCGCTGCTGGGCAGCTTTGGCGGGCTGCTGTATGCGCTGCTGGCCTATTCAGGGTTCTTCCATGCGCCAGCCACCCATGCGGCCGTGCTCATGCCGGGCAGCCTGCCACTGTGGACGGCGCTGCTGGCCGCCTGGCTGCTGCGCGACTACATCACCCCGCTGCGCGCCGCCGGCCTGGCGCTGATCGTGGCAGGCGATCTGCTGGTAGGCGGGCGCAGCCTGCTGGCGGCGTTTTCGGGCGGGGACGTCTGGAAGGGCGACCTGCTGTTCGTGCTGGCCGCGTCGTCCTGGGCCACCTACAGCGTGCTGGCGCGGCGCCACGCGGTCGATGCGGTGCAGGCCACCATCGCCATCACCGCGTTTGCCTGCATGGTGTACCTGCCCAGCTATGCGATGCTGGTCTGGCTGGGTGCGGTCACCAGCCATCTGGCCCAGGCGCCGTGGAGCGAGATCGCGTTCCAGATGCTGTTCCAGGGTGGCGGCTCCGTGGTGATCTCGGGCATTTGCTTCACGCGCATGATCCAGCACTATGGCCCCGTACGCTCGACCATGATCACAGCCTTGGTGCCCGGCCTGTCGGCCATGGGGGCAGTGATATTCCTCAATGAGCCGATGCACTGGAACCTGGTGGCCGGCCTGCTGCTGGTCACCGCCGGTATCCTCGTGGGCGTGCTGCGCAAAAGCCAGGCTCCGGCGGCCGCTGCCAACGCAACCTCCTGAGAGCCTGTGCCCCGACCGCGCCACCCAAGACCTCCACACCCTGCCCATGAATCTGCTCGCCTTTGACACCAGTACCGACACCCTCTCCATCGCCGTGCAGCATGGCGATGGGGTCTGGCAGCACCAGGGGCCGGGGGGAGCGCAGGCCTCGGCGGCACTAATCCCTGCCGTGCGCGCGCTGATGGCGGAGGCGAGCTTGACCTTCGACACACTGGATGCGGTGGTGTTCGGGCGCGGCCCCGGCTCATTCACCGGGCTACGCACCGCCTGCGCCGTGGCCCAGGGGCTGGCCTTCGGTGCCAAGGGCGGTCAGGGCGTGCCGGTATTGCCCGTGGACACCCTTCTGGCCGTTGCCGAGGAAGCCCGCCAGCAGCACGGCTGCACCCACGTGGTGGCAGTGCTGGATGCCCGCATGGATGAGGTCTATCACGCGCGCTGCGAATGGTTGCCCGCCGAAGCCCGCTGGCAAGCAGACGAAGATTTTGGCCTGGGGGCGCCCGAGTCGGTGCAACCGCCAGATGGTTGGACGGTAGCCGGCAATGCCCGCGCAGCCTATGGCGACCGACTGGCACCGAACGCCACGCACGTCACCGCTTTGCCCACCGCCACGGCCCTGCTGCGCCTGGCGCCCGCGCTGATTGCAGCGGGCCATGCCGTGGCCGCTGGTGACGCCCTGCCGCGCTATATCCGCGATAAAGTGGCGCAAACCACCGCCGAACGCACCGCACTGCGCGCCGCCCAGGCGGCTGTGACGCCCTGAAAAAAGGGGTGAACGAATCCAGCATGAGCGCACTGCCTACCTCCTCCACATCGCCGTCCGATGCCAGCCAAAACCGCCCCGAGGCGCGCTTTGAGGCCCTGACCCTGGCCCGGCTCGACGCCTTGCTGGCCGTGGAGCAGCGCGCCTATTCGCACCCCTGGACCCGCGGCAACTTCACGGACGCCATGGCGTCTGGCTACGAGGCCCAGCTGCTGATGGCCGATGAGCACCTGCTGGGATACTTTGTGGCCATGATGGGAGTGGATGAGGTGCACCTGCTCAATATCACCGTCACCCCCGAGTACCAACGCCAGGGCTGGGCCCGCGTGCTGCTGGACGCCCTGGCCCTGTGGTCACGGGGGCGCGGTGCACAATGGCTGTGGCTGGAGGTGCGGGCAAGCAACCTGCGCGCCCAGCAGATCTACCAGACCCACGGGTTCCGCCGCGTGGGCGACCGCAAGCGTTACTACCCCGCAGCACACGGACAGCGCGAAGACGCCGTGGTCATGAGCTTGGCCCTCTGACAGCCCGCACCCTGTGCTTGTTGCCCCACCGATGTCCTGTTTCCTTTCCGTATGAGCCTCCACCTCGATGCGCGACAACGCGCCATGCTGCAAGAAATGGGCGTCACCGTGTGGGGCCCGCCACCCGCTACAGAGGCACCCCAGCGGCCCTCGGCAGGCGCCCCAGCGGCCACCGTCGCAGCCCCCGCCATGGCGGCGCCGCCCGCCCAGCCACAGGTGCGCGCACCGGCTCCCGCACCCGCCGAGCGCCCCCAGGCGCCGCCGGTCAACACCAGCAGCCGCACCGCACCGCCCGCTCCCGCCTCTGCCGCCACAGGCCCTGCCACGCCCGCCCTGCGGCTGCACCCGGCGCAGGTGCTCTACCCTGCCGCCGACCCGGCACAAACGCCAGCTTGGCTGGGCGGAGGCTGGCTCATCGTGGCCGAGAGCATGACCCCCACCGACCTCCTTGGTGGCAATGCAGGCAACGATGCGGGCCGCTT
>NZ_JADHVT010000078.1 GCF_016783915.1 Acidovorax sp.
GCCTTTGCGCTGCTGCCCGCACAGAACGCCACGGGCAACTGGATCAAGGTGGTGCAGCGCGTGCCCGTGCGCATTGCGCTCGACCCCAAGGAAGTGGCAGAGCACCCGCTGCGCGTGGGTCTGTCGATGGAAGTGAAGGTGGACACCGCCGACCAGAGCGGCAAGACGCTCGCTGACACGCAGCGCACCACGCCAGTGGCCGCCACCGCTGTGTTCGACGAGCAGTTCAAGGCCGCCGACGACGAGGTGGCGCACATCATTGCCGCCAACCTGGGCCGCAATGGCAAGGCCGCACTGGCCGTGGCGTCGCCCAAGGTGAGCAGCCAGCCCGCAGTGCAGGCGCAAAAGCATGCATCGGCCCCGGCGCAGCCCGCCGTGCAATCCCCGGTGGTGCAGTAAGCGGGGTTGACCGAGCATGACTGCCGCCAACCCCACTGCAGACACCGCAGGCCAGCCCCCCGCTCCGGCGGCGCCTGCTGCGGTGTCGCCACCAGCAGCCCCACCCGGGCCGCCTGCTGCCTATCCGCCGCTGCAGGGCACCGCCCTGTTGCTGGGCACCCTGTCGCTGTCGCTGGCCACGTTCATGAACGTGCTGGACTCGTCCATCGCCAACGTTTCCATCCCCGCCATTGCCGGCGACCTGGGCGTGAGCCCCGGCCAGGGCACCTGGGTCATCACCAGCTTCGGTGTGGCCAACGCGATCTCGGTGCCGCTCACCGGCTGGCTGACGCAGCGCTTTGGCGCGGTGCGACTGTTCACCATGAGCGTGCTGCTGTTCGTGCTGACCTCCTGGCTGTGCGGATTTGCGTCGTCGCTGGAAATGCTGGTCTTTTTCCGCGTGCTGCAGGGCCTGGTGGCTGGGCCGATGATTCCGCTGAGCCAGACGCTGCTGCTGGCCAGCTACCCGCGCGCCCTGGCGGGCACGGCGCTGGCCCTGTGGGGGGTGACCACGCTGGTGGCACCCGTGGTGGGGCCGCTCTTGGGCGGGTGGATCACCGACAACATCTCGTGGCCGTGGATCTTCTATATCAACGTGCCGGTCGGGCTGCTTGCCGGGGCGTTGACCTGGGGCATCTACCGAAAGCGCGAGACGCCCATCCGCAAGCTGCCAATTGACACCGTGGGCCTCAGCCTGCTGGTGTTGTGGGTGGGCGCGCTGCAGCTCATGCTCGACAAGGGCAAGGAGCTGGACTGGTTTGCCTCGGGCGAGATCATCACCATGGCCGTGGTCGCGGTGGTGGCGTTTGCTGTCTTCCTGGTGTGGGAGCTGACCGAAAAGCACCCGGTGGTGGACCTGAAGCTCTTCAAGGGCCGCAACTTCACCTTTGGTGCGCTGGCGCTGTCGGTGGCCTATGCGCTGTTCTTCGGCAACGTGGTGCTGCTGCCGCTGTGGCTGCAGCAGTGGATGGGCTACACGGCCACCTCGGCCGGCATGGCGCTGGCGCCGGTGGGCGTGTTCGCCATCCTGCTCACGCCGCTGGTGGGCAAAAAGGTCGGCCAGTGGGACCCGCGCCGCATGGCCACGGGTGCGTTCATCGTGTTCAGCACGGTGCTGTGGATGCGTTCGCAGTTCACGGTGCAGACGGACTTCATCCACATCCTGATCCCCACGCTGTTGCAGGGCGCGGCCATGGCGTTCTTCTTCATCCCGCTGACCACGCTGACGCTGGCGGGTGTGTCGCCAGACCGCATCCCGGCGGCAGCAGGTTTGTCGAACTTTGTGCGCATCACCGCCGGTGCCATGGGTACGTCGATTGCCACCACGCTGTGGGAGAGCCGCGCCGCCATGCACCACGCGCACCTGACCGAAGGGCTGGTGCAAGGCCAGGGGGTGTTCGCGCAGACGCTGGATGGCCTGGTGGCCTCAGGCCTCACGCAGATGCAGGCGCTGGCGCAGATCAACCGGCTGATCGACCAGCAGGCGTTCACCCGCGCGGCCAACGACATCTTTTTGGGCTCGGCCGGGTTGTTCCTGCTGCTCATCGCGCTGATCTGGCTGACCAAGCGCCCCGCACGCACCGGCGGTGCGGGAGCGGCAGATGCGGCAGGGGCGCACTGAACGATATCAGCGCAGAGATTTCAAGGAAAAATGGGTGCAAGCACTGGTCAAACAAGCGCAGGCAGCTATTATTTTTGACATGAATCTGCGAGGTGTCGTCCTCGCCATAGCCCATGTATCCCACAGCCGGTGTCGGAAATCCCTGACCCCGCTGCGGGCGCGGCACCTGCGGGCAGTTCGCGGGGTGCACCCAACAATGCACTCACCGCAAACCACTCCAACAAGGAACTGCCATGTCACTCTCGCTGATTCTTCTGATCGTTCTGATCCTCATCCTGGTCGGCGCCCTGCCCACCTGGGGCCACAGCCGCTCTTGGGGCTACGGACCCAGCGGCGGTATTGGCCTGGTGGTGCTGATCCTGGTGATCCTGCTGCTCATGGGCCGGATATGACGCACCTTTGACGTTTGCCAGCGGTGCTCGGCAAAAAGTCGCCGCCGCCCGCAACGTCTTTGAGCATCCACAGGGGGCCCTTTCAGGGCCCTTTTGTTGTGTACGACTGACGGTAGCCGGGCGCAGTGGCTGCTACTTTGGGGTATCGCCGCAACCCAAAGTGTCCTGATTCAGACCAGGACTCCAGCGGCATCCGTGCCCGCCCACAGCCAGTTCAGACCATTCAGGCAGTTCGTGTCATGGGCGTACGCCGCTCTGCCAGAGCAAACGCCGAGGTGAGCGCAGCAAACTCGTCTTTGGCCACGGTGCCGTCGGCGTTGCCCGCGCGGTCCATCACCTGCAGCACGGCTTGCGACAACGGATCGCTGCCTGATTGCGGGCCCTTGGTGCGGGCAAGCCCCTTGAGGAATTCATCATGGGTGATGACACCATCCTTGTCAGCGTCACAGCCCGCCGTGATCTGCTGCTTCTGGTCTTCGGTCGCGCCAAACCGCGTCAACAGCGCCTGGAAATCTTCCTTGGAGACCGCAGCTGCCGCACGGCCGCCCGGTGGTGCAGCAGTAGTCTGGCGAGATGACCGCCCCACGGCTGTCACCGAACCAGCAGATGCCCCCTGTGTAGCCAGCACGTCCTGCCCCGCCATGCCCACCAACGTTTGCGCCTCGGCGCTGAGCCTGACCACGGCCGAGGGCTCGGGCGCCGCCGCCTCGCCCCCACGCCGCGCGGACGCCTTGCCCGCGCCACTGGAGGCCGCATTGAAAATCATCGACGCTACCGATGCGAGGCCGGAAATGAGAGGGGACATCGCCATGAACTCCTGTGTGGCGACAGCCCGGTACCTTTGACCTGTCCGCAAGTCACCGCATCGCCCAGTGGACCAAGGGTAGCGGCGAGCAGCCAGTACGGTGGGCCAAAAAGCCAACGCTTTACGCCCCAGCTTCGCGGATGGACAGGGGGTACCCGGAGGCCACGCACATTAGGCTGCGCGCCGCGCCCTCCGCACCACCCTAGCACGGCATCACCACCCGGATGCAGGTTCCCCCACCGGGGCGCTGCAGCACCAGCAGGTCACCGCCCGCCATCTGCGCACGGTGGTTCATGCCTGCCACCCCATAGCCGCCCAGTAGTGCACCTTCGCTGGAGTGAAGCCGCATGCCGCGGCCGTTGTCGCTGACTTCGGCACACCAGGACTCGGTACCCGCACGGTAACGCACACCCACCGCGACCTCTGTGGCGCCCGAATGCTGCAACACGTTGCTCAAGGCCTCCTGAACAATGGCAACCAGGTGCATGGCACTGTCGGCATACGGAAAACTGGACAACGGCGGAATTTGCACATCCCACGCCATGCGAATCCCACGCCGATCGAGCACGGGCTGGATGCGGTGCCGGAGCCGGGCCAGGCGGTCAGCAAATGGCTCGTCCGCCGCATCCATGGAGTCCACGACAAGTCGCAGGTCCAGCATGCACTTGTCGAGCAGCGAACGGAGTTCACGCACTGCGGGCGGCTCGGCCTCCAGCAGCGCCATGGCAAAGACCAGTTGTGCGCCCAGGTTGTCATGCAAGTCCTGCGCAATGCGCCGCCGCTCTGCCGTCACCTCGGGGCTGGCGCGTGCGCGCAACCTGGGTCGCCATTGCAAGGCCCGGGGCAGTTGCACCAACAGCAGGGCCCCCAGGCCCACCGAGATCACTAGGGCGGCCAGCTCCCACCATTGCCGATCCGACGGCTTTTCCTCGTCATAGCCATAAAACGCCACGGCCAGCAGTACCAACTGCATCAGCCACATGCATATGCAAACGATGGCGAACAACGGGGGACGTGTGCGAAACACGGCTCAATCCTGGCTTTTCAGGTGGGACAGGCAATCGCAAGCCCAACAAGCTACAGCACAACCGGCACATGCAGCAGCCACCTGCATCACTCCGTTAAAAGAGCCCCCGCAGCGAAGCAAAGCGCACGGCCTGGGCACGGGTGCGCACCTGTAGCTTGCGGTAGATGTTGCGCAGGTGGGTGTTGACCGTCATGCTGCTGATGAGCAGGCGCGATCCCACCTCGACGCTGGTGTAGCCGCTGGCCACCAGGCGCAGGATTTCTTTCTCCCGTGTGGACAGCCGATCTGCCTCATCGGGCTGCCGTCGCTTGTTTTCGGCCGAGTGGGTGCGATCAAACCGCTGCAGCAACCGCCGCGCCAGGTTGGGCGTGATGGAGGCGCCACCATTGGCCACCTGCAACACGGCTTGCGAATAGTTGCCGAACCACGAGTTCTTGCCCACATACCCCGTGGCCCCCAGTTCAAAGGCCCGCAGGACCTGCTCATCGTTTTCCATGACCGAGATCACGACCGCCTGGGCCGATGGACGCACGGGCTTCACATAGTGCAGCAGATCAAACGCGTCGCCGTCGCCCAGGTTCAGGTCCACCAGGAGCACATCGAATTCGTGATTCTTGATGGCCTTGCGCCCCTCGCGGACACTGCCCGCCTGCGCCACCAGCAACGTGCGGGCATCGGCCATGAGCTCCTGCGCAATCACCTGGCGGATGTGCGGATCGTCGTCCACCAGCAGGACACGCACCGGGTTGGCCTCCTGCCCGGTGAGAAAAGCCGGCCAGACCGATGGCGGATTGGAATACGTTTCGAACTGGCCCGACGGCAGCGATGCAAGGTCGCGCGCACTCTGCGGCGAAAGCAATGCTGAAGACGTCAACGTTTGCAATGGTGTATCGACCTGCCAACTGCTGCTCATGGGTGAACTCCTGCGGACGTGGTGGTGGGCCCCGACGGAGTGGGCCTGTCGGTTGACGCATCTGCATGCAACTCTTGCGTTCACATGCATGTTCTCCAACGCCCTCGTGCCACTCTGTACGGCAGCGCACACAGTGCGCCAAATAAGTTACAGGATCCAAATTAAATTGGCAATGTTGCACAAGTAGCAATTGGTTACTACCTGATTTTCTTCGGCCGATCTCATGGGGTGCGGACTGCCAAGCCTCGCTGGCAAAGGCTTTGCGCGGATCCAAGGGGTGAACCGCTGCGCTGTATGAGGTAGCCCGCTCGGCGTATTCGCACAAATCGCATCGGCTCGCACACTGAACTCCGACAGCGCCTAACGGCCACCGGTTCTCAAAAAACCAGGCCCGAAAGCACCGTCCAACCCCCTCTGCATCGCAGGTTCGCTGCGGTTGCAGCCAGTGTAGAAGTCATCCTTGAAGGATCTGTCATGAAAACCCTTGCTTTCATCACGCTCAGCGTCATCGCCTCCGCCGCCATGGCCACCGGTCCGGTCCCTTCCACTCCGGACATCACCATCACCGGCAACTCCACGCAGTCGGTATCCCTGACATCGGTGTCCGTCAACAACAACTCGACGGGCTCCAAGAGCGAAGCCTTCCAGAACCTCGCCTCCAACACCGGCAACGTCACCATCAGTGGCAACTCGACCCAGACGGTAACGGGCTTTGGCGGGAACGTGACCAACACCGCCAGCGGCAGCGAAGCCTACGCCAGCCAGAACCTGTCATCCAACGTGGGCGAAGTCACCATCATTGGCAACTCCAGCCAATTCACCTCGATGATCAACTCGTCGGTCAACAACCTCT
Source organism: Acidovorax sp. (assembly GCF_016783915.1). GTDB lineage: Bacteria > Pseudomonadota > Gammaproteobacteria > Burkholderiales > Burkholderiaceae_C > Acidovorax. The sequence goes on from NZ_JADHVT010000078.1 coordinate 6,050, forward strand.
CCAGCGGCAGCAACAGCAAGGCGGTGCAAAACATTGCCTCCAACAACGCCTGCTTCACCTGCCAGCCCACCAAGCCCGCCGGCTGGCCCTACTGAGATCGGCACCAGCTCGGCTGGTGAATAGACCTGCGAGGGTCTGATTCCGGCAGCACATCAGTGCCCGGATGAGTTCGAGCCAGGGGCACACCGGCATGGCTGCCACCAGCAGCGCGGGTGGGCCCCTCATTCTCACCATAGGAGGTGTTCCATGAACACAGGTTTTCTGGCGCCATGCGCAGCTTTGCTCACGGTCTGCAGCCTGATGCCAGGCCCCGCGTGGGCGCAGGCCCCCGGGGAAGACCCGGTCATCCTGACCAAGAAGCTCTCGGTCCAGATGCAGCCCACAGGGCCAGTGGCAGCCTCGACGGGACTGGACGGCAGCAACACCATGCCATCGTGGCTACGCGCCCGCATCGCCCGCTACGAAGCCAAGGCTTTCTCAGACGACACCACCGGCGTGCTGACCAACAACGATGTGGTCACCACTGCCAATGCACAGGGCATGCAAAAGACCTGTGTGCAAGAGGTGGGCAGCAACACCGTGTCCGCCAACACCACGGGATCGGCCAAGTACGGACCCAACCAGGCGCCGCAGGTGGTGGTGCTGCGTGGCGATCTCGTCAATATCTGCAAATAACAGGCCTGGCGCCATGCGCCCGGCCGCCAGGAGAGAGAACATGCCGCCCACCCCGTTGAGCCCCGCCATGCCCGCATGCTCTCGCCCCCCACGCCCCCGCACCCCACGACCCCTGGCGCGCGCGATCCGTGGGGTGCTTTGGCTTGCCATCGGGCTCGGACTGGCCGGCTGTGCCACGCCCAGGGACCCGCGCAAGGACCAGGAATTTCAGAGCCTCGCTTCCATCACCGACCGCCCCGTGGTGCGCCCTACCCGTTCCATCTCCAGCTTTTCCGACTCGCTGATGTGCATGGACCACATGCTGCGCGATGCACAGCTGCCCACCACACTGATCACCAGCAAACAGATTCCCGACTACTCCACCCGCGTCACCGTGGCCACCAAGGACATGGTGATCACGGCACTGTCCCAGATGTCGCGCCTGAGTAATGCCTTCCGCTTTGTGGACTACGAGGTGGACATCGCGCGTCAGGACACGGTGCAGAACCTCACCACCATCCTGCTCAACAACAACCAGATGCAGCTGCAGCGGCCCGCGCTGTACCTGTCGGGTGCCATCTCGTTCGTGGACCAGAACGTGATCAACAACCGGTTTGACACCGGGCTCTCCGGCCCCCGCATCGACATGGGCTACAGCCAGAGCCGCAACGCCACCATCATCGGCCTGGAGATGCACCTGGGCGACTTTCGCACCCGCACTCTGATTCCCGGACTGGACTCCGCCAACGAAGTCATCATTGGCAACGGCGGACAGGGCGTGGACCTGGCCGGGCGCATCGGCACTTATGGCGTTCAGTTCAACGTGGGGCGCGACTACACCCAGGGCTCCGGCAGCGCAGTGCGCACTCTGGTGGACCTGGCCACCATCGAACTCATTGGCAAATGGGCCCGGGTGCCCTACTGGCAATGCCTGACGCTGGAGCAAAACCACCCCGACTTTCAGCGGCAGCTGCGCGACTGGTTTGACGAAGGCTCGCCCGCCGTGCGCACCCAGCTCATTGCGCGCTCGCTGGTGAGCCGGGGCTACCTCACACCCGTCGCGCAACCCGTGCCGGACAACGATCCTGCGCTGCGCAAGGCACTGGCGCGCTTTCAAGCGGACAACGGTATGGTGGTAACCGGTGTGGTGGACTTTGCGACCTACGAACGGGCGCTGCGCCACTTTGTCGGCCTCTCCGCAGACGGCACCTTGGCCCGCATTGGCTGGGCCAGCACGCATGCAGAACCCGTGCAGCACATCGCAGCCGGGCCCGCCACGCCCGATGCTGCAGTCAGTGTGCTGAGCAGCAATCCGGGGGCGGCAAAGTACGGAGACCCGCCGCCTGCGCGCAGCATCGATCTGCAGATCGAGAACGTGTTGCTGGAGCGCACCGCGTTCGAGGTGGGTGAACAGGTCTTCTTGTCGGCCACGGTGTCGCGCGCCTCCTACCTGCAGTGTTTTCTGGCCGATGCCACCGGCACGGTCATCCGCCTGCTGCCCAACCAGGCCAACACCACCGGCTGGGTGTCCGCCAACCAGGCCATACGCATCCCCGACTGGATGAGCCCCAACCCCGGCTTCATCATGGACGCAGCCAGCCCCGGCACCGAGGGTGTGGCCTGCTTTGCCACCGACGAGGACAGCACGCCCCGTTTGCCCGAGGCGCTGCGCGGACCGCCGCTCAAGCCCCTCCCGAACTACCGGGCGCTGGAGCGCTTGAACGAAGCCTTCGCCACCGCCTGGGGCACCGATGGCTACACCGGCAATGCCGTGTACTGGCAAGTCATTCCACGCCGCGCCCTGCCCGCCGCAGCCAGTGCGCCTGCCCAACCCGCCCCACGCAAGTGACACACCGTCGGTAAAGCACTGCGCAGGCGAACGCGATGACCACCACCCCGGCGACCACGGCGCGCACGCATTCCACCCTTGGTGGGGCACACGCACCGCATGGCATATGGCGCGCAATCCATGGCGCAGTGGCGCAGGCCTCGGGTGCAGCGTGCCTGGTAATGGCGGTGGTGACTGCAGCACCTGCGCTGGCATCGGTGCGAGCGCTTCCCACGCCCGCGGACTCCACCATCATTGATCGGGCCAACCTGAACGCGGCGTCCCCCCAGGTGCCCGGGTATGACGACCCCATGCAGGAGAAGATGTTGCAAAAACTTCGCAGCGCCGCGCAACGCGATGGGGTGTCGACGCGCAAGCCGCGCTCCCCCCCTGCCCCCACGATGCGGTCATCGGACGACCTGACACCTGCCGATGCGGCGTGGCTGCTGGGGCTGCTGGCGCTGCATGGCCTGGCCATGCCCGCAGACCCCGCGCAGGCCCAGCACTGGTTTGAACGCGCGCAAATGCTCAGCCATCCCCTTGCTCCTGCGGGCCTCGCATGGTGCCAGCTCAGCGGCTGTGTGGCAGCCCCCAACCCATCAACCGCCATGCACTGGATTGCACTGGTGGGCCGTACCGATCCAGGGCTTGCCAAATACCTCGAATGGCATGCGGCCAAGGCATTGGCTCCATTGGCCGAGCCCCGTACGTCCTCACCAGACCGATACCCCGGCTCGGTGGCCCCAGTGACGACCAGCCCCCCGCTGCAAAAACTGTTGACGCAAGCCGTGCGTGCAGGCAATGCGCAGGCTGGCAACGAACTGGGTCTGGAGTTCATCGCCAGCGGCGATCTCGACCAGGCACTGGTCCAGTTTCAATCAGCGTCTGCCAAGTCTGAGGCCGCCGCAGCCAACGCCAGCCTTCTGGCCCGCCGCATCCAGAGCGGCCCCAACGCCCGCACCCGATCAGCCCGCTACAGCGCTGCAGATTGGTACGCGGAGGCCCAGCGCTACCACCGTGGCGACGGCATACCCGCCAACTACACCGAGGCCGTGCGCCTGTACCAGGTGGCAGCCAGCAGCGGCGACCCACAGGCCCGCAAAATGCTGGAGCTGATCTTTTCCAGGCCTTTGCAAGGCGGGGCCATCGATGTCACATGGATGCAGCAACTCGCCAGTCTCCACATCGGAACCAACGGCTCGTCCCCCAGCGTGACCACCGCTGCAGCACCCAGCGGCTGGCAGCGAGAACCCAGTCCTCTTTATGACATGGTGCCATTGCAGTGGCGAACGCCTGGACAAGTATTGCGTCGTTAGGCCGGCCCGAAACTGGGGGCAGACACGCAGTACCAGCCCAGAAATCCGAGCACTCTCGAAGCGCGCCCGACAGGCATGGACTCCAGCCGAGTAGCGGCATCAAAGACGGTAAATTGAGTTCAACGGACTTGTAGCGCTAGTCAAAACTGCTTCATTAGCTATCAATTAGATAGCAACAGCAGCAGGCAACAACAACCCCTGCTGCGCCGCCACCGCCTCGCGCAAAAACGCCCAGGTGGCCTGCATGCGGGCCACGTGCTTGTTGTCGCCCGGCATGGACATCCAGAAGGTGCGCTGAAACCGCGCCACGCCCGGCAGCACGGGCACCAGTGAGGGGTCTTGGGCTGCGACAAAGGCAGGCAGTACGGCCAGCCCCGCCCCCACGCGGGCGGCCTCGTATTGCGCCAGGATGCTGGTGCTGCGCAGCGCGAAATGCGCGGGGCGGTGCAGTTCGTCCAGGATCTGCAGCTCCTTGCTGAACAGCAGGTCGTCCACATAACTGATGAACGTGTGGCCCCGCAAGTCGTCTGGCGTGTGGATGGCCGCATGGCGCTGCAGGTAGCTGCGTGCTCCATACAGTTGCAGCACGTAGTCGGTGAGCTTCACGACCACCACCGCGCCGCGCGCCGGGCGCTCCAGCGAGATGACGATGTCCGCCTCGCGGCGCGACAGGTGCACCAGGCGCGGCAAGGCCAGCAGGTCCACCACCAGACCGGGGTGGTCCAGCGCAAACCGCGCCAGCTGCGGCGCCAGGATGAGGTTTCCAAAACCTTCGGTGGTGCCAATGCGTACCAGGCCGTGCAAGCCTTGGCGCACGCCGGGGGCGGCGTTTTCCACCGCCAGAAAGGCGGCCTCCATGGCTTCGACCTGGGGCAGCAGTGCGCGCCCCGCTTCAGTCAGCCGGTGGCCGCCCGCCTCGCGCGCAAACAGGGCTGAACCCACCTGTTTTTCCAGCGCCTGCAGGCGGCGCGCCACCGTGGTGTGGTCCACCGCAAGGCGGCGCGCGGCCCCCACCAGCGTGCCGGCGCGGGCCAGCTCCAGAAAGTAGCGCAGGTTGTCCCAGTCCATGGGGTCACCGCGCACGCCGTGGGGCGCGCTCATCCAACGGTTCGCTAGGCGCGCGGCTGAGCGCGTTGTTTCCGCGGACCAGCGTGCGCAACATGTCCATGAACACCGCGCGCTGCTCAGGCGCCAGGGGTTCGAGCATGCGCTCCTGCGCGCGCAGCATGCCGGGCTCCACCTCCTCCAGCAGACGCTGCCCGTCTGCCGTGATGGTCAGCAGACGCACACGCCGGTCCTCGGGGTGGGCGTTGCGCTGCATCAGGCCCCGCGACTCCAGGCGGTCGATCACGCTGCCAATGGTGGAGGTGTCAAAGCCGATGGTGCGTGCCAGCGTTCGTTGGTCGATGCCTGGCTCGCGTCCGACGGCATACAGAGCTGCGTATTGCACCGGTGTGATGCCGCTGGCCTGTGTCTCCTCCAGAAACACAGCCACGGCGATCTGCTGCAGGCGGCGGATATGGAAACCAGGGAGGTTGTCGATCTCTACGGACATGGGGACTTAAGGGTTTTTACCGATCTTGATCGGGATCATTTTAGGCCCTACACTAATCATCAGTGTACTTTTTATGTGTACACGGCTTATTGATTCAAATCAGTGGCACAAACGATGGAGACAGCAGCAATGACAGTTTTGAACACTCCCACGGCCCCCGTCCTGGTCGCCGGTGGCGGCATCGGTGGCGTGGCGGCTGCATTGGCGCTGGCGCGCCAGGGGTACGCGGTCAAGGTGCTGGAGCAAGCCCCCCAGCTCGGCGAGATCGGCGCGGGCATCCAGCTGGGCCCCAACGCCTTTGCCGCGTTTGACGCCCTGGGCATTGGCGAGCTGGCGCGGGCCCGCGCGGTCTACACCGACGAAATGGTGATGCACGACGCGCTGGACGAGCGCCTTGTCGGCCGCATTCCCACCGGCGAGGCCTTTCGCCAACGTTTTGGCAACCCGTACGCCGTGATCCACCGCGCGGACATCCACACATCGCTGCTGGAGGGGGCCAAAGCGCACGGCAACATTGAGACACTGACCGGCACACGCATCGAGCGCGTGGAGCAAACAGGCGACACCGTCACAGTGTACGACCAGCACGGTGTGGCACACCAGGGCCAGGCCCTGATTGGTGCGGACGGTGTGAAGTCTGTCTTGCGCCAGCAATACGTGGGCGACGCAGCCCGCGTGTCGGGCCATGTGGTGTACCGCGCCGTGGTCGAAAAAAATGACTTCCCTGAAGACCTGCGCTGGAACGCTGCCAGCATCTGGGTCGGCCCCAACTACCACCTTGTGCACTACCCCCTGCGCGGCGGCGAGCAGTACAACGTGGTGGTGACCTTCCACAGCCGCGAGCAGGAGGAATGGGGCGTGCGCGAAGGCAGCCGCGAAGAGGTGCAGAGCTACTACCGCGATTGCTGCCCGCGCGCCCACCAGCTGATCGACATGCCCAAAAGCTGGAAGCGCTGGGCCACGGCTGACCGCGAGCCCATTGGCCAGTGGACCTTTGGCCGCACCACCTTGCTGGGCGATGCCGCCCACCCCACGCTGCAATACCTGGCACAGGGCGCCTGCATGGCGCTGGAAGACGCCGTGACGCTGGGCGAAGCCCTCAAGCGCTGCGACCAGGACTTCCCCCAGGCGCTGGTGGTGTATGAGCGCTCGCGCATCGCCCGCACCGCACGCGTGGTGCTTTCGGCTCGCGAAATGGGCCGCATCTTCCACGCCCAGGGCGTGGAGCGCCTGGTGCGCAACGACCTCTGGAAGGGCCGCAGCCCCGAGCGCTTTTACGACGCGATGGAATGGCTGTACGGCTGGAAGGTGGACAACTGCCTGGCCGACTGAGCAGGCCGGGCGCCCTGCCCACTCGCTCACACCCTCTCACTCCTCCCCTCCCATTCACCCAAGGACCTCCCATGAGCGCGATGGATACCGTACCGTCACCCGTTCGTCTGTCTGCCGTGGCTGCCCCAGGGCAACCCGAGCCCACGCCTGCGCTGGAGCAGCTGTACCGTGGCTTTGAGCAGGAGATGCTGGTGCCGCTGTGGACGCAGATCGGCGACCTGATGCCCCCCCATCCGCAGAGCAAGGCCAGTGCCCATCTGTGGCGCTGGGACCGCCTGGTGCCGCTGGCCGATGAGGCGGGCCGCATCGTACCCGTGGGGCGTGGTGGCGAGCGCCGGGCCATCGCACTGGCCAACCCGTCCCTGGGCGGCCGGCCGTTTGCCACACCCACGCTGTGGGCGGCCATCCAGTACCTGATGCCTGGCGAAGACGCCCCCGAGCACCGCCACACACAACACGCCTTCCGCTTCATCGTGGAGGGCGAAGGCGTGTGGACGGTGGTCAACGGCGACTCGGTGCGCATGTCGCGCGGCGACTTCCTGCCGCAGGGCGGGTGGAACTGGCACGCCCACCACAACGCCGCCGACAAGCCCATGGCCTGGATCGACGGGCTGGACATTCCGTTCGCGTACTACACCGAGTCCCAGTTCTTCGAGGTGGGGCGCGACGCCATCAGCGCGGCAGAGCGCATCACGCCAGTGCTCTCACGCTCCGAACGCCTGTGGGCGCATCCAGGCCTGCGCCCGGTGTCCCAGCTGCAGGACCAGCCCGTCACGCCGATGCTGGCCTACCGCTGGGTGGACACCGACAAAGCACTCAACGAACAACTGGCCCTGGAAGCCGAAGGCCACCCTGCCACGCTGAGCCCCGGCCACGCCGCCGTGCGCTACACCAACCCTACCAATGGCCGCGACGTGCTACCCACCATCCGCTGCGAAATGCACCGTGTGCGCAGCAGCGCCACCACCCGCACACGCCGCGAGGTGGGCTCGTCCGTGTTCCAGGTGTTTGACGGCCAGGGCACCGTGAAGGTGGGCGACCACCAATGGCAGGTGCGCCGTGGCGACATGTTTGTGGTGCCGTCCTGGCAACCCTTCACCGCCCAGTGCGATGCGGACCAGACCTCGCTGGACCTGTTCCGCTTCAGCGACACGCCCATTTTTGAAGCCGTGCATGCCTGGCGCGAACAGGTGGAGCCGGCCTGACACAACCCCGTCCTATTCATTTCTTGCAGCGCCTGCCGCCCACGCAGGTCGGCCTTGCACACCCTATCTCTGACCGGAAGCCCCGATGACTGCTACCTCTTATCTCTGGACCCCACCGCCCGTTCAATCATTGCCGGTACGCGGCGGCGCGCAGCGCCTGCCCATCCACCGCCTGTTTTTTGTGGGCCGCAACTACCACGCGCATGCCGTCGAAATGGGCCGACCCGTGGACAAAAGCGTGGAGCGCCCGTTCTACTTCACCAAGGCCCCCCAGACGCTGACCGAATCGGGCGCCACCGTGGCCTACCCGCCCGAGACGCAGAACTACCACTTCGAAATGGAACTGATCGTGGCCATTGGCAAGGCCGGGTTCCGCATCCCGGCCGAGCAGGCGCATGAGCACATCTATGGCTACGCCTGCGGCCTCGACATGACCCGCCGCGACCTGCAACTGGTAGCGCGCGACAAGGGCCGCCCCTGGGACCTGGGCAAGGACGTGGAGCAATCCTCCGTGGCCAGCGAGGTGGTGCCCATGCCGGGCAAGGTGATCGATTCCGGCGTGATCGAGCTGTCGGTCAACGGCGCGGTCAAGCAACAGTCCAACGTGGACAAACTGATCTGGAACATCCGCGAGATCATCGCCGACCTCTCGCTGTTCTACCACCTGCAGCCCGGCGACCTGATCTACACCGGCACACCCGAAGGCGTGGGTGCCGTGGTGCCCGGCGACCACATTACCGGCCGCGTGGCAGGTGTGGGCGAGATCGCGCTGACCGTGGGCCAGCCCGCATAAACCGAGGACCACAGCATGAAGCTTTACAGCTTTTTCCGCAGCGGCACCTCGCACCGCCTGCGCATCGCTCTCAACCTCAAGGGCCTCACTCCCGACTACGTGCCCGTGGACCTGCGTGTGGACGAACAGGCCCAGGCACCGTTCAAGGCCATCAACCCGCAGGGCCTGGTGCCAGCGCTGGAGCTTGACAACGACCAGGTGCTCATCCAGTCCCCCGCGATCATCGAATGGCTGGAGGAGCGCTATCCCACGCCCACGCTGCTGCCCGCCGATCCGCTGGCCCGCGCCCAGGTGCGTGCGCTGGCCGCCATCGTGGGCTGCGACGTGCACCCCATCAACAACCGCCGCATCCTGCAAACCCTGCGCAAGCAGTTCGGCGCGGACGAAGCCGCCATCAACGCCTGGTGCGCCACCTGGATCACCGCCGGGTTTGACGCCATCGAAGCCCTGCTGGCCAAGGACACCACACGCGGCAGCTACTGCTATGGCGGTGCGCCTGGCCTGGCCGACGTGTACCTGATTCCGCAGGTTGAAAGCGCCCGCCGCTTCGGCGTAGACATGGCCGCCTGGCCCCTCATTCGTGCAGTGGATGCCGCTTGCGCCGAACTGCCCGCCTTTGCCCGTGCGACCCCTGGGGCCCAGCCAGACGCCTGAGGCTGCCAAGACACCGCAGCCTTTCTACCGGAACACCCGCATTCATTACTACAACCCGGAGACAAACCATGCCAGCCTTCCCGTCCGCCACTTCGGCACCCCACCACCACGCCATCACAGCCCCGCAGCGCGGCCTGCGCCGCCGCACGCTCGCAGCAGCAGCCCTACTGCTGGGCTGTGCCAGCGCCACCGGCCTGGCCTGGGCACAAGTCAGCGCGCCCGCCTTTCCCAGCAAGCCAGTCACCGTGGTCACTGCCTTCGCCGTCGGCAGCGGCCCTGATGCCGTGCTGCGCCTGGTGGCCAACAAGCTGTCGGTGGCCTGGAAGCAAAGCGTGACGGTGGACAACCGCCCCGGCGGCGGTGGCTTCATCGCCATCGAGGCCGCGCGCCGCGGCGCCCCCGACGGCCACACCCTGCTGCAGCTCGACAGCGAACACCTGTCTGCCCTGCCCCACCTGTACAAGCAGCGCAACTTCCAGACGCTGCAGGTCTTTGACCCGGTGGCGCCGCTGTTCCGCACGCCGTTCCTGGTTGCCGTGCCCACACAGTCCCCCTGGAAGAGTGTGGGCGACCTGATTGCGGCCGCCAAGAAGGGCCAGGGCGCGGTGAGCTACGGCTCGTGGGGCGTAGGCAGCCCAGGCCATCTGGGTGGCGAGTGGCTGGACCTGGTGGCGGGCACGCAGATGACCCATGTTCCATTCCGCGAGGTCAGCCAGCTGTTCACCTCCGTCGCCAATGGCGACCCAGCCTGGAGCCTGGCCAGCATTCCGTCCAGCCAGGGCATCTACAAGGCCGGCAAGATCCGCTACCTGGCTGTGGCCGGCCCCCGCCGTATTGCGCAGCTGCCCGATGTGCCTACCCTGGCCGAGGCTGGTGGCCCCGCGCAGGTGGATGTGAACTCGTTTGTATCGCTGCTGGCCGTCAAAGGCGTGCCCGCACCGGTGCGCGCCCAGATCCACGCCGATGTGCTCAAGGTGCTGCAAGAGCCCGAGGTGCGCGAGAAATTCAACACCTTTGCGTTCGAGCCGCTGTCATGGTCGGTCGAGGAGATCCAGCGCCAGGCAGGGGTGAAGTCCGAGCAGTACAAGCTGCTGATCCAGAAAGCCAACATCAGCCTGGAGTAACGGGCACGGGGCGCTGCCCCCCTCAACACGGCTAAGGACTCTCGCACCCATCACGCCCGCCCCGTCCTTGCACCGGTCACATGGTCAAGGCTGCAGGTGGGCGCTTTGCCATGGGGCGTTGCACACATGGCATCGATGTGCAAATATGCAAAAACAAAGTGCAATTTTCTCTATTGCACGAGCAATTTCGCACAGCTACCATGGCGAAGCTTTGGGCGCCTTGCCCGCACTTTCCCCAGGAGACAAAACCCATGAACGCACCCACCAACGTGGCCGCACTGGCCCCCACCGTCAAGCTGCTGATCGGCGGCCAGTTCGTCGAATCCAAGACCACCGAGTGGCGCGATGTGGTGAACCCCGCCACGCAAGAGGTGCTGGCCCGCGTGCCGTTTGCCACGGCCGAAGAAATCGATGCCGCTGTCGCCTCGGCCAAGGAAGCGTTCAAGACCTGGAAGAAGACCCCCATCGGCACCCGCGCCCGCATCTTCCTCAAATACCAGCAGCTGATCCGCGAAAACATGGCAGAGCTGGCCGCGATCCTGACTGCCGAACAAGGCAAGACCCTGCCGGACGCCGAAGGTGACGTGTTCCGCGGCCTCGAAGTGGTTGAACACGCCGCCAGCATCGGCAACCTGCAACTGGGCGAGCTGGCCAACAACGTGGCTGGTGGCGTGGACACCTACACCCTGCTGCAGCCGCTGGGCGTGTGCGCGGGCATCACCCCGTTCAACTTCCCGGCCATGATCCCGCTGTGGATGTTCCCCATGGCCATCGCCACGGGCAACACCTTCGTGCTCAAGCCCTCCGAGCAAGACCCCATGGTGACCATGCGCCTGTGCGAACTGGCCCTGGAAGCCGGTATCCCCCCTGGCGTGCTGAACGTGATCCACGGCGGCGAAATGGCCGTGAACGCCATCTGCGACCACAAGGACATCAAGGCCGTGTCGTTCGTCGGCTCCACCAAGGTGGGCACCCATGTGTACAACCGCGCCACCCTGGCCGGCAAGCGTGCGCAATGCATGATGGGCGCCAAGAACCACGCCATCATCCTGCCCGATGCGAACAAGGAGCAAACGCTCAACGCGATTGCCGGTGCATCGTTTGGCGCCGCTGGCCAGCGCTGCATGGCCCTGCCGGTGGTGGTGCTGGTGGGCGAGGCACAAAAGTGGATTCCCGAGCTGGTGGCCAAGGCCAAGACGCTCAAGGTCAACGGCGGCACCGAAAAGGGCACCGATGTGGGCCCGCTGGTGTCCTGCGCCGCCCTCGCCCGCGTTGAGGGTCTGATCGAACGAGGCATTGCCGACGGCGCCACGCTGGAGCTCGATGGCCGCAAGCCCACGGTGCCCGGCTATGAAAAGGGCAACTTCGTCGGTCCAACGATCTTCTCGAACGTCAAGCCCGGCATGGCCATCTACGACCAGGAAATCTTTGGCCCCGTGCTGGCCCTGGTGCCCGCCTCCGATATTGATGAAGCCATCGAATTCATCAACGCCAACCCCAACGGCAACGGCACCGCCATCTTCACCCAGTCGGGTGCAGCAGCCCGCAAGTTCCAGGAAGAGATCGACGTGGGCCAGGTCGGCATCAACGTGCCAATCCCTGTGCCCGTGCCACTGTTCTCGTTCTCGGGTTCGCGTGCGTCCAAGCTGGGCGACCTGGGCCCTTACGGCAAGCAGGTCATCATGTTCTACACGCAGACCAAGACCGTGACGGCACGCTGGTTTGATGACAGCACCATCTCGCATGGTGTGAACACCACAATCAGCTTGAAGTAACCCACTGAGCGGCTGCGCCGCTTCCCCCTTTTCTCTGCATCGCTGTGCGATGCGGGGAAGGGGGACGCAGCCAGCGCCTGAAACGAGGACTGGCGGCCCTTGCGCAGCTGCCGCGCTTTTGGCCGCGCCAGTTTTTTTCGCTGTGGTCGGTGGTAAAAGCGGGGCATGCAAACCTTCAAGACAACGATGCGGGGATGGCCCATGGTATTCAGTGCTGCTTGCGTGATGCTGATGGGTATCGACGCCCACGCACAGGCCGGGGCCGCTTGCACGCCCGGCGGCACCGTGGGTGAGACCAACGCCTGCGCCGTGCAAGCCTTCCAGGCGGCCGATACCGAGATCGCCATCCTCTACGGCGACGTGATGCGCGCGCTGTCGGCCCACGAGCGGCCCCAGCTGCGGCAGGAACACACCGCCTGGCAGCGCGAGCGCACCACCCGCTGCAAGCAGGCGCAGCGCAGCAGCGAATCGCAGCCCCAGTGGCCGCGCCTGTACCACGAGTGCCTGACGACCGAGACCCAGGCTCGCCGCAAGGGCCTGATGCGCTGGCTGACGCTGGACCACCCGTCCGCCAAGCCCTGAGCGCCCAAGACACGCAAGCACCAACAACGACAAGCGACACCAGAGACACCGACCATGGACTTTGAGCTCACCGAAGAACAACGCGCCTTTGCCCAGACGGCCCGCGACTTTGCGCAGGCCGAGTTCGCGCCCCATGCCGCCCAATGGGACGCCGAAGGCATCTTCCCCAAGGAAGCCATCGCCAAAGCAGGCGAGCTGGGCTTTTGTGGCCTGTACGCGCCCGAAGCGGCAGGTGGCCTCGCCCTGCCCCGCCTGGACGCCACGCTGGTCTTCGAGGAAATGGCTGCCATCGACCCCAGCACCACCGCCTTCATCACCATCCACAACATGGCCACCTGGATGCTGGGCACCTGGGCCACGCCCGCCGTGCGCGACCACTGGGGCCCGTTGCTGACAACCGGCGAAAAACTCGCCAGCTACTGCCTGACGGAGCCCGGCGCAGGCTCCGACGCCGCCTCGCTCAAGACCCGTGCCGAGCTGGTGGGCAACGAATACGTCATCAACGGCAGCAAGGCCTTCATCAGCGGCGCAGGCAGCACCGACGTGCTGGTGCTCATGGCCCGCACAGGCGATGCTGCCTCCGGCGCCAGCGGCATCAGCGCCTTTGTGGTGCCTGCAGACACAGCAGGCATCACCTATGGCAAAAAGGAACACAAGATGGGCTGGAACAGCCAGCCCACGCGCACCATCAGCTTTGACAACGTGCGCATCCCCGCCGACCACCTGTTGGGCCGCGAGGGCGAAGGCTTCAAGATCGCCATGAAGGGCCTGGACGGAGGCCGCATCAACATCGCCACCTGCTCCGTGGGCGCCGCGCAAGGCGCGCTCAACGCCGCCCAGCAGTACATGCAAGACCGCAAGCAGTTTGGCAAACCGATTGCCAGCTTCCAGGCGCTGCAGTTCAAGCTGGCCGACATGGCGACAGAGCTGGTCGCCGCCCG
>NZ_JADHVT010000079.1 GCF_016783915.1 Acidovorax sp.
ACCAGTTCCTCAAACTCGGCCACCGCCACAGGGGGGCTGAGCAGGTAGCCCTGCCAGGCGTGGCAGTGGTGGCGCTCCAGAAACTCGCGCTGCGCCTCGGTCTCCACGCCCTCCGCAATCACGCGCAGGCCCAGGCTGGTGCCCAGCGCCACCACCGTGCGCGCAATCGCCGCGTCATTGGGGTCGGTCAGCACATCGCGCACAAAGCTCTGGTCGATCTTGAGCTGGTCCAGCGGCAGGCGCTTGAGGTAGCTCAGCGACGAGTAGCCAGTGCCAAAGTCGTCCAGCGAAAAGCCCACGCCGTAGCCCTTGAGCTGGCCCATCTTGTCGATGGTGTCTTCCACGTCTTGCAGCAGCAGGCCTTCGGTCATCTCCAGCTTGAGCTGGTGGCCGTCAGCCCCCGCACCCGCCAGCGCCGCGAGCACCTGGGCGACAAAGCCGCTTTGGTGGAACTGCCGTGGGCTCACGTTCACGGCCAGGCTCAGCAAGGCAAGGTCGGGCTGCTGGGCCCATGCGGCCAGCCGCCGACAGGCTGCCTGCAGCACCCACTCGCCAAGCGGCAGGATCAGGCCGGTTTCTTCGGCCAGCGGGATGAAATGCGCGGGCGAGATGAATCCATCGCGCGGGTGCCGCCAGCGCAGCAGCGCCTCGGCCCCGGTAATGCGGCCGTGGTCGATCTGGGGTTGGTAATACAGCTCGAACTGGCCCTGGGCCAGGCCCACCCGCATGTCCAGCTCCAGCGTGGCGCGGGCGCTGACCGCAGCCTGCATCTGGGGGTCATAAAAGCGCAAGGTGTCCCGCCCCGCGTTCTTGGCCTGGTACAGCGCCAGGTCGGCACGCTTGAGCAGTTCGTCCACGGTCTCGCGTGTGCCGCTGTAGATGGTGACGCCCATGCTCAGCGAGCTGTGGTGCGCAGCGCCGTCGATCTGGTAGGGCTCGCGCAGCACACCCAGAATGCGCTGTCCTACGTCCTCGGCGCGCGCTGCGGCCTCCTCGGGGCTGTCGCCCAGGTCTTCCAGCACCACCACAAATTCGTCGCCGCCCTGTCGGGCCACGGTGTCGTCTTCATGCACACAGCCGCGCAAACGGTGCGCCACCTGCAACAGCAAGGCATCGCCCCGGTCGTGGCCCCGGGTTTCGTTCACCGTCTTGAAGTTGTCCAGGTCCAGCATCAGCAGTGCACCACTGCGCTGGTGGCGCGCGCTGGTGGCCAGCGCCTGCTGCAGCCGGTCCATTAGCAAACGGCGGTTGGGCAGGCGGGTGAGCGGGTCGTAGTAGGCCAGCTGGTTGATCTCTTCCTCGGCGGCTTTGCGCTCGCTCAGGTCCTGCATGGTGATCAGGCGCCCCCCCTCGACAAAAATGCCGGAGATCTCCACCGGCTTGTACTTGCCGTCCGCACAGCGGATCGTGTACTCGGCCAGCGGGATCACGCCCAGGTGCCTGGTGTCCAGCAGCCTCTGGCGGATCGCGTCGCGCTCTGCAGCGTCGGGGTAGGCGCGCTGCCACCAGGTGTCGGTGTCGGGCACCTCCTCCTGCGTGTAGCCGCAGATCTGGACATACCGCTGGTTGCGAAAGCTGATGAGCCCATCGTCCTGCACCAGGCACAGCCCCATGGGCAGGCGCTCCAGAATGCTGCGCAGGCGTTGTTCATTGGCCCGCAGGTTTTCTTCCATGCGCTTGCGCGCAGTGATGTCCTGCACCACGGCAATGTGGTGGCCGGGCGCGGAGCCTGACGCCCACATCGACGACACGGTCAGGTCGCCCCAGACCTCGTGCCCGTCCTTGTGGATGTAGCGTTTTTCCAGTCGGTATTCGGGCACATCACCGCTCTGCAACCGCCGGACATGGGCCAGGTCCGCTGCCAGGTCATCGGGGTGGGTGAGGCTCTGAAAAGTCATGCCCACCATTTCCTGCGGGCTGTAGCCCAGGATGTCGCCGTAGCGCTGGTTGACACGCACAAACTTGCCGGTGTCCGAATCTACCTGGGCTACACCCACAGTGGTCTGGTTGAAAAGCGCACGAAACCGCTCTTCGCTCTCGCGCCGCGCATCGTCGGACAACTGGGCGCGCATCAGCGCCAGGGTGCGCTGGCGCACCAGCAGGGCCACGGTGGACGCCAAGAGCAACGACACCAGCGCCGCAGCCAGCCCGGCCAGCCAAGGCAAGCGCGTTTCGGATGCCGTCAGGAACGACCGGGTTGGATAGAAGGTGAGCTGCCAGCGCCGGTCATGCACTCCCAGCTCGCGCACCAGGGGCTGCGCGCCGGGCAGGCCCGGAGCCGTCTGTTCCAGCAAGGGGCGCACTGTGCTGTCGCCTGATTCGGTGCGCACCGGTCCCAGGTCGGCCATGGCGACTGCGATGCCGTTCAAAAACCCCTGGCTGCCCAACCCCTGCACCAGGTCATACACCCGCAGGGTGGAGGCCACCGCCCCCACAAAACGCTGCTCGGCCGTACCTGCGGTGGGGTCGAACACCGGCACGCGAATGACGATGCCTGCGCGGTGTCTATCCTCCTGAAGCAGATCGAACGGGGCAGACACCACGGTCTGCCCGCTGTCGCGGCTGTAGCGCATGGCCGCTAGGTTGGTGGGCTGGACACTGATATCGAGGCCCAGCACACCCTCGTTGCCGAACATGGGCCAGAGGTACTCGGCCACAAAATACTCGGGACGCTCGCCGGGCGGGTGGATCTTGAATCGCGGCAGACCTTCGGGAGACAGCGAGGTGTCGGCCCGCACGCTGGCCTCATAGGCCTCGCGATGCCGCCCCGGCACCCAGCGCGTAAAAGACAGGTTGCGCACGCCAGGGTAGCGCTGGCCCACCTCCATCTCGCTGGCGGCCCGTTCAAAATCCAGGCGCGACAAGCGCGGATTGGCGGTGAACAGCCCCCGCAGGCCATTGACGACCTCAGTGTGGCCGGCGATGCGCTGGCTCAGCGCCTCGGTGAATGCCCGCGTCTCCTGGGTAAATCGCGCTTCGTCTATCTGCGCCATCGACGCGGCCTGGTGCTGCGCCAGCCACAGGCTCACCACCAACCCCAGGGCGGCCACACCCAGGCCCGCCACCCAATGCCGATAGCGGCTTTGGGGTGCCAGTCCAGCCAACGGGGTTGGGTTGAAAGAAGTCAGATCTGCGCCTTTGCGTCGCCCAGCAAACATCCGGCCAGGCAGTGGGGTCATCACGCAGGATAGCGGCAATCCCGCCGCGGTGGAGCCAACAAATCGTTACGGTCAAAAATTTAAGAAAAAAGTGCTTCCAGCGCCACAGCCACATGCCTTGCAAGCTATGAAATGATGAGCATATTTCATAACCCATACAGTCACGGGTTTACCCCAATGAGCGCTCCCGATGCGACGGGGTACGGCGCAAACTGGCTGCGGTTTTCGTTCACATCCAGCGCCCGCCCGATGGGCGGAAACGCCCGCTGCGGGCACGCATCCCGCTCGCACACCTTGCAGCCCATGCCAATCGGCACGGCCGCCTCGGGGTCGGCCAGGTCCAGCCCGCGCGCATACACCAGCTGCGCGGCATGCCGGATGTCGCAGCCCAGCGCCACCGAGAACTCCTTGCCCGGCACGCCCCACCCGCCCCCGCTGCGCGATACCGTGCGTGCCACCCACAGGTAGGCGCGCCCATCTGGCATGCGCGCCACCTGCGGCACGGTGCGGCCCGGCTGGGCAAAAGCCTCGTACACGTTCCACAGCGGGCAGGTGCCGCCGATCTTGCTGAAGTGAAAGTGTGTGGCCGACTGCCGCTTGCTGATGTTGCCCGCCCGGTCCACCCGAATAAAGAAAAAAGGCACGCCACGCGCGCTGGGCCGTTGCAGCGTGGACAGGCGGTGGCACACCGTCTCGAACCCCACACCAAACTGGTGGCCCAGCCGGTCGATATCGTAGTGCGCAGCCTCGGCCGCCCGCAAAAAGGCCGCGTAGGGCAACACCAGCGCCCCCGCAAAGTAGTTGGCCAGGCCAATGCGCGCCAGTGCCCGGGCCTGGTCACTCGATAGCGCGGCGCCGTCGGCAATGCGCTGCAGCGCGTCACCCTGCTCCAGAAATGCCAGCTGCGTCGCCATCTGGAACGCGCGCTGCCCGCGCTCCAACCCCGCCGCCAGCTGCAGCAGCCCGGCCTCTGCCTGGAACACGCGCTGCGCCTGGCCAGGCAGGTCGGCCACATCCACCACGCGCACCCCGTGGGCCACGAGCAGGCGTTGGGCCAGCGCCTCATCGGCCCGGCCGGGCAGCAGGCCCCAGTCGGCGGCACATCGCTCGGCCGCGTCGTCCAGCTCGGCAATGTGGTTCTGGCGCGCAAAGAAGAAGTCGCGCACCTCTTCATAGGCCATGGGCGGGTGGCTGGGCAGTGGGGCCACCCCACTGCGGTCGTCACCCAGACTGCCCAGCGCCTCTAGCCGCTCCAGCGCTTGGCGGTGCCGCTGGTGCAACGCCAGCAGCGTGCGCGCCACGGCGGGCATACCTGCGGCCAGCTCGCGGATCTCGGCCAGGGACACGGCATCGCCAGCGCCGTCTCCGGCGAGGCCCGCAGGCAGGTCCGCCAGCACCTCGCGCAGGCCGGTGATGAGGCGCGCCTCATCGTCATCCGAAAAGCGCTGCACGTCCACGCCGAACACGGCGTTGATCTTGAGCAGGACGGGCACCGTGAGCGGGCGCTGGTTTTGCTCCAGCTGGTTGAGGTAGCTGGCCGAAAGGTCCAGCGCCCGGGCCAGCGCAATCTGGGTCATGCCGCGCTCTTCGCGCAGGCGGCGCAGGCGCACGCCCATGAAGGTTTTTTTCATTCGATCTTTCGCAGTGGCACCAGAGAGCGACCAAAGAATCATTCGCAACATTTGCAATCTGATGAATTTGCATTCGCAATCATTCGCCAATTCAGGCCTTACAGAGTGGTGCCATTGTGCGTAAATTGCGAAGCATGACAACCCCCACCGGCACCGTCGAGTTGACGGAAATCGTCTTCCCCGCAGCGGCCAACCACTACGGCACGCTGTTCGGCGGCAACGCCTTGCAGCTGATGGCCAAGGCGGCGTTTCTGGCAGCGCGCGGTGCCGCAGCGCGTGACGTGGTGATGGCAGGCGTGACCGACGTGCGTTTTCTGGCCCCCGTACCTGTGGGCCATGTGCTCACGCTGCGCGCCTGGGTCAGCCGCATGGGCCGCAGCTCGCTCACCGTGTGTGTGACGGGTCTGGCAGCCACGCTGGGCTCGCCACCTGAAGAGGTGCTCAAGGGAATTTTTGAAATGGTGGCGGTGGACGGCAAGGGCCGCCCTACCCCCATCACCCACGCTTATACAAACCAGGAGACTGCATGACCACTACCGCCGTTGAAACCCCGGGCTTCAAGCCCAAGAAATCCGTGGCCCTGTCGGGCGTGACGGCGGGCAACACCGCCCTGTGCACCGTGGGCCGCACGGGCAACGACCTGCACTACCGGGGCTACGACATCCTCGACATTGCCGAGGTCTGTGAGTTTGAAGAAATCGCCCACCTGCTGGTGCACGGCAAGCTGCCCACGCGCGCCGAACTGCGTGCCTACAAGGCCAAGCTCAAAGCCCTGCGTGGCCTACCCATGAGTGTGAAGCAGGCGCTGGAGCAACTGCCCGCTGCCAGCCACCCCATGGACGTGATGCGCACCGGCGTCTCGGCCCTGGGTTGCGCACTGCCCGAAAAGGACGACCACAACCTGCCGGGTGCGCGCGACATTGCCGATCGACTCATGGCGTCGCTGGGCTCCATGCTGCTGTATTGGTACCACTGGGCCAGCTCGGGCCGCCGCATCGAAGTGGAGACCGATGACGACTCCATCGGCGCGCACTTTTTGCACCTGCTGCATGGTGCCAAACCCAGCGCTGCCTGGGAGCGTGCGATGCACACCTCGCTCAACCTGTATGCCGAGCACGAGTTCAACGCATCCACCTTCACCGCCCGGGTGGTGGCGGGCACGGGCAGCGACATGTATTCGGCCATCACCGGCGCCATCGGTGCGCTGCGCGGGCCCAAGCATGGTGGTGCAAATGAAGTGGCGTTTGAAATTCAGAAGCGCTATGACTCGCCCGACGAGGCCGAGGCCGACATCCGCCGCCGCGTGGAGGCCAAGGAGGTGGTCATCGGATTCGGCCACCCGGTCTACACGGTAAGCGACCCGCGCAACGTCGTCATCAAGGGCGTGGCACGCAGCCTGTCGCAAGACGCTGGCAGCACCAAGATGTTTGACATTGCCGAGCGGCTGGAGACCGTGATGTGGGAGGTGAAAAACATGTTCCCCAACCTCGACTGGTTCAGCGCCGTGAGCTACCACATGATGGGTGTGCCCACCGCCATGTTCACGCCGCTGTTCGTCATCGCACGCACCAGCGGTTGGGCGGCGCACATCATCGAGCAGCGCATCGACAACAAAATCATCCGGCCGAGTGCGAACTACACCGGGCCGGAAGACCTGGCGTTTGTGCCGATCCAGGACCGCAAGTAAAGCAAGTCACAAGACGCCCCCAGCCCCTTCCCCACGTTCATGAACACTCTGTACCGCAAGAAGCTGCCTGGCACGCAGCTCGACTACTTTGACGCCCGCGAGGCGGTCGAAGCCCTGCAACCCGGCGCCTGGGCCACCCTGCCCTACACCGCCCGCGTGTTTGCCGAAAACATCGTGCGCCGTACTGATCCGGCCACCATCGACGACTGCCTGCGCCAGCTCGTCGAGCGCCGCAATGACCGCGACTTTCCGTGGTACCCGGCGCGCGTGGTGTGCCACGACATCCTGGGCCAAACCGCCCTGGTGGACCTGGCGGGCCTGCGCGATGCGATTGCCAAGGAGGGTGGCGACCCGGCCCAGGTGAACCCTGTCGTGCCGGTGCAGCTCATCGTGGACCATTCGCTGGCCGTGGAATGTGGCGGGTTCGACCCCGATGCGTTTGCCAAGAACCGCGCCATCGAAGACCGCCGCAACGAAGACCGCTTTCACTTCATCGAGTGGACGAAAAAGGCCTTTGCCAATGTGGATGTGATCCCGGCGGGGAACGGGATCATGCACCAGATCAATCTGGAGAAGATGTCGCCGGTCGTGCAAGTACAAGGCGGCGTGGCCTACCCCGACACCTGCGTGGGCACGGACAGTCACACGCCGCATGTGGACGCGCTGGGCGTGATTGCCATCGGCGTGGGTGGCCTGGAGGCCGAGAACGTGATGCTGGGCCGCGCATCGATGATGCGGCTGCCCGAGATCGTGGGCGTACAGCTGACCGGCCAGCGCCAGGACGGCATCACCGCCACCGATGTGGTGCTGGCGCTCACCGAGTTTTTGCGCAAGGCCAAGGTGGTGGGTACCTACCTGGAATTCTTTGGCGACGGTGCAGCCAAGCTCACGATTGGCGACCGCGCCACCATATCGAACATGGCGCCCGAGTACGGCGCCACGGCGGCCCTGTTCAGCATCGACGAACAGACGCTGGAATATTTGACGCTGACGGGCCGCGAGGCGGAACAAGTGAAGCTGGTCGAGGCCTATGCCAAGGCCGCGGGATTGTGGTCCGACACACTCCAGGACGCTGTCTATGCGCGCAACCTGGTGTTCGACCTGTCGAGCGTGGTGCGCAACCTGGCCGGCCCCTCCAACCCGCATGCGCGCGTGGCCACGTCCGACCTGGCCGCCCAAGGCATCGCGGGCACCTGGGCCATGCCCGCACCGCAGGACGGCACGATGCCCGATGGCGCCGTGGTCATTGCCGCCATCACCAGCTGCACCAACACCTCCAACCCGCGCAACGTGATTGCCGCAGCCCTGCTGGCGCGCAACGCAAACCAGCTGGGCCTCACGCGCAAGCCCTGGGTCAAGACCTCGCTCGCGCCCGGCTCCAAGGCGGTAGAGCTGTATTTGAAAGAAGCCGGTTTGCTGGCCGACCTGGAAAAGCTCGGCTTTGGCATCGTGGCCTTTGCCTGCACCACCTGCAACGGAATGAGTGGCGCGCTGGACCCTGCCATTCAGCAGGAAATCATCGACCGCGACCTGTACGCCACCGCCGTGCTCTCGGGCAACCGCAATTTCGACGGACGCATCCACCCCTATGCCAAGCAGGCCTTCCTGGCCTCGCCCCCGCTCGTGGTGGCCTATGCGATTGCGGGCACGGTACGTTTTGACATCGAAAAGGATGTGCTGGCGGTGGTCAACGGCCAGTCGATTCGCCTCAAAGACCTGTGGCCCAGCGACGCAGAAATCGACGCCGTGGTGAAAACTGCCGTGAAGCCCGCGCAGTACCGCGCCGTGTACGAACCCATGTTCGCCATCCGGCGGGACGATGGCCAGCGCGTCTCGCCGCAGTACGGCTGGCGAGCGCAGTCCACCTACATCCGCCGCCCGCCCTACTGGGACACCGAGGGCATCGGTGCACTCGCCGCCCACCCGCGCACGTTGAAAGGCATGCGCCCCCTGGCCATCCTGCCCGACAACATCACCACGGACCACCTCTCGCCATCCAACGCCATCCTGCCGGACAGCGCGGCGGGCGAATACCTGGCCCAGATGGGCGTGCCCGAGGAGGACTTCAACTCCTACGCCACGCACCGGGGCGACCACCTCACCGCCATGCGCGCCACGTTTGCCAACCCGCAGCTCGTCAATGAAATGGCCGTGGTGGATGGCCAGGTGAAAAAGGGATCGCTCGCCCGCGTGGAGCCCGATGGCCAGGTCATGCGCATGTGGGAGGCCATCGATACCTATCTGAACCGCCGCCAGCCGCTCATCATCATTGCCGGTGCCGACTACGGCCAGGGGTCGAGTCGCGACTGGGCTGCCAAGGGTGTGCGCCTGGCGGGCGTGGAGGTGGTGGTGGCTGAAGGGTTTGAGCGCATTCACCGGACCAACCTGATCGGGATGGGGGTGTTGCCGCTGGAGTTTGGGGCGGGGGTCAACCGCACCACGCTGGGGCTGGATGGGACGGAGGTGTATCGCGTGGAGGGAGAGATGAAACCCCGCGCCGAACTCATGCTGGTCATCCGCCGCAAAAATGGCGAGGAAACAAAGGTGCCCATGACATGCCGCCTGGACACGGCCGAAGAGGTCTCCATCTACGAAGCGGGCGGCGTCCTGCAACGCTTTGCGCAAGACTTCCTCGCCAAGAATGCAGGCCAAAAACAGGCTCTGGCGCCCGCCTAAAAAGCGCCAAACGCTATCAATTTTGACAAATCTCCATGAGCATTTCATCGGCACCACAGATACGCACTCCCGCCACCTACATGCGGGGGGGCACGAGCAAAGGCGTGTTCTTTCGCCTCGACGACCTGCCCGCCTCTGCCCAACAACCCGGCACGGCGCGCGACGCCTTGCTGCTGCGTGTGCTGGGCAGTCCCGACCCCTATGGCAAGCAGATCGACGGCATGGGCAATGCCTCGTCCAGCACCAGCAAAGCCGTGATCCTGAGCCGCAGCACGCAGCCGGGGCATGACGTGGACTACCTGTTTGGCCAGGTGTCCATCGACCAGCCGTTCGTGGACTGGAGCGGCAACTGCGGCAACCTTTCAGCCGCCGTGGGGCCCTGCGCCATCCACATGGGGCTGATCGATGCGGCGCGCATTCCCCAGAACGGTACCTTTCCGGTCCGCATCTGGCAGGCCAACATCGGCAAGACCATCGTGGCGCATGTGCCGATGAACAATGGGCAGGTGCAGGAAACGGGTGACTTTGAACTGGACGGCGTGACGTTTGCGGCAGCCGAGGTGGCGCTGGAGTTCATCGACCCGGCTGACGATGACGATGAAGGGAGCGCCATGTTCCCGACTGGCAACGTGGTGGACACGCTGGAAGTCCCGGGCGTCGGCAGCTTCGCCGCCACGCTGATCAACGCAGGCATCCCCACCATCTTTCTCAACGCGCAAGAGCTGGGCTACACGGGCACGGAGCTGCAGGGCGAGATCAACGGCGATGCAGGGGCGCTGGCACGCTTCGAGACTATCCGTGCCCACGGTGCCCTCCGCATGGGCCTGATCCAGCACATGAGCGAGGCCGCAACCCGTCAGCACACCCCCAAGATCGCATTCGTCGCGACACCGGCCAGCTACACGGCCTCCAGCGGCAAGGCCATCGACGCCAAAGACATCGACCTGCTGGTGCGCGCGCTCTCCATGGGCCAGTTGCACCACGCCATGATGGGCACGGCGGCGGTGGCCATTGGCACTGCCGCCGCAGTCCCCGGCACGCTGGTCAACCTGGCGGCTGGCGGCGGCGTGCGCAGCAGCGTGCGGTTTGGCCACCCCTCGGGCACCCTGCGTGTGGGGGCTGAAGCAGCACAGATCAACGGCCAGTGGAAGGTGACCAAGGCCCTGATGAGCCGCAGTGCCCGCATCCTCATGGAAGGCTGGGTCAGGGTGCCCAGCGACACTTTTTGAGCCAAAACCACGCCATGCGCTAGTGAAACATGCGCTATCAGCTATCAAAAATATAGCAACATCAATCCCCATCTGTTCCATGAATACCAAACAGCAACTCAAAGCCCTAGTCCAAGCCCGCCGTGGCGTCATCGTGCCCGGCGCGTTCAACGCCCTGTCCGCCCGCGTGGTGGCAGACCTGGGTTTTGAAGCCATTTACGTCACCGGTGCAGGTGTGACCAACATGTGGTTTGGCCTGCCGGACCAGGCCTTCATGGGCCTGACCGACATTGCCGACCATACAGCCCGCATGCGCGACGCTGTGGAGCACCTGCCGCTCATCGTCGATGCCGACACGGGCTTTGGCAACGCGCTCAACACTTACCACGCGGTGCGAACGCTGGAGCGCGCAGGCGCCGACTGCATCCAGCTCGAAGATCAGGTCAGCCCCAAGCGCTGCGGGCATTTCAACGGCAAGGAAGTGATCGCTACCTGCGAGATGCTGGACAAGATCAAGGCGGCCGTGGATGCACGCCGTGACGCGGACACCCTTATCCTGGCCCGCACCGACGCCTGCGCCACGCAGGGCTTTGAGGCCGCCGTGGAGCGCGCCCAGCGCTTTCAGGAGGCAGGCGCCGACATCCTGTTTGTGGAGGCCGTCACCACGCTGGAAGAGATCCGTGCCCTGCCCCAGCGGCTGGCGGCGCCGCAGCTCATGAACATGGTGATCGGTGGCAAGACGCCCATCACCAGCGCCGAAGAGCTGGCCACCCTGGGCTACGGCCTGGTGCTGTATGCCAACGCGGCGCTGCAAGGTGCGGTGGCGGGCATGCAAAAGGCATTGACCGTGTTACGCGACACCCGGCGCATCGACGAGGACCCCACGCTGGTGGCGCCGTTTGCCGAGCGCCAGCGGCTGGTGCGCAAGGCCGACTGGGATGCGCTGGAGGCAAAGTACGCCAGGCCGTAGCGTAGCGAACGGGGCAAGCACATGTCGCATTTTTGCATTTGAGACAGCACAAGCCACCAGCGCAGCGCACAATGGTTCATTCCGCCACACAGTGCACGCTGCCTGATGCAAAGCATTTCTTCACTCAATTTGGCGAATTCGTTGCTGGACGCCGTCTGCATTGTTCAAGCGGACAGCACAATTGTGTTCGTCAGTTCTGCTTTCGAGCGCATCTTCGGATACGCGCCCGAGGAAGTCGTCGGCAAACGCATGCTGGATCTGGTGCACCCGGAAGACCTCGCCGCCACGCAGCGTCAAGCCCAGAGCGTGACGCAAGGCGAACTGCAGCTACAGTTTGAAAACCGCTATGTGCGCAAGGACGGATCCATTGCGCACATCCTCTGGACAGCACGCTGGCTGCCAGACAGGCAGGTACGGCTTGCTGTGGCCCATGACATCACCGAGCGCAAGGCCACTGAGTCGATGCAGGCGGTGATCTACGCCATCTCCGAAGCCGCGCACACCACACACAACCTGCAGGCGCTGTTTCAACACATCCACCAGATCATCGGCACTCTTTTGCCCGCCACCAATTTTGCGGTGGCCTTGTACAGCGCGCACGATGACCGGCTGAGCTTTCCGTACCACGTCAACGAACATCTTCCCGCGCCCGAGCCCATGGCGCTGGCCGAGGATCCACGCTATGCGGAGGTGATCCGTGGCGGTGCCACCTTGCTGCTCACACCACAAGTCTCGGTATCGAAGTCCACACACTGGCGCGCTGCTGGGCCCGCCACACAGGGAGCGCTTTATTGGCTGGGGGCGCCTTTGCAAACGCCGCGCGGGCCACTGGGCGCGCTGGTTCTGCAGAGTTATACAGAACAAGGCCGCTACACCGACAAGGACAAGGATCTGCTGCAGTTTGTCTCCACCCAGGTGGCCGCAGCCATCGAACGCAAGCAGATTTATGAGCGCCTGGAACACATGGCGCAGTACGACCAGCTCACGCACCTGCCCAATCGCCCGCTGTTCCTGGACCGCCTCAAGACCGCCCTGGCCCGCGCGCGGCGCGACCAGACGCTGCTGTCGCTGCTGTTCATTGACCTGGACCGCTTCAAAGAGGTGAACGACACCTTGGGCCATGCCATGGGCGACCTGCTGCTGCAGCGCGTGGCGCAGCGGTTGCTCGAATGCGTGCGCGCATCCGACACCGTGGCACGGCTGGGCGGTGATGAATTTGTGGTGCTGCTCGAAGGGGGCCAGGCCCGCGAGCACGCCAGTGCAGCGGCCGACAAGATACTCGCAGCCTTTGGCCAGGACTTCGACCTAGAAGGCCAGCGCGTGTACATCCAGCCCAGCATTGGCGTGGCCATCTACCCCGAGCATGGCGGCGAAGAGCACCGCCTGTTGGGTCGCGCCGACGAGGCCATGTACCTGTCCAAGCGCAACGGGGGCAACCAGGTGCGGGTGGCACTGGTGCCCCAGCATTCCTGACGTCCGCATCCCCTGCCCGTGGCGCACACGCCCTGCCCTGACCCTGACGCCCCTGACGTGACTGCGGCGTGTGCACTCACCGCAGCCAAGGCGCCCATGCTGCAACTGGCCGTGCGATTGGGACTGGCTGTGGTGGCCGTGCCGGTGGCCCTGGCCATCACCCTCCTGCTTTTTCCCGTATGGTCATGGCTGGAGCACACGACTGGCATCGAGAGTGTGGGCCACAGCGGGCCAGCCAGTTGGTGTTACCTGGCCGTCTGGGTGCCAATCGCCACGGCCCTGCTCCTGCCCCCGCTGTGGCGACTGGCGCGTGCACTCTTGCGCGGTCCGCATGGCCACGCAGGCACATAGGGGTTCTCGGGCCGGGGCCGACCGCCGCAGGCGTATCACCGCACAATGCTGCCTTGCATCCGTTGCCACTCAGCCCGATGCGCCGGCCCATCCCCGGGTCGCTTCACAACACCTGGTGCCCAGCGCCCCACACCCATGCTCTACAACGCCTTGAAGCTTGTCCATGTCCTGTCCATCATCGTCTGGGTGGGGGGTATGGTGTTTGCCCACTTTTTCCTGCGGCCTGCCGCGCAGTCGCTGGAGCCACCGCAACGCGTACGGCTGATGCATGACGTGCTGCAACGCTTTTTTGTGGCGGTAACCGTCGCCGTGGTGGTGGTGCTGGCCAGTGGCCTGTGGATGATCGGCCGCGCGGCCAAGCAGGCCGTTCTGAGCGGCGGGGTGTTCTCCATGCCACTGGACTGGACCATCATGGCCACGCTGGGCCTGGTGATGATGGCCATCTTCGGCCATATCCGCTTTGCGTTGTTCCGGCGCCTGCAGCGCGCGGTAGCAGCGTCGGACTGGCCCAGCGGCGCCAAGGCCCTGGGCAGCATCCGCAGCTGGGTGGGCGTGAACCTGGCGCTGGGTGTGGTGATCGTCGTGGTCACGCTGCTGGCCTAGCCTGCCGTCCCGCTGCGCCGCCCCATGTTGATGGGCCCACGGGCCGCCGCACTGCGCGGCGGTGCCTGCCATGTGGCCCCAGGAGTTTTGACGTTGTTCCGATTCTTCGAAAGCCGGCTTCCCCCCTACCCCGCCGCAGAGCCGCACTTGCCTCCCAAGGCCTTTTTGGCCTTTGTGTGGGATGGCACCCGTGGCCTGCGAGGCTATGTGGCCGCCATGGCAGGCTTGTCCGCCGCCATCGCCATTTACGAAGCGCTGCTGTTTGCGGTGCTGGGCCATGTGGTGGACTGGATTGCCACGACGGCCCCAGGCGCACTGTGGGCCGAGCGGCAGGACGCGCTGATCGGCATCACGGCGCTGCTGCTGACGTCGGTAGTGCTGGTCGCTTTGCAGACCAGCATCAAGCACCAGGTACTGGCCATCAACTTTCCGCTGCGCCTGCGCTGGAACTTTCACCGGCTGATGCTGGGCCAGAGCATGGCGTTCTACGCCGACGAGTTTGCGGGCCGCATCACCACCAAGATCATGCAGACCGCACTGGCCGTGCGCGACATGATCTTCACGACCACCGACGTGGTGATTGGCATGGGCATCTACCTGGTGACCATCCTTGTGCTGCTGGCCGGGTTTGACGCGCGGCTGCTGCTGCCGTTTGCCGCGTGGATGGTGGCCTATGGCCTGGCCTGCTGGTACTTTGTGCCGCGCCTGGGCCAGGTGGGCAAGGCGCAGGCCGACGCGCGCTCGGTGATGACCGGGCGCATCACCGACGCGTACACCAACATTGCCACCGTCAAGCTGTTCTCGCACACGCGGCGCGAATCCGAATTCGCGCGTGCCGCCATGGACGCGTTCAAGCTGACCGGCTATGCGCAGATGCGCCTGGTGAGCCTGTTCGAGATCGTCAACCAGCTGCTGGTGGTGGCCATGATTCTCGGCGCGTGCGGCACGGCCCTGTGGCTATGGTCTGCCGGTGAGGTGGGTGCGGGTGCCGTGGCCGCCGTCACCGCGATGACGCTGCGCGTGTCGGGCCACGCGCACTGGGTGATGTGGGAGATGACCACCCTGTTTGAGAGCGTGGGCACCATCCAGGACGGCATCAACACGCTGACCAGGCCGCGCGCCGTGGTCGATGCCCCCGACGCCAAGCCCCTGGCCGTGACCCAGGGCGAGGTGCGTTTTGAGGACATGAGCTTTGCCTACGGCAGCGGCCCCGATGCCCGCCCGGTGATCGACCGCCTCAACCTCACCATCCGCCCCGGCGAGAAGATCGGTCTGATTGGCCGCTCGGGCGCGGGCAAGTCCACGCTGGTCAACCTGCTGCTGCGCTTTCATGACGTGCAGTCGGGCCGCATTCTCATCGACGGGCAGGACATTGCCCAAGTCACCCAGGACAGCCTGCGCCGCCACATCGGCATGGTCACGCAAGACACCTCGTTGCTGCACCGCTCCATGCGCGACAACATCCTGTACGGCCGCCCCGATGCCAGCGAGGCCGACCTGCACCAGGCGGCTACGCGTGCCGAGGCCGCAGACTTCATCGCCACACTCACCGACCTGCAGGGCCGCACCGGCTACGACGCCCATGTAGGTGAGCGCGGCGTCAAGCTCTCGGGCGGGCAGCGCCAGCGCGTGGCCATTGCACGCGTGATGCTGAAAGACGCGCCCATCCTGTTGCTGGACGAAGCCACCAGCGCGCTCGACTCCGAGGTCGAAGCCGCCATCCAGCAAAGCCTGGACGGCCTGATGCAAGGCAAGACGGTGATCGCCATTGCCCACCGCCTGTCCACCATCGCAGCCATGGACCGACTCATCGTGATGGATGCAGGTCGTATCGTCGAAGAAGGCACCCACTCGCAGCTGCTGGGCCAGGGCGGCGTGTATGCCCGGCTGTGGGGGCACCAGAGCGGTGGCTTCCTAGGCGAATCGGAAGAAGACTGAGTCGGCGAGGACGGACATGAGCCGCATGGGCGACACGCTGTCGCGCACGCGGCTGTGCAGCGGGTGTGTTGTCCCTACGGTGGCGGGTTTCAACCACCGGATGGAATCGCACCGATGATCAAAGTCACCGCCGTTTACCGCTGGCGTGAGGCCGCCACCTTCAACCACGACTACTACCACTCCGAGCACATGCGCATCGCCCGCGCAGCATTGCAGCCGCTGGGCCTGGTGCGGCTGGAGAGCGACCGTGTTTTATACCCTGGCGAGCCGCGTCCGGGCCAGGTGGTGGCGCTGACCAACGCGTTCTTCAGCGACCTGAAGCAGGCCCAAACGGCCGCCAAGGCGACGATGGCTGAGCTGTCGGCAGACATTCCCAACTACACCAACATCCAGCCCGAGTCCTACTTTGCGCAGATGCTGGAGCACGAGGTAACAGCCGCTCAAGAACCCGCTTAACCGCGCTCGCGCACCGCTTTGAACAGCAGGCCCAGGCATACAGCCATGCCCAGCATCGGCACCGCGGCCAATACGGCCACCAGAGCGCGCGCCGGGATCGACCAGTCAAAATCGCGCGCCGTGCGCCAGGCACCAAAGGCTGCGACCAGCCCCAGGCCAAACATGCCCATGCGAAAGCTCGCACCAGGCTTGAAGAAGGCGATGAGCAGCACGGCATTGGCGACGCCAAAGGCCAGCGCCACATGGCCCAGGTGGATGGAAAACGAGGACCGTGCACCGTGGCTGCGCCCGTCGTCTTCCTCCTCATCATCGTCCGCCCGGCTGCGCGAGCGGCTGGGCGACGGTGTGTGGGAAGGCTGGGCACGCGCAGGCGCTGCGAGGGCTGCAGGGCCCCCGTCGGCCCTCCCCCACTCCGTGGCGGAAAGTCCTGCAGCAACTGCACCAGCCACCGCGGCAGATGACGACGCGCCAGGCACTGCGATGCTGGGCGACAGCCCACGCTCTTGCAGCACGGCGCGTAGCCGCCCCGGCTCGCGCAGGGCCGTCACCAGCGCGCGTACGGGCCCCTGATCCTGTGGCTTGATGCGCAGGTCGGCAATCTGCATGGTGGTGCCACGGGTGTTGGCCAGCATGAACAGCGCCTTGGCCACCAGTGTGTCTTTGGCGCCACCCTTGCCGCTCTCTATGAAGGTGCCCAGGTTGTAGGTGGCATCGGCGTGGCCCGCCTCGGCGGCCTGGGCGTACCAGGCGCGGGCCTGGGCCAGGTTCACGGGGCCACCATAGCGGCCATGCTCGTCGCTGGTGCCCAGGTGATAGGCCGCGTGCGGGTCACCCTCGCGGGCATACCAGCCCGGCAGGTCGCGCAGGATGTTGCCGGTCCACACCAGGGGCGGTGCAGCGCCTGGTGCAGACGAAGCCGCAGCCATAGGCGCCAGGCTCAGGCCACCGGGCGATTCGGACGCTTCCTGGGCCTGCTTCTTTTTCTGCGCACGCTGCCTTTGCTCTTGCGCGGCGGTGTTCCACTTCGCGGCCTGCTGTGCGTCCACTGGCCCGCCCCAACCGCGCTCGTACATCACGGCCAAAAGGCGCTTGGCGGGCTCGTGGTCCCATTCGGCCGCACGCTGGCACCAGGTGCGGGCGTTTTCGTAGTTGGGCTGCTCCCAGCCGATCACCGTTTCCAGCGCGTCCAGGTAGGCCGCGACCTCATGCCCTTGGGCTGCGGCGGGCGCCAGAGCGTCGGCGGCTTCAATGCGCCTGCGCGAGTACAGCGCCAACTGTTCGCTGCGGGCCACAGCGTCGTCCACCGCCTTGCGCTCTTCGTCCACGATGCGCAGCAATTGCTCCCCAAGGGCAGCCTTCAGTCGCGCCATCAGAGCCTGTATACGCTCCTTCGCCTTGTCCGGAAAGCGCTCGTAGAAGGCTTGGGCATCCTTGCGGGTCTCCGCATCGTGCGCCCCCATGAGCTGCAGTGCAGCCGCCAGATCGAAATGCCTGCGCTGGCCCATGGTGCCAAAGCGCAGTGACCGGCCCAGAGCGTAGACCGCATGGGGATTGCCCCGCGCAGCCCAACGCCGGTACTCAGCCCAGGCCGTGGCATCGTCGCCCGCCTGGCGGGCACGTGCAGCATGGCGTACTTGCAGGTCGGGCTCTTCAGGGGCATCGCCATTGGCCAGGTAGTGCACGCCACTTTGCGGGTCATACAGGTTCAGGCCCAGGCGGGCCGCCTGCTCCCAGCCATCGTCAAACGGCGGGCCCCAATCCGGGAAGCGGGTGTTGATGCCCACGCCAAAGGTCGGGTCGGTGATGTCAGGACCACCGAGGTAAATGTCCCAGAACCCGGCAAAGCGCAGTTCGACGGCCCGGGCCCAGGCAGTGAATTGGGGGTTTATCGGCACCTGGGGGCCGGCCTCCACGCGCTCGTACTGCGCGTCCGCCTCGGCCTTGGTGGCGGGCCAGGGCCAATCAGCGGGCTTCTCCCAGATCTGGATGGTGTAACTCACGGATCCCTCCTCGGATGCCGCTAGGGGCGCGGCTTGTTGTTGGCGTTGACGCTCGTCAAGTGCCAGCGAATTCTAGAAGCGGCCCCAGCTCGCCTGCATCGCGGCTCTTCTCTGTGTTGTCCAGTGATGTGCCAGCACCACAGCCGGATAACGCTCCCGCTTTTTGGGTAAAAATGGGCTGTAGCGCCGGTAATTCATGCCCAATTAGCTCTTTTTTTTATAGCAAATCATGTCCACACCACCCCTTTCTGCCATGGCCCTCGCCATGCCTGTGCCCAATGGCGAGCAGCTCAAGGCCGCGCGCGTTGCGGCCGGGCTCAGCCAGGCGCAAGCCGCCGAACTCATGGGCTACCCGCTGCAGACCGGCAGCCGGGGCGGCGTGCAATCGCGCACCTGGCAGGCGCTGGAGAGCATGACCGACGAGCGCAACATGCAGGGGCCGGTGTTTGCGATGTTTTTGTTGCTCACCGGGCAGCATCCAGATCTCGTGCTCACGCCACGTTCTCCGTCGGCGGACGCCCCCGCAAACGCGCAAGCGCCCAACCCGCAATAAAAAAGGCGGAACGGCCCGAAGGCTGTTCCGCCAAGTCTTTACAGGGAGCAAAAGGGGTCAGCGGAGCATCAGTCCACTTTGATGTTGGCCGCCTTGATGACCTGGGCCCACTTGTCCACTTCGGCTTTCTGGAACGTGGCGATCTGGGCCACGCTCATGTCGGCAGGCTCCATGCCAAACCCCTTGAGGCGGGTCTGCATGTCGGGCTGGGCGAGGATCTTGCGGATCTCGTCGTGCAGGCGGCTCACCACTTGGGTGGGCGTGCCCGCAGGCACAAAAATCGCCTGCCAGGACTGCACCTCGAAGTCCTTGAGCTCGGCCACACCCGACTCCGCCACCGTGGGCACGTCGGGCATGGAGGCCAGGCGCTTGGGCGATGTGACGGCAATGGCGCGCAGCTTGCCGCTCTGGATGTGGGGTGCGGCCACCACAGTGGTGTCAAACATCATGTCCACCTGGCCGCTGATCACGTCCTGGATCGCGGGGCCGCTGCCCTTGTAGGGAATGTGCGTGAACTTCACGCCCGACTTGTAGGCCAGCAGTTCCACCGCCAGATGCTGTGAGCTGCCCGTGCCAGCCGACGCGGACGACAGGCCGCCCTGCTTGCCCTTGGCGGCCGTCAGCACGTCCTTCAGGGTTTTGTAGGGACTGGCGGCGGACACCACCAGCACCACCGGGTTGGTGCCGATCAGCGTGACGGGGCTGAACGACTTGATGGGGTCGTAGCCCAGCTTGGGGTACAGGCTGATGTTGATGGCATGCGAGCTGACGGTACCGCCCAGCAGCGTGTAGCCGTCCGGGGCCGAGCGTGCGGCCGCCTCCGAGCCGATGCTGCCTGCGGCGCCGCCCTTGTTCTCCACCACCACCGTGGTGCCCAGGGCTGTGCCCAGTTGCTGGCCGATCAGGCGGGCCAGGGTGTCGGTGGTGCCACCGGCGGCAAAGGGCACCACGTAGCTGATGGGCTTGCCGGTGGGCCAGGTGGTCTGGGCCATGGCGGGCAGCGCCATCAGCGCGCCTGCGGCTGCCAGGACGGCGGATTGGACCAGGGTTCTGCGTTGCATGTGTTT
>NZ_JADHVT010000080.1 GCF_016783915.1 Acidovorax sp.
AGGGCGCCATCGACACCTTCACCATCGGCCTGGCGCGCGAGGTGGCGGCCGAGGGCATCCGTGTGAACGCCGTGCGCCCGGGCCTGATCGAGACCGACATCCACGCCAGCGGCGGCCTGCCCGACCGGGTGCGCGACCTCTCGCACCAGGTGCCCATGCAGCGCGGCGGCACGGCCGACGAGGTGGCCGAGGCTATCGTCTGGCTGATGTCACAGGCGGCCAGCTACACCACCGCCACCTTGATGGATGTGTCGGGCGGGCGCTAGGGCGCGCAGGGCATCGCACAACCCAGTAGCAGGCACGCTGCAGCGCAGCATGCCTGACCGCCAAACGGCGCAGAAAACACCGCATACTCGCGCACAGCCCGGGCTGCGCCACCCTCATCTGCCGTTGGCCTGAGCCCCCCGAAGAACCACCCTGCCCACTTGCCCTTGGGAGCGCCCTGATGGACCTCAAACCCCTGATCACCCTGCTGGCCATCGTGAACCCGCTGGCCATCGTGCCGTTCTTCATCCACTACACGCAGGGCTTCTCGTACCCGCAGCGGCGCCGCACCATCCAGGTAGCCAGCTTCAGCGTGTTCTGCGTGATTGCAGCCTGTGCGCTGCTGGGCCTGCAGATCCTGGATTTCTTCAACATCTCGCTGCAGAGCTTTCAGGTGGGCGGCGGCATGCTGCTGCTCATCAGCGCGATGAACATGCTCAACGCCCAACCGGCCGAGGCCAAACCCAGCACCAACGAGTATGAAGAAGGGGCCGAGAAAGCGGCAGCAGGCAGCAGCATTGCCGTGGTGCCGCTCACCATCCCCTTGCTCACAGGCCCAGCCAGCATGTCCACCGTGGTGATTTACGCCGACCGGGCGCAGGGCATCTGGCAAACGGCCACGCTGGTGGGCTATGGCGTGGTCATCGCCCTGGCCACCGCCGTGTGCTTTGCCCTCGCCGACCCGATTGCGCGGGTGCTGGGCAAGACGGGGATCAACGTGATGACCCGGCTGATGGGCCTCATCCTCGCCGCGCTGGCCGTGGAGGTGATGGCCGATGGACTCGGCAAGCTCTTCCCCATCCTGATCGCGCGCTGAGAATGAGGTCCCCCCTGAGTCGCCTGCGGCGCCATCCCCCCAAAGGGGGAACGACGCCCTCGCTGCGGGGCAGCCCTTGCTCGGCGTCCCTCGCCTGCGCCGCGCCAGTTACGTTGTCTGCGCGGGGTGCGCAGCACCGGGGATGATTGAGGCATGTCTGCCAAACTCCTTCTGCTCGAAGACGACCCCGCCATCGCCCGCACCGTGGCCTATGCGCTGGAGCGCGACGGCCTGACCGTCACGCACAGCCTGCTGGTGCACGACGCGCGCCAGCAGCTGCAGAGCGCACGGTTTGACCTGCTGGTGCTGGACGTGGGCCTGCCCGACGGCAGCGGCCTGGACCTGCTGCGCGATGTGCGCAACACCGCGCCCACCGCCGCCCTGCCCGTGCTGATGCTCAGCGCCCACGGCGAAGAAATCGACCGTGTGCTGGGCCTGGAGCTGGGTGCCGACGACTACCTCACCAAACCCTTCAGTCCGCGCGAACTGGCTGCGCGCGTGAAGGCGCTGCTGCGCCGCGCGGGCCACGGAAACGGCAACGGCCACCCGGCAGCGCCCGCCGCCACGGCCGCCGCGCTGTTCCACGACGACGAGACGGGCCAGCGCATCAGCCTGCGCGGCCAGGCCCTGCCGCTGACCCGGCGCGAGTACCGCCTGCTGTCCCACCTGCTGCGCGGTGCAGGCCGCATCCACTCGCGCGACGCCCTGCTGGCCGCCGCCTGGGGCGACGACAGCGAAAGCACCGATCGCACGGTGGACACCCACATCAAGACCCTGCGCGCCAAGCTGCGCGAGCTGGACCCGGCGCGCGAGTACATCAGCACGCACCGGGGCATGGGATATTGCCTCGATTTGCAATAAAAAGCGGCCCTACCGCTCGTCGGTATTGGGTTTATAGCTATCTATTTTTATGAAGTACTTGCGCCGTTGCTTGAAAGCACTGGGCTGGCTGATGCTGGCCCTGGGGGGATTGGTCGCCGTGTGCCTGGTGGCCCTGATCGCAGCCAACTGGAACGATGACGCCCTGAGCGAAGCTGCCCTTCGGGCGCTGCAGTACACGCCGCCCACAGAGCAAGCCCTGGAGGGCAACGGCTATTTAATCTTGATGGGGCTGGACGCACCCGCCGGGGGCGATGCCATCGGTGATGCCATGGCACTGGGCCGCCAGCGCCTGGCGCGCGCAATCGAGCGCAGGCGCTGGGTGGAGGCCCATGGCGACCGGCAGGAAGGGACGCCCGCAAGGATTCCGCCACCACACGATGCGGGTGAAGACGTTTTGCCGACGCGCTTGCGTTGCCCTACGGAGGCTGCGGACTGCTTCGCCTGGTACGCAAGGCATGAAGTGGAGATTGCCAGCTTGGCGCACACGCAGTCCGCCGTCTTGCAGCGCTTAACGGGGATCACCAGCGCAGCCCGCTTCAGCAATCCGGCGCCCGCCTACTTGCATGCCGAACACGCGCCCTTCGGAGTGCTGGTACGCGCTCATGAACTCTGGCTGGCCCAAGCCTCTCTGGCATGGAACCAAGGGCAACAACTGCAGGCCATGGACATGGTAGGGCAGGCGGTTCAACTGCGCCGCCGCTTGGCCAGCGGAGCCGATACTTTGGTAGCCGCCATGATCGCCATCGCCATGCAGCACCGCGAGCTACGCTGGTTCAGCGCTGCAAGCGCACTGAGTGCGCAGCCCCCACCAACGGCGGTCACCGAAGCCATCGAATCTCTGCTTTCGGTACCGACAGAGTCTCTGGCACCGGCGCTGGCGGGCGAGATGCGTTTTATTGCCACTGCCTTCTATCTGTACCGAAACGCTGGCTTGACCGCCGAACCTGCTCAGGCACCCCCGACGTGGTGGCAGCGAACGTTCCATAAGATGAGCAACCTGGGTTTTCTCCCGCATCACACCCTCAACTTATCGATCGAGAATAAGCAGCAGGTGCAGGCCCTCAGCAGCCTGCCTGCCCACCAGCTGCAGACGGCGTTTTCTGAGGCATCAAGGCAATGGGCAGAAGACGGACCCTGCTCGCTCTGGATGCATTTTCGCAACCCTGTCGGCCGATGCTTGGCGGTCATCGAAACGCCCAGCTACCAAGGATATGCGCAGCGGATTGCCGACATCGATGGCTATCGCCGCCTTGTCCTGCTGCAGCACCGCGTCGCCGTAGAACAGGTCGCCCCGCCCGACATGCCCGCCTGGCTGGCGAAGTCAACCGAGGCGCTGCGCAATCCCTACACCCTGCAGCCTATGCAATGGGACGCAGCCACCAGCAGCCTCGTGTTTGAAGGCCGCGAGAAGCAGAACCAGAACCCTGGCCGATCCTCGACCTATCGCGTCCGCTTGCGGGGGTGACACCGGCGTGAAATCTGCCGCCTGCGCTCGCCCAGCAATACCCTGCAACTACTGTTTTTATAGAAGGCCCCGCTGACCCATGCGCCTCGGCATCCGCCTGCTGTTCGCCTTCTTCCTCATCAACGGCATCGCTGCGTTCTTTGTGCTGCGCGTATTCATGGCCGAGATCAAGCCCAGCGTGCGCGAGGTGATGGAGGACATGATGGTGGACACGGCCAACATCCTGGCCGAGCTGGCCAGCGAGGACCTGGCCGCCGGGCGGCTGGCAGTGGATGCCAACAACAGCAGCACCAGTCCGTTTGCGCAGCATGTGCGCCGCTATGCCACGCGGCCCATCGACGCGGCGATCTGGGGCTTTTCCAAACAGTCGCTGGACTACCGCATCTACGTGACCGACACCACCGGGCGCGTGTTGTTCGACTCCGAAAACCGTGCCATCGGTGCCGATTATTCGCAGTGGCGCGACGTAGCCCGCACGCTGCGCGGCGAGTACGGTGCGCGCTCTACGCGCGACGTGGAAGATGACGACACCAGCGGCGTGATGCATGTGGCCGCGCCCATCTACGTCAACAGCCAGATCGCGGGCGTGCTCACCGTGGCCAAGCCCACGCGCACGGTGCAGCGCTTCATCGACCGGGCCGAGCGCAAGGTGTTCATGGGCGGCCTGCTGCTGCTGGCCCTCTCGGCCGCCGTGGGCGTGGCCGTGACGCTGTGGATGGTGTGGAACGTGCGCCGCCTGCGCGACTACGCCCTGAGCGTGCAGGGCCCGGCCGACGGCGAACGCCACGACCCGAACCTTCCGCCCCCCACGGCCCTGGCCGTTCCCGAGGTGCCCGGCGAGCTAGGCGACCTGGCCCGCGCCATGGACCGCATGCGCGCGCGGCTGGAGGGGCGCGACTACATCGAGGGTTATGTGCGCGCCCTCACGCACGAACTCAAAAGCCCCGTGGCCGCCATCCGTGGCGCAGGCGAGCTGCTGCAGGACGAGCTGCCCGCCGCCGACCGCACCGAGTTTGCGACCCAGGTGGTGCAGCAAAGCGAGCGCCTGCAGCGCATCATCGACAGGCTGCTGGAGCTGTCCAAGCTGGAGCAGCGCCAGCACGCCGAAGGCCGCGCGGCGGTGGCGCTGCACGACTGCGCCGAGGCCGCCATTGCCCAGACCCGCGCCCGCGCCGGGCAACGCGGCATCAGCCTGACACTGGAAGGACACGGCAGCAGCGGCCCGTGGGAGGCCGAGCTGGTGACGCTGGCGCTGACCAACCTGCTGGACAACGCGATCGACTTTGCGCCCGCAGGCAGCACGGTGCGGGTGGAACTGGACGGCGCCACGGTGGCCGTGCAAGACAGCGGCCCCGGCGTGCCCGACTACGCGCTGCCGCGCCTGGGCGAGCGCTTTTTCACCACCGCACGGCCGGGCGGCGAGCGCAGCGGATCGGGCCTGGGGCTGGCGATTGTGCAGCGCGTGATGGCGCTGCACGGCGGCCAGATGGTGGCGCGCAACACGGCGCCAGGGCTGCGGGTG
Source organism: Acidovorax sp. (assembly GCF_016783915.1). Lineage (GTDB taxonomy): Bacteria > Pseudomonadota > Gammaproteobacteria > Burkholderiales > Burkholderiaceae_C > Acidovorax. The sequence goes on from NZ_JADHVT010000080.1 coordinate 4,951, forward strand.
GAATTGGTGTACCGCGCGGCCTGAGCAGCGAAAGCCACCGCCAGCGGTCCCCACTTCACACTGGCCTCACAAACTTCATAGCGCCCTCACAGCGCGCCACAACACTGCCTCCACAACATCATTTGTGGAGGAACCCTTGCTCAAACACCCCTTGTTCACCAAGCTGGCGGCGCTGACCGCCATCACCGTGTTGCTGCTCTTTGGCCTGGGCCTGATCGAAGACGTGGTGCGCGACCGGCTGCGCTACCGCAGCATCACCGCTCAAAGCGTGGCCGAGAGCCTGGCCGGGCCGCAGACGCTGATGGGGCCCATGATCCACAGCGCCTGCGTGGAAAGCTGGGACGAGGAGGCGGGCAAGGGCGACGAGCGCCGCATGGTCGAAAGGCGCCGCGAGTTCATCCTGACCGCCATGCCCGAGCAGCTCAAGCTCGCCACCGGCGCCGCGATGGAAGAACGCGCACGCGGGCTGCACAAGGTGAACACCTACAACCTCAAGGCCAACGTGACGGCGCAATGGGGTTCGCTGGCCAGCCTGCTGCCCCAGAGCAGCATGAAAAACTCACGCATGCACTGCGGCGCACCCATTGTGATGATGGCTGTGGGCGACGCGCGCGGCATCCGCACCGCGCAGTTCGCGATGGGTAGCCAGACGCTGGCCCTCAAGCCCGGCACCTTCCACCCCACCTACAGCCGGGGCCTGCACGCGGTGCTGCCCGAATCCGTGCGTGGCAAGGCCGATGGCCTGACCGCCACGCTGGACCTGGAACTGGTGGGCACCGAGCGCCTGGCCATCGTCCCGCTGGGCGGCAACACCGAGGTGCTGATGACCAGCAGCTGGCCCCACCCGTCGTTTGCCGGACGCTTTCTGCCGTCGGAGCGCGAGGTCAAAAAGACCGGCTTTTCGGCCCAGTGGCGCCTGTCGTCGCTGGCCACCACGGCCCAGGCCGACATTGCGAACGGCAAGCGCATCTGCCTGGGCGCGGATGAGGGCAGCGACTATGCACACAGCGGGGCCACGCCGGGCGACTGCGCCGACAGCTTCAGTGTGGCCTTCATCGACCCGGTGAACCCCTATTCCCTCTCGGACCGCGCGACCAAGTACGGCGTGCTGTTCATCGCCCTCACCTTCGTGGCCGTGGGCCTGTTCGAGCTGATGAAAAAGCTGCGCGTGCACCCGGTGCAGTACCTGCTGGTGGGCAGCGCGCTGTGCAGCTTTTTCCTGCTGCTGGTGAGCCTGTCGGAGCATCTGCCGTTTGGCATCTCGTACGCAGTGGCCGCCAGCGCGTGTGTGCTACTGCTGGCCTATTACGCCAGCCACATGCTGGGCGGGCTCACGCGCGGGATTCCGCTGGGGGCGGGCATTGCGCTGCTGTATGGCCTGCTGTACGTGCTGCTGCAGCTGGAGCAGACAGCGCTGGCGGTGGGTGCGATTGCGCTCTTCCTGGTGCTGGCGGCTGTGATGGTGCTGACACGCAAGGTGAACTGGTACGGCCTGTCGCAAGGCGGCACGCCCCCGCGCCCCACCATACCGCCCGTGCAGCGCCCCGCAGCCCCCCGCGCGGAGGCTGCATGAACGCCACCGCGCAGACCACCCGCTGGGCCCAATACCTGGCGCAGGCCCAGGCACTGGCGCCGCCCGCCAGCACCGGCCCCGCAATGGGCCCTGCGCTGACCGTCGCCGAAGCGGCCCGGGTGCAGCGCCACCGCGACCAGTTGATGGCGGCCCTGCGGTCGCAGGACCGGCTGGCCTTGCACTGCGCCAAGCAGCAGGTGCTGGACGCAGCCTTTTGCCCCCACCGTGCCGAGGCGGACCACGACCATGGAGGGCCTGCGGGCGGCGCTGCAGATTCGCCCGCCCTGCGCAAGGCGCTGCGCGACCTGGCGTGGCGCACCGCAGCCTTGCTTTTGCCGCGCCGCCCGGAGTTCTGAAGGTGTCCCAGGGGGCCGCGCACAGGCCTCTGGGGCAAAATTTCTAATAGAAATGGCCGATAGCGCTAGTGCAATATGCACCAGCAGCTATCAAAAACAGAGCATCTACACCACCACGGTGCGGCTGCGCCCCTCGCGCTTGGCGGTGTAGAGCGCGGAGTCCAGCAGACGCAAGGTGATGTCCAGCGGCCGCAGCGGGTCGAACAGGGTGAGACCCATGCTGACCGACAGCACCAGCGCCGGCTCAATGCCGGGCAGCGGGTGGGCTGCCAGCGCCGCATGCACACGCTCTGCCACCACCTGCGCCTGGTCGATCCCGGTGGCGGGCAACAGGGCCAGAAACTCCTCGCCGCCCCAGCGCCCCAGCACATCGGCCGCACGGAAGACTTCGCGGCACAGCGTGGCAAACAGCTGCAGCGCCTGGTCGCCCACGTGGTGGCCGTACACGTCGTTCACGCGCTTGAAGTGGTCCAGGTCCATCATCAGCAGACAAGCGGGCTCATTGCCCCGCTGCAGCAGCGCCCATTCCTGGCGCAGGCGGTCGGTGAACGAGCGGCGGTTGGCCAAGCCGGTCAGCACATCGGTGTGGGCCAGCACGGCCATCTGGTGGCGCGCCGCCTCCAGTTCCACCAGCATCTGGCCCTGGCGGTCGTTGGCACGCTTGAGCTCCAGCAGCCGGATCACCTGACGCGCCAGGGCGGAGAGCAGGTCCTGGACCTTGGCAGACAGCTCGCGCGGCCGGTGGTCCAGCACGCACAGCGTGCCCAGCACATAGCCATCGGGCGTGACCAGCGGTGCCCCTGCATAAAAGCGCAGCGGGTTCTTTTGCGTGACGATGGCGTAGTGCGCAAAACGAGGGTCTTGCGCCAAATCGGGCACGATGAAAACGCCCGACTGCCGGATGGCGTAACGGCACACGGACTCGCTCAGCGGGGTCTCGCGCAGCGCAAACCCACGGGCGGCCTTGAACCACTGCCGCCGGTTGTCCAGCAGACTGATCAGGGCCACGGGCGCTTCGCAGATGTAGCCCGCCAGGTCGGCCAGCTCGTCGTAGGCGGGCTCCATGGGCGTGTCGAGAATTCCGTAGCGCTGCAGTGCTTGCAGGCGGTCGGTGTCGTCGCAGGGGTCGTCAGAAGGGGTGGTGTCGGCCATGACGCGAAGCGGCCGCGCCGCCCCCATTTGCCTTGAGATGGATCAGCATGCCACACAAGCCGGACGGCTGACGGGTGGAAGCCCGATGGCCCCCGGGAGCACGCCAGGGCGGTGCTCTGGCCGTGCGTGCCTGCCTCTCGTTTGTTCGTTCAGCGTTCGCTGAGCCTGCCGCTGCGGGCAGGCTGGGAAGGTGCGCCGGTCAGGCAGCCACAGCGGGCGCGCTATCACGTTGGGCAGCGGGCTCGCTGGCACCCGGGGCATCGGCGTCCGAACACGTGGCCCCACCGCAACCGTGTATCAGCGCACCCGGCAACGCACCGGGAGCGTGCACCACGCCCGTTGCGGGGTCAAACCCCACGCGGCGCAGGTGCAGGGCCAGCGATGCATCCATGCTCTGCGCGTGCTGCGGAAACCACAGCGCCAGCTCGCTGGCCATGACGCGCAGCACCTTCAGGTCGCCCTGCTCGGCGCGTGCCGTGCCTTCACGCATCACCTGCAGCACCACCTTGTGCTGCATGCTGTGGCAGTTGCCCGATGCAAAGCGGGTGGAGGCCATCCAGTCGTCTTCCTGGCCAAAATGCTGCTCGGTGTGCTCCACCAGCGCGCGCCAGCGGGGCAACAGCTCCGCGTCGCTGGCCTGGTCCACAGCGGCCAGCAAGTCGACGAACTCCCGGTGGGTGTCATCCATCAGGGGCAGGTCGAGGTTCAACGCATCAGACCATTCGAGGTGGGCCATGGGACTCCTTGGGCGGGCAGATCAAACGAAGGTGCGAGCTTAGAAGCCCCGGCCTGGCTGGGCGTTGATACAGGTCATGACATGGCGCCATGCGATGGCCGGGCGCGCCGGGCCGCGCGCATCGCTTCTCCAGAAACAGCAAGACCCTGCACCGCGCAGCGGGCAGGGTCTGGTCATGCTCAGCCTGGGATCAGGTCAGGCGCCCAGCGCCCACACCCGATCAGCTTTGGCCGTACATGCGCTTGGCGTCGTCCACGCACTTGGACTTGAGGTCGCCAGTCATGGTTTCGCAACGCTCTTTGGCAGCCTTGTAGTTGGCCTCGTTCTTCTCGGCCGCAGCGTCCTTGCGTGCCTCGGCCACGTTGGCGGACTTCTCGGCAGCGCTATCGGCAGGCTTGGCCTGGGCGGCTGCCACCTTGGCGTTTTCCTTGGCCTTCACATGCTCAGCCTTGGCGTCCTTCACACACACGTCCTTGGCGTTGCCGGTCAGGTCGTCGCACTTTTCCTTGGCGACGGCGTAGGCAGCGTCGGCACGGGCTTCGGCGACCTTCTGGCTGGCCTTGGCACTGGGCTTGTACTGCGCTTCGAGTTCGGCCTTGGCCACGTCCTCGGTGCCCTTGGCTTCCTTCACACAGATGTCCTTGGCGTTGGCCTTGAGGGCGTCGCATTTTTGCTTGTTCATCTTGTAGTCCGCCGAAATGCTGTCCTTGGCGGCCTTGTGCTCTGCAGGGGTCATGGCAAAAGCGGTGGTGGCCATCAGACCTGCGGCGCAGGCGGCGATCAGGGTGCGTTGGAATGTCATGGGTTTCTCCTCGGGTTAGATTGAGTGCAATCGGATGAAATCTTGGGGGACGGTGTGCCAGGGCAACCCTGGCGGGGCGCAGGGTGCGAAGCGCGGAGTGCGCGCGCCGCAGCGGCGCAATCAGTCGTTGAAGCGGAAGTCAGGATGGCGGTCATGCCACTCCTTGAGCTGCTTCTCGGCCGCGTCACGGGCGATGCCCTGGCGCTCCTGCAGCTTACCCAGGAACTGTTCGCGCTTGCCGTCAATGACATCGAAGTCGTCGTTCGTGAGCTTGCCCCACTGCTCGATCATCTTGCCCTTGAACTGCTTCCAGTTGCCCTTGATGGTGTCTTCATTCATGGTGTAACTCCTCATAAGAACTTCGCTTCAGCCATCCACTCGGAGTGCGTGGAACATTTGCGTGATGCGATGGAGCCCACTGTAGAAATGAATCTGCCCAGCCCCCGTAGTCCAGGCCAGGCAGCCCGCGTCAGCACAGGACTACGGGCATGACGGACATCGCCGATGTAACGGCACCCGCCCTCTGGCGGATGCCCGACAAGGGCTCACCGGGGGTACAAAGTGTTGCAATCGCCCATCAGTCAGCGCATCGCCTGCGGGCCCCTTACCATGGCATGTTTCGCTTGGTAACACTTGTGTTTCCAGAAGGGCACAGCCTGTGATTTAGTCGTGGCTGTGCCTGCGCGACTGCGCACTTTTCACCACGACCAACATGACACATCCATACGAGGCGACTCTGACAACTGCGGTTGCAGAGGCACCAGAGGGCCTGCCCCTCCCCCCCGAACAAGCCCACACCGCCAGCAGGGGCCACGCGCCCTTGTTGACCGCGCTGTTTGCATCCACTGCCCTGGCCGCCTGCGGTGGTGGCGGTGGCGACAGCGCGCCGGGTACAGGAGCACCCAGTGCGCCGGCGCCATCCACCCCCTCGCTGGGCAACTACGCCCATCCATCGGCCACGACGGATAACGAGGCCGCCCGCTTTCTGCTGCAGGCCCAGTTCTCGGCCTCGACCGCCGAGATCGCAGCCCTGCGCGGCACCACCTATGCCGACTGGCTGGACAGCCAGTTCAGCGCGGGTCTCAGCCAGGGCGGCTGGGACTGGCTGAACCAGCGCGGCTACGCAGACATCAGCAACGACACGGCCTACTACGACAACTCCTACCCCGCCGACTACATGATCTGGTACCAGCTCATGAAGTCGCCTGACGGGCTGCGCAAGCGTGTGGCGCTGGCGCTGTCCGAGATCTGCGTGGTCTCGCTCAGCGGCGTGGACATCACCTGGCGCTGCCATGCCATGGCCTGGTACTGGGACCAGCTGGTGAACAACGCCTTCGGCAACTACCGCTCCGTGCTGGAGAACATGACGCTGAACGCGGCCATGGGCTACTACCTCAACACCCGTGGCAACCAGAAGGAAAACCCCGCCACGGGCCGCCAGCCTGACGAAAACTATGCCCGCGAGGTCATGCAGCTGATGTCCATCGGGCTGGTCGAGCTGAACCTCGACGGAACACCCAAGAAAGACGGCGCTGGCAAGCCCATCGACAGCTACACCATGAACGACGTGACCAATCTGGCACGGGTGTTCACGGGCTACGACTACGACCAGACGCAGAACGTGCCCACCACCGTACCAGGCACCACACGGGTGGTCTCCAACACCACCTTTGCGCGGCTGCCCATGGCGCTCAATGCATCGCGCCATTCCACGCTGGCGGCCACCTTCCTGGGCACCACCGTGCCCGCCAACACGCCGGGCGCTGCGGCGCTCAAGACCGCGCTGGACACCCTGTTCAATCACCCCAATGTGGGCCCCTTCATCGGCAAGCAGCTGATCCAGCGCCTGGTCACCAGCAACCCCTCGCCCGCCTACGTGGCCCGGGTGGCTGCCGCCTTCAATAACAACGGCGCAGGCGTGCGGGGTGACCTGCGCGCAGTGGTCAAGGCGATCTTGCTGGACGACGAGGCACGCTCGCCCGCCGGGCTGACCCAGCCTGGCTTTGGCAAGCTGCGCGAGCCCATGCTGCGCTTTGTGCAGTGGGGCCGCACCTTTGGCATCAACTCAGTGCAGGGCAGCTGGAAGATCGGCGACCTGAGCGACCCAGGCTCGCGCCTGGGCCAGAGCCCGCTGCGTTCGCCCTCGGTTTTCAACTTCTTCCGCCCAGGCTACGTTCCGCCGTCCACGGCGCTGGCGGCTGCGGGCGCCGTGGCACCCGAGTTCCAGTTGGTCAACGAGAGCAGCGTGGGGGGCTACCTCAACTACATGCAGGGCGTGATACGCAACGGCGTCTTTGTGAATGCCCCGGAGCTGCCCAACAACGGCAGCACCTCCAACAACGGATACGACATCAAGGCCAGTTACACCAACGAGCTGGCCATCGTGGCGGATGCGGACGCGCTGGTCGCACGCATCAACCTGCTGATGTGCGCAGGCCAGCTGTCCACCGCTACCGTCAAGCTCATTGCGGACGCACTGAAGGCAACGCCCGTCACCGCCGCAAGCACCGACGCTGTCAAGCTCGACCGGGTGGCGGCAGCCGTCTTCCTGGTCATGGCTTCGGCCGAGTACCTCGTTCAAAAGTAAGCCCCGCCATGCACCTGCTTCAACCCGAACTCCACACCCGCCGCGCGTTCCTGCGCCGCTCCACCCAGCTGGGCCTTGCGGGCACAGCCCTGCCCTTCGCGCTCAACCTGGCTGCCATGGGCGAGGCTGCGGCCTTCAACGCCACCGACTACAAAGCGCTGGTCTGCGTGTTCCTGTACGGCGGCAACGACTATGCCAACACCGTGGTCACCTACGACGACGACAGCTACAACCGCTACAACACCATCCGGGGCGGTGGCTCAGGTCAGGCGGCAGGTGGCATCGCGCTGGCCAAGGCGGACCTCACCCCCACGCTGCTGGCACCCACCACGCCGCTGCCGGGCGGCCGCCAGTACGCGCTGCACCCGGCCATGACGGGGCTGGCGGGCCTGTTCAACAGCGGCAAGGCGGCCGTGCAGCTCAACGTGGGCCCGCTGGTGGTGCCACTGACCCGCGCGCAGTACAACAGTGCCGACCGCGCCACCTACCCCGTGCCGCCCAAGCTGTTCTCGCACAACGACCAGCAGTCGGTGTGGCAGTCATCCTCGCCCGAGGGCTCCACCGTGGGCTGGGGCGGCAACATCGGAGACTTGGCACTGTCCTCCAACGGCAATTCGCTGTTCACTTGCATCTCGGTCACGGGCAATGCGGTGTTCCTGTCGGGCGACTCGGCGCTGCAGTACCAGGTCAGCACCAACGGGGCCGTGGCCATCAACGGTGTGAAGAACCGGGTGTACGGTTCTTCAGCGGTGCAGAGTGCGCTCGCGTCGCTCATCCAGCAGCCACGCACGCAAACGCTGGAGAACGAATACAACCGCGTGACCACCCGCGCCGTGACGGCCGAAAGCCAGATCACCAACGGGATCGCGGGCGTGACGCTGGCTACCACCTTCCCCAACAACAACTCCCTGGCCAACCAGCTCAAGATGGTGGCGCGCCTGATTGGCGCGCGCACCAGCCTGGGCAGCAAACGCCAGGTGTTCCTGGTGTCGCTGGGGGGCTTTGACCTGCACGACAACCTGATCGCGCAACAGCCGGTTCTGATGCAGCGCGTGAGCGAGGCCATGACCGCGTTCTACAACGCCACGGTGGAGCTGGGCGTGGCCGACAAGGTGACGGCGTTCACCGCGTCCGACTTTGGCCGCACGCTCAGCTCCAACGGCGACGGCTCGGACCACGGCTGGGGCAGCCACCACCTGGTGGTCGGCGGCGCCGTCAAGGGCAAGGCCTTCTATGGCAGCGCGCCGCCGGTCAGCATCACCAACACCGCAGCGCCCGAAGACCAGTGGCACGTGGGCCAGGGGCGCCTGCTGCCGTCCACCTCGGTGGACCAGTACGCAGCCACTCTGGCCAAGTGGTTTGGTGTGGCCGATAGCGAAATGGCCGGCGTGCTGCCCAACATCACGCACTTTGGCGCAGCGGCAGGCCGGCCGGACTACCCGGTGGATCTGGGGTTCCTGTAACCCGGCCCCGCCCCCGTGACCCGGGGGCCTGCAGGTCGCGACCACGGCAGGGGCCTGGGCCACTACCCGGCTCCCCAATAATGGCAGCATGACGACTCCCTCTGCTTCCCCGCTTCGCCCCCGCGTGGTCATCATCGGTTGCGGATTCGGCGGCCTTGAAGCCGCCCGGGCCCTCAAAAGCGCGGCGGTGGATGTGACCCTGGTGGACAAGACCAACCACCACCTCTTCCAGCCCCTGCTTTACCAGGTGGCGACCGCCGGGCTGTCGGCCCCGGCCATTGCGGCGCCCATTCGGCATCTGTTCCGGCAGCAGCGCAACGTGACCACTTTGCTGGGCGAGGTCACACACATCGACGTGGGTCAGCGCACCGTGCACCTGGCAGACGGCGCCACGCTGCCGTATGACCACCTCATCGTGGCCGCCGGCGCCACGCACAGTTACTTTGGCCGCGACGACTGGGCGGCCTATGCGCCCGGGCTCAAGACGCTGGACGACGCGTTCGAGATCCGCCGCCGCGTGCTGCTGGCGTTCGAGGCGGCCGAGAAGGAGCCCGACCCCGCAAGCCGCGCGGACTGGCTCAATTTTGTGGTCGTGGGCGCGGGCCCCACGGGCGTGGAGATGGCCGGTACGCTGGCGGAAATTGCGCGCCACACGCTGCCTGGCGAGTTCCGCCATATCGACCCCGCGAGCGCGAAGATCATCCTGCTCGAAGGCGGTGCACGCGTGCTGCAGGCCATGCCCGAGGCCCTGAGCCAGCGCGCCAAGGAACAACTGGAAAAGCTGGGCGTGGACGTGCGCCTGGGCGCCCGCGTCACCGCCATCGATAACGATGGCTTGAAGGTCGAATCGCCAGCAAGCGCAGGTATATCAAGCGCTAGTAGCTATCAAATTAATAGCAGATGCATTGTATGGGCCGCTGGTGTGACAGCCTCGCCGCTGGGCCGCCACCTGGCGGATGCCACCGGTGCCAGCACCGACCGTGCGGGCCGCGTGGTGGTGGAGCCCGATCTGACGCTGCCCGGCCACCCCGAGATCAGCGTGATCGGCGACCTGGCGGCAGCCAAGAGCCACGTGGCCGGCCATGAGCCCACGCCCGTACCCGGCGTATCGCCCGGCGCAAAGCAGATGGGCCGCGCCACGGCGGCCAACATCCTGCGCCGCCTGGCGGGGCAGCCCACCCAGCCGTTTCGCTACCGCGACTACGGCAACCTGGCCACCATCGGCCGCAACTCCGCCGTGGTCGACCTCACCTCGCCCGCCGGGCCGGTGCGGTTCTCAGGCTACTTTGCGTGGCTGTTCTGGCTGTTTGCGCACGTGTACTTCCTGATCGGATTTCGCAACCGGCTGGTGGTACTGCTGGACTGGGCCTGGGCGTACTGGAGCTTTGCGCGCTATGCGCGGGTGGTGACGGGCATTGAACGCCATGAGGCCGCACCCCTGCCCCCAACACCGCCGAGCACCTGACTGACAGCAACGCTGCGTGGCGCCACGGCCAAGGTCAGCGTCCCTGGGTAGGGGCTGGCCACGAAGTACGGTGCGTTACTGCCCCACCTGCTCCACCCACGCCGCCAGCTCACTCGCCAGCTGGCCCGACGCCGCTGCCAGAGCGGCCACGCCGCCCGCCGCATCGGCCGACTTGGCGGGCTGCTGCACGATGAACACGCGCTGCCCGCGCAGCGATTCGCCTGCCGGGGTCAGTTCGACCACCGTGGCGCGCAGGCGCACCACCCCGGCGCTGTCGCTAGGGCTGGTGAACAGGTGGCTGAACTCCTCCAGCTCGGTGCGCAGCACCAGGGGCAGCTTGTTGCCCCGGGCTGGCTCGCGGGCCTGGACGGCACCGTCGTCGGCCTTGAGCACAGCGCGGCGCAGGCCCAGTTGCTCGCGCAGGCGCTGCTGCAGCAGCTGCGCGGGCGGCTGGCTCCAGCGGGCCTGGCTGTAGGGGCGCAGCTGCTGGGCGTCGGCATAGGCCAAGCGGTACAGCACGGCATTGCCCCCCTCGGGTAGGCCGGGGGCATCCATATCGGCCATGGCCAGCGGAGGCATGGGCGCACGGCGGTCAGTGGGCACGGTGGCCAGCGGGCCAGGGCCAAAGTCATACAACACCGGGCGGGCCGGAGGCGCTGGCAAGGCCGAGCAGCCCGTGAGCACCAACACCGCAGCCAATCCACAGCCCCACAGTGCGGTAGCGCTGGATGTATATGCCTTGGTTGCTATGTTTTTAATAGTCATCATGTTCACTCCACACAGAGGGCCTGCGCCACCAATGCGGCGCGGGAGGGGGGCCAGCTCACGGGGCGCTGCCAAACCCTGGCTCACCCGGTCCGGGCGGAATGCGCCCCGAGCCATAGATGAACAACTGCGGGTTGTCGGTGATACCCCCCGCCGCGCGTCCCATCTGGCGGGCAGCGCGGGCTGTATCGTCGGCCGCGCGGTTCACACGCGGCAAGGTGGCAGTGCTGAACTGGTCTGCCGCGCGCGCCAGGGACTGGGTGCCGGCGGTGATCTGGTCGATGGCGCCACCCTCGGCGTTGAGCCGCTGGTTGGTCTTGCCCAGGTCCACCGCCAGGGCCGACACACTAGAGCCGGCCTGCTGCAATGACTGCAGGGTCTGGCGCGCGTCGCTGGCCAGGGGCGGCAGCGCGGCCAGGGCCGGGTCCAGGCGCTGGGCCACGGTGGCATCGAGCCGCTGGGTCAGGGTGTTGACGCTGCCAGCGGCCTGGCCGATGTTGGACAACGCCTCGGTGAGCTTTTGCTGGTTGCCGTCGCCCAGCAGCTGGTTGATGCGGCGCGTGGCCTCTTCGACCTGGCCGAGGATGGCGGGCGCCTGCTCGGCCAGCTTGCCAAACGGCGAGGGCTTGAGCGGCAGGCGTGGCAGGCCGCTGGGGCCGGGGGGCAGCTCGGGGTAGGGCTGCTCGGCGTCGTCCAGCAGCACATGGGCCAGGCCCGTGACGCCCTGGTAGCCCAGCACCGCAAAGGTGGTGGGGCTGATGGGCGCCTGTTCGTTGACGGCGATGCGGATCAGCACATTGCCGTTGACCTGCGGATCGAAGCCGATGCGCGTGACCTTGCCCACGGCCACGCCCTTGTAGCGCACGGCGGCCTGGGGCTGCAGGCCACTCACGCCGTCGCGGGTGGAGAGCTCGTACTGCTCGTAGTTGGCGTTGTCGCGAGTGAGCCAGATGGCCAGGCCGGCCAGCATGGCGGCCACCACCAGCACAAAGATGCCTGCGGCGAGGGCGTGGGATTTGTTTTCCATCAGGGATGTTCCTTGTCGGGCGCAGGCGCGGCGGCGGTCTGCGCCGAGGCCTGCTGCACAGGGGGCACGGGGGCCATGGCGCGTTGGCCACGTTCGCCCATGAAGAAGTGCTCGATGAAGGGGTGCGAAAAGTGCGCCACCTCGTGCGGCGGACCAGTGACGATGACCTTCTTGTCCGCCAGCACCGCCACGCGGGTGCTGAGCGCGAACAGCGTATCCAGATCGTGCGTGACCATGATGACCGTGAGCCCGAGCGCCGCGCGCAGCTCGCGCAGCAGCGCGCAGAAGTCGTCAGAGCTGCTCGGGTCCAGGCCCGCCGTGGGCTCGTCCAGCAGCAGCAAAGGCGGGTCCATGATGAGCGCACGGGCCAGCGCCACGCGCTTGACCATGCCCCCCGACAGGTCGGCCGGCATGCGCGTGGCGTGTTCGGGTTTCAGCCCCACCATCTGCAGCTTGACCAGCGCGGCATCGCGCACGAGTTCGGGTGGCAGCGTGCCCTGCTCGCGCAGCGCAAACGCCACGTTATCGAGCACGTTGAAGGCCGAAAACAGCGCGCCGTGCTGGAACAACATACCCACCCGGCTGGCCGCGCCCTCGCGCCCCATCTCCGACGCGGGACGGCCCAGCACGGTGACCTGCCCCCGCGTGGGCCGGGCCAGCCCCAAAATCTGGCGCAGCAGCACCGTCTTGCCCGTGCCCGACCCGCCCACCAGCGACAGCATCTCGCCGCGCTGCACGGTGAAGTTCAGGTCCTGGTGCACGGTGAAGGTTTCATCGCCCTTGCCAAACTGCGTCCAAAGGCCCTGCACGTCCACGATGGGCGGCTCGCCCAGCGCGACGGCGATGTGCTCGGGTTTGGCGATGCGGGTTGCAGTCATGCAGCCCCTCCATCCACATGCAGGTTCACATCGTTTGAAACTGGCGCAGCCCAAGCCAACGGCCGCTGCGCAAGAGTCGCCCCACCACGCTGGCGGCGTCCCCCTTCCCGAACTGCGCAGCAGTTCGAGAGAAGGGGGAAGCGGCGAAGCCGCTCAGGGGGAAGCCACTTCATCTTTATATTCCGATGTTCTTGAAGGCCACCGCAAACAGCGCGTCCACGATGATCACCATGGTGATGGACGACACCACCGACGCCGTCGTGCCTTCGCCCAAACTCTGGGTGTTGGGCTTGACGCGCAGGCCCCAGTGGCAGCCGATGAGGGCAATGAACGCGCCAAACACCACCGACTTGGCCATGGCCAGGCCCAGGTTGCCCACCTTCACCGCCGCAGGCAACGCCTGCACAAAGTACGACGGCGAGATGTCCATCGAGATGTCGGCGGCCACCATGCCGCCGGCCAGTGCGGCCAGCGTGGTCCACACACTGATGAGCGGCATGGCCAGCGCCAGCGCCAGGGTGCGCGGCATCACCAGCCGAAAGCCGTGCGGGATGCCCATCACGCGCATGGCGTCCAGCTCCTCGGTCACCCGCATCACACCGATCTGCGCGGTGATGGACGAGCCTGAGCGGCCCGCCACCAGGATGGCCGCCAGCATGGGCCCCAGCTCGCGGATCAGCGAGATGCCCAGGATGTTGACGATGAACGACTCGGCACCAAACTGCCGCAGCTGCAGGCTCATCAGGTAGGCCAGCACCACACCGATGAGAAACCCAACCAGTGCAGTGATGGGCAGCGCCGTGGCGCCCATGCGGTACAGATGGCCGGACACATCACGCCATGGCCCCTTGCGCGGTGCGCGTGCCAGGCGCCCCAGGTCCAGCACCAGCTGGCCCACCATCTCCAGCAAGTGGCGGGCGTGGTCCACACCGTGCAGCACCAGCACGCCCAGGTGATCGACCTGTTCGCCCAGGCGCCAAGGCTCAGGCGGCGGTGCAACACAGGTGAACTGAGCCACCCGTTCCAGCATGGTGCGCTGGCTGTCGGTGCAGGCCAGCTCTGCGGGCCAGGCGTGCTGCCAGTGGTTCCACAGCAGCTGCGCGCCCACATGGTCCAGCCACTGCAGCTCCCGCAGGTCCCAGCCCAGCGTGGGGGCGGGGGGTGCGCCGCGCAGTTGGTCCGACACGGCCTCCCATTGCGCCGCGTTGCCCAGCTCGGCCGCACCCCAGCGCCCACGCAGCTGCGCACACGGCCCTTGGGGCGTATCGGCGCGGACGATGTGGGGAGCGTGGTCGGTCATGGGTCTGGCCGCCAGGGCAGCCGCAGGGGTGGGGTCGTCAAGAAGCAGCAAGGAAGAGCGTGCATGGTAGCGGAGCGAATCCTGCAAGCGCTGTCGGACACGAGCCTGTCAAGCACAGACAGGCGGCGAAGCGTGTAATTATTATCAAATCAGCGCCAAGCGCAATCAATTCAAGCATCAGCAGCTACCAAAAGTGTAGCAATAGGCACACACCCTATCGACAGGGCTTGCCCCATCCGCACAATGGCCCACCGTTACCACCTTTGATCGGCACCGCCCCTCCTCCATGAGCGACACCACGTTTGACACCATCATCATCGGCGGAGGCACAGCCGGTGCCTTGCTCGCCAACCGCCTGAGCGCCGACGGCCGCCACCGCGTGCTGCTGATCGAGGCCGGCCGCAAGGACGACTACCACTGGATCCACATCCCAGTGGGCTACCTGTACTGCATCGGCAACCCGCGCACCGACTGGCTCTACAACACCGAGCCCGACGCCGGCCTGAACGGCCGCACGCTGCGCTACCCACGCGGCAAGACGCTGGGTGGCTGCAGCAGCATCAACGGCATGA
>NZ_JADHVT010000081.1 GCF_016783915.1 Acidovorax sp.
GCTTGCGCTGGGAGTGAGCGTAGCCGTCCAGGTGATGCCACCATCGCCGGTGGTCAGGTTGGACAGCGCGGCATTGGGCGCATTCAGGTCGGCGGTGGTGAAGCCAGTGATCGCTTCGGTGAAGGTGAAGGTGACCGTGGCCGTATCGCCGATACGCAAGGCCGTGTCGCTGATCGTGATGGCCGAGGCCAAGGTGGGCCGCACCGTGTCCACTGCGTAGTTGCCGCTGGTGGCGGTGCTGGTGCCGGCGTTGCCGGCGGCATCGGTGATGCCTGTGTAGTCCAGCGTGATCACGTTGCTCGCCGCAGTGGTGCTGGCGCTGGGCGTCAGCGTGGCCGTCCAGGTGATGCCGCCGTCGCTGCTGCTCAGGCTGGAGAGCGAGGCATTCGGGGCGTTCAGGTCGGCGATGGTGAAACCAGTCACCGCCTCGGTGAAGGTGAAGGTGGCGGTCGCCGTATCGCCGATGCGCAAGGCCGTGTCGCTGATGGTGATGGCCGAGGCCAAGGTGGGCCGCACTGTGTCCACTGCGTAGTTGCCGCTGGTGGCGGTGCTGAGGCCGGTATTTCCTGAAAGGTCGGTGATGCCGGTGTAGTCCAGCGTGATGACGTTGCTGGAGTCCATGGTGCTGGCACTGGGAGTCAGCGTGGCCGTCCAGGTGATGCCGCCGTCGCTGGTGCTCAGGCTGGACAGCACCGCGTTCGGTGCGCTCAGGTCGGCGATGGTGAAGCCAGTGATCGCCTCGGTGAAGGTGAAGGTGACGGTCGCCGTATCGCCGATGCGCAAGGCCGTGTCGCTGATGGTGATGCTGGACGCCAGCGTGGGCCGCACCGTGTCGATCGCATAGTTGCCTGAGTCCGTGGTGCCGCTGCCGGCATTGCCAGCGGCATCGGTCACGCCGGTGTTGTCCAGCGTGATCACGTTGCTCGCGGCGGTGACGCCGTTGCTGGGGGTGAACGTGGCCGTCCAGGTGGTGCCGCCGTTGCTGGAGCTGACGCTGCCCAGGGTGCCGTTGGCGATGGTCAGGTCGGCGTTGGTGAAGCCGGTTACCGCCTCGCTGAACGTGAAGGTGGCGGTGGCGGTTTCGCCGACGCGCAGCGCGGTGTCGTTCAGCGAGATCGTGGCCGTGGGCCGCTGCGTGTCGATGGTGAAGTTGTTGGAGTTGGTGGACCCGATGCCGGCGTTCGACGTGGCCACGCTGGTCACGCCGGTCATGTCCACGCTGATCACGTTGGTCGTGTCGGTGATACCCGCTGTAGGGGTGTAGGTGGCCGTCCAGGTGACGCCGCCGTCGCTGGAGCTGACGCTGCCGAGTGTGCCGTTCGGGACGGTCAGGTCGGCGTTGTTGAACCCGGTCACCGCCTCGCTGAACGTGAAGGTCACCGCGGAGGTCTCGCCGACCCTCAGCGCCGTGTCAGCCACGATCACGATGACGGTGGGGTCACGAAAGCCGGGGAGATGTTGATGTCGTCGATCTCCGCCGTCGAGGTGGCGCTGAACACCAGGCGAATCTCGTCCACGTTGTCGAACGCTGAGCCGAAGCTGAGTTGGCCGTAGCTGCCGACGCCGATCGTCGTTGCCCCCAAGGTGTAGATGATGTTGCCAGCGCTGTCGCTCGTGGTCAGGTTCACCGTCTCGCCGCTGACCACCTGCACGTTGTCGCGCCAACCCTGCACCATGACGGACATGCTGCCCCCGTCGGCCGATGCCAGGCTGAACGAATTCAGGTCGAAGTTCGTGCCGTCTGCAGCGCGGAATGCAAAGCTCCCGGTGTTGGCGACCCCGCTGACCCCCACGTTCCATAGGAACGACAGGTCGCCATTGTTGTCGGCCAGTTGCGCTGGCCCGAAGTCAGCGGCATTGATGATGGCGAAGTCCAGGGGCGTGCTACCAATGCCGGAGAAGATCCAGTCCCCCACGATCTGGCTCGTGGTACTGATCCAAACGTTCTGCGACTCGTCGTCGAAGTTCTCGTCACTGATCGCCAGCAGCCCGGGATATGCATCCAGGGCGACGCTACGAAACCCGATATCTGGGGCACGCGGGCCGCTACGGACATCGAGATCCCAAGAGCCACCTCGTTCATTGGCCCCGACCAGATGGCTAGATGCTGACACATGACATCCAGCAAGTTTGGCCCATAGCTCCACGTATTTGGCACCAACCTCGCCCTGCCCGGTGCTGCAGCCATAGAGGAGCATGCTCGCATTCGGTGCCAGCGCACCACCCAACTGCTGCAATTCGGCATGGCGGACGTCGAGTTGATCGAGCGTCAATGAACACACTCCAAGATCCAGCATTCCCGGACGACCATGGGTGACGATATGCAGAGCTTCCAGCGTGCCAGCTCGGCCGTCCAAGTGCTCGACCATCTGCCTCAAGCCATCACCAGCGGGGTCAAGCAACACCCACTCGACGCCACACCTCAGAGAGTGCACCAACAGATCGCTAGCGTCTACATTCCCACCGATAAACACTACCTCTGCAGCGCAGGCCACGCCCGCACTATCAGACACTTCATGGTGAGGACGAGAGTCGGACACAGGCTGTGGCAAGCCAGCCGTCTGGAGGACAGGAGGAACAGTGACTTGGATAGAGGACATAGGCTTCCTTTGGCACCCCACTTCGCGGCCCGCGCAAACCATACGGGAAGCTCGATAGTGGAACGCACTGAACGACGTTTCGAGAATTTCAAAACAGTCTAGCCCAAGACCTTCGCCAACATACAGCCAGCATACAAGTGGCAGAGAGAGTGTCCTATGTGAGTGCCACAGTGCAGTCACCTACCACTGGTTAGGCGGTGAGCCGCCGTACATATGGCTCACGCACCACCAAGAGCCAACCTACCAGCGGTCTGACCGCATGCGCAGTTCCCAGTTGCCGCTGCGCAGCTCGTACACACCCACGGCACCGTAGCGTTGTTCACCCTTGTCGTCCCAGGTCATGGTGCCGATCACCGGGGCGTAGCCGTTGATGCTGTGCAGGGCCTTGGTGATGTCCTTGGGGTCGGCGGACTTGGCTTTCTGGATGGCTGCCGAGAGCACGTAGGTGCTGTCGTAGCTGTAGTGGCCGCCGTAGGCCGGGGGCTTTTTGTACGCAGCGATGTACTTTTCGAGAAAGGGCTTGCCGGTAGTGAACTCCTTGGCCTCCAGCACGGGCGAGGTGGCGTACACGCCCTGCACAATGCCTGCGCCCTTGGTCATGTCGGTGGTCTTGATGGTGTCGCCACCCAGCAGGCTGACCTTGGTGTGGTCCACCTTCTTGAGCGCTTCGAGCAGCGCCAGGGCCTGAAAGTCGTTCAGGGTCGAAACAATCACCTCCACATTGGCGGCCTTGAGTTCACCCGCCAGCTCGTCGAAGGCCACGGTCTTGTCGTCGAACGACTTGCGCACCACCACTTCTTTTTTCTCGGCCTTGAGCTGCTGGGCAGCGCCGTCGGCCAGGCCCTTGCCGTAGGGCGTGCCGTCGTCCAGCGCGGCATAGCGGGTGGCGCCCAGCTGTGTGGCCGCAAACGATCCGATGGCGCGCGCCTGCAGGGTGTCGTTGGCCACCATGCGGAACGTGGTGGGGAACCCGAGCTGCGTGAACCTGGGGTTGGTGGAGATGGCGATCTGTGGGATGTCCTTGGCGGCGTAGATCGGGGCAGTCTCAATACTCACACCGGAGTTGAGGTGGCCCACCACGGCCACCACGCCCGCATCCACCAGCTGCTGTGCAACCGCCTTGCCGGTGGTGGCATCGGCCTTGTCGTCCACGGACACGACCTCCAGCGTCACGCGCTTGCCGTCCACGGTGTAGCCGGACTTGTTGAGTTCATCTACCGCGAGCTTCACGCCATTGAGCAGATCCTGCCCCAGGGCGCCCAGCGGGCCGCTCAAGGGCTGTGCAACACCAATTTTGATGGTGTCCGGCACCTTGCCGCATCCGGTCAGGAGTGCTGCAGTCGCCACTGCGGTCAAGGCCAGGCTGGCCGAGAAGCGGCGCCGGTTCATGTGCTTGTTCATGCAAAAAACTCCATTTCAGTGTGTCTGTGTGTGCAGATGTATATGCGACGCCCCGCAGGGTGAGCTACCGGGTATGCCCTTCCACAGTGTCAGTATTAGCAACTTTCAGGCCCCGCAAGGGGGGCCAGGGCCCCCAGGCGTGGCGGGCCTGGGGCAGGGTTCCCCTTGAGTGAAGTCCCATCGCAGCGGCCTTCCGCGGCCGTGCACCACCTCGGCGCACCAATTTGTGGCGTAAAAATTGCTTATGCTCACCGCTATGAATGAGGCTTTGCGCATCGTGGTGGTTGCCCCGGACCTGGCAGTCGCCGACCCTGACGACGAACACGCCGTCGAGCAGGCGGAACGGTCGCGGGCGCTGCGCATCGGGCTGCTGGAGAACAACTTCAACCTGGTGGCCACGCTGCCCGCCGACGTGTTTCTGAGCGAGCGCATTGCCCAGCTGCAGCCCGACCTGATCATCGTGGACGCCGAGAGCGAAGCCCGCGACGCGCTGGAGCATGTGGTGATGGCCACACGCGACGAACGCCGCCCCATCGTGATGTTCACCAACGATGAAGACACCTCGCACGTGAAGGACGCGGTGGCGGCCGGTGTGTCTGCCTACATCGTGGCGGGCTTAGCACCGCAGCGCATCCGCCCCATTCTGGACGTGGCCATGGCCCGCTTCCAGCACGAACAGGCCTTGCGCGCCGAGCTGGCCGACGCCAAGACCGAGCTCAAAGACCGCAAGACCATCGACCGCGCCAAGGGCCTGTTGATGCAGCGCCAGGGCCTGACCGAACAGGCCGCCTACGAAAAGCTGCGCAAGACCGCCATGGACAAGGGCCTGAAGCTCGTGGACGTGGCTCAGCGCATGCTGGACGTGATGGATCTGCTGGGGTAAAACCAGAGAACAACCCCCTGAGCGGCTGCGCCGCTTCCCCCTTCTCTCGAATGATTGCGTCATTCGGGAAGGGGGACGATGCCCTCGCTGCGGTGCGGCCCTTGCTTGGCATCCCTCGCCTGGGCCGCGCCCAATTCCAAGGCCCCTCCCAAATGGTGCGCCGCACAAAGGCAGTGCGACCACACTGATCACAACAAGAACATCCCTGCTGCAAGCCCCGCAGGCGTGTAGCGCTTATTGATCAAGCGCAGACAGCTATCTATTCCATAGCAACCAACGCTCCAACATGGCGCAGCGCACGCTGGCACGCGCTTTGCATTGCACAGTGCAAGACCAATGCAGGTCTGACCACTGACAGCACTGACCCAACGGCGGGCCGGTGCTGGCAAGGAGCCCCGGACCCGTTCCAGGCTTCACCCAGGACAAAGGCGTCCCCACCCGCTCCCGGCGTTGCTTTGATGCAGCCAGGCGCGGTGTGAGGACGCCTTTTTTGTTTTTCACGCCACCAGGGATGCCCCATGACCGATCTGTTGAAAACCAGCCTCAACCGCCGCACCGTGCTGCAGGCCGCCACCGTGGGCGCTGTGGGTGTTAGCCCCGCGCTGCGCGCACTCGTCCACGCAGCGGGCTCCGACGCCCCCGAGAAGAAGGAAGTCAAGATTGGCTTCATCCCGCTGACCGACTGCGCCAGCGTGGTCATGGCGTCGGTGCTGGGCTTTGACAAGAAATACGGCGTGACCATCGTCCCCAACAAGGAAGCCAGCTGGGCCGGCGTGCGTGACAAGCTGGTGAACGGTGAACTGGACTTTGCCCATGTGCTCTACGGCCTGGTCTATGGCGTGCACCTGGGCACCGCCGGCCCCAAGAAGGACATGGCCGTGCTGATGAACCTGAACAACAACGGCCAGGCCATCACGCTCTCCAAAGCCCTGGCCGACAAGGGCGCGGTGGATGGCCCGTCCCTGGCCAAGCTCATGGCCAGCGAGAAGCGTGAATACACATTTGCGGGCACCTTCCCCACTGGCACCCACGCGATGTGGATGCACTACTGGCTGGCAGCGGCGGGCATCAACCCGCTGTCGGGTGCCAAGCTCATCACCGTGCCCCCGCCGCAGATGGTGGCCAACATGCGCGTGGGCAACATGGACGGCTTTTGTGTGGGCGAGCCCTGGAACCACCGCGCCATCATGGATGGCATCGGCATCACGGCCAACACCACGCAGGACATCTGGAAGGACCACCCTGAAAAGGTGCTGGGCACCACGGCCGAATTCGTCAAGAAGTACCCGAACACCACGCGCGCCGTGATGATGGCCGTGCTCGAAGCCAGCCAGTGGATCGACGCCAGCCTGTCCAACAAGATGAAGATGGCCGAAACCGTGGCCGGCAAGGCGTATGTGAACACGGGCGTGGATGCCATCAACCAGCGCATTCTGGGCCGCTACCAGAATGGTCTGGGCAAGACCTGGGACGACCCCAACCACATGAAGTTCTTCAACGACGGCGCGGTGAACTTCCCCTACCTGTCGGACGGCATGTGGTTCCTGACCCAGCACAAGCGCTGGGGCTTGCTGAAGAGCCACCCCGACTACCTGGCCGTGGCCAAGGAGGTCAACCAGGTGGACCTCTACAAGTCGGTGGCGAGCGCCATGAAGATCAGCGTGCCCAAGGACGTACTGCGCACCAGCAAGTTCATCGACGGCGTGGTGTGGGATGGCAAAGACCCCGCCAAGTACGCCGACGGCTTCAAGATCAAGGCCTGACGGCAACCCTGCCCCAGCGCCCGCCCGGCCACCCCGCAAGCAAGCCCTGCACAGGAGAAAACCATGGTCAGTGCCGTCTTTCACTCCCCGTTGGATGCAGCCCCCGTGGCCGCACAGAATGCTATGAATACTGTAGCTGCAAGCGCATCATCCACTAGCGCAAGAAGCCAAAAGGCTGCGACATCTGCCCCCAAGGCGCCTGCAACGCCCTTAAGCGTGGCCACTGGCCGCGACTGGTCCGCCCTCTCGCGCAGCTTCTGGCTGGCCGTGCTGCCGCCGCTGTGTGGCCTGGGGCTGCTCATCGGCCTGTGGGCGGTGGTCTCCACCACCACGGGCGGCAGCATCCCCAGCCCCAAGGACACCTGGCTGCAGGCGCTCGAGGTGTTCAGCAACCCCTTCTACCGCAACGGCCCCAACGACCAGGGAGTGGGCTGGAACGTGCTGATGAGCCTGCAGCGCGTGGCCATCGGCTTCGGCATGGCGGCGCTGGTGGGCATCCCCGCGGGGTTTGTGATCGGACGCTTCAACTTCCTGTCGCGCATGTTCAATCCGCTCATCAGCCTGCTGCGCCCCGTGTCGCCGCTGGCGTGGCTGCCGATCGGTCTGCTGGTCTTCAAGGGCGCCAACCCGGCGGCCATCTGGACCATCTTCATCTGCTCCATCTGGCCCATGATCATCAACACCGCCGTGGGTGTGCAGCGCGTACCGCAGGACTACATGAACGTGGCCCGCGTGCTCAACCTGAGCGAATGGAAGATCGCCACCAAGATCCTGTTCCCCGCCGTGCTGCCCTACATGCTGACCGGCGTGCGCCTGGCCGTGGGCACCGCGTGGCTGGTGATCGTGGCGGCAGAGATGCTGACCGGCGGCGTGGGCATCGGCTTCTGGGTGTGGGACGAGTGGAACAACCTCAACGTCAAGAACATCATCATCGCGATCTTCGTGATCGGCATCGTCGGGCTGCTGCTGGAGTTTGCACTCATCAAGCTGGCCACCGCATTTACGTTTGAAGAGGTGAAAGCATGAACACGACAGCTCCATCCACCCACCCTTCCATGAGCACCAAGTTCATCGAGATCCACGGCGTCGAGCAGACCTTCAAGACGGCCAAGGGCCTGTTCCCGGCGCTTCGCGACATCCACCTGACGATTGCCAAGGGCGAGTTCGTGGCGCTCATCGGCCACTCGGGCTGTGGCAAGTCCACGCTGCTCAACCTGATCGCAGGCCTGACCACGCCCACCAACGGTGCGCTGCTGTGCGCCAACAAGGAGATCAAGGGCCCCGGACCAGAGCGTGCGGTGGTGTTCCAGAACCATTCGCTGCTGCCCTGGCTCACCTGCTTTGACAACATCTACCTGGCGGTGGAGCGCGTGTTTGGTGGCAAGGAAACCAAGGCCCAGCTCAAGGCACGCACCGACGCCGCGCTGGCCCTGGTGGGCCTCACGCCCGCCGGGCAAAAACGGCCCGGCGAAATATCTGGCGGCATGAAGCAGCGCGTAGGGATTGCGCGTGCTTTGAGCATGGAACCTCAGGTGCTACTGATGGACGAGCCGTTTGGCGCATTGGACGCGTTGACCCGCGCCAAGCTGCAGGACGAGTTGCTGGAGATCGTGGCGCGCACCCAGAGCACCGTGGTCATGGTGACCCACGACGTGGACGAGGCCGTGCTGCTGTCCGACAAGATCGTGATGATGACCAATGGCCCTGCTGCCACGATTGGCGAGGTGCTGACCGTGGACTTGCCCCGCCCCCGCAAGCGCGTGGAGCTGGCCGAGGACCCGCAGTATGTGCACTACCGCAAGGCAGTGATCGACTTCCTCTACACGCGCCAGGGCCACGTCGAAAAAGCCGCTTGAGCCGCCGGGTCGGCGGCGACCCGGCGGCCCGAAAGAAAAGGCTCTGACCAGGTGGGTCAGAGCCTTTTTTCGTTGTGCCCCCATGACAGGTCCGTCGCACGCGCGCAACTCCAGACCAGTGCACCCGCGCACGGGCAGCCCTGCAGCGCTGGGTGCGTCCCCCTTCCCGAGAATGACGCAGCCATTCAAGAGAAGGGGGGAAGGCGCGCAGCGCCTCAGGGGTTGCTCCTAGTGACTACCGGTGATGTAGTTCTCCAGCTGCTCAATGATGAATTTCTGCTCGGAAATGATGTCCTTGACCAGATCACCGATGGAAATCATGCCCACCAGCTTGCCACCGTCCACCACGGGCAGGTGGCGCAGGCGGTTGTTGCTCATGAGCTGCATGCACTGCTCGCTGGTCTGATCAGGGCGCACAAACATCACGGCCGAGGTCATCACATCCTTGACCTGGGTGACGGCTGAAGTGCGCCCCATGAGGGCGATTTTGCGGGCGTAGTCCCGCTCGGTGAAGATGCCGACAATGGACGCGCCCTCGGTCACGATGAGCGCGCCAATGCCCTTGTCGGCCATGAGCTGGAGGGCATCCAGCACAGAAGCGGCGGGGCTGATGGTTTGGACGGTAGCGTCGGGTTTGGACTGAAGAATCTTGGCGACTGCGGTCATGGAAACCTCCCTCGTGAAAACGGAAACGGGCACAAAGAGATTTCAGCCCATAAGCCCCGCGCGCGCAACCCACGCAAGCCCCATATGCAGCGCTTTTTGATCATCCTGTTGCACGGCGAATGCAACGGATGTTTCTGCGCCGTTGCATACCGCCTCGCGCGAAACAAACTGAAAAGAAGCGAAACCGCGGCGAGACGACGCCCCCGGCCTGGCCCGGCACGATCGAGCCCATGTTCACCGCACCGACCACGCAACCATCTCCAGCATCTGGCGCCTGCCAGCGTCCAGCGGTTTCCCAGACCAACCGCCAGGGTTCCGAAGGCGGGCAGATACGGCAGACGGCCCGGAAGATTGTTTCCAATACTGGAACAGTTAGTTCGCGACTCAGTGGTTTTTCTCTGAACAGCACCGGCGTACAGTTCATCCCATCGATGAGCCGAACCCGCAAGGCGACTCACCGAACCCGGTGCGAAGCGAGTCGTTTTTGATCTTCACCCGGTTTTTTGAGACGCTTTTTTAACTTCAAGGATTTCCATCATGAACAACACCGCACGTTTCCTCTCTATCGCTGCTGTTGCCGCTTTCGCTTCTTTTGGTGCCCAGGCCGACGAAGCCGACGCTTCGCAGTTCGCCACCCAATTCGAAACCAGCCGCACCCGCGCCGAAGTGATCGCCGAAGCCGCCACCGCTGTACAAATGCGCAGCCAAGAGCCCGCTGGTTCCCGTGTGGTGACATACAAGTCCACGGCCGACCGTGCCGCTGTGCGTGCCGAAGCTGCCGCACAAGCCATGCGCACTGGCCGCGTGGGCCCTGCTGAAGGCGGTTGATTCATTTTTTTGAATCCACAGTTTCATCCACCGCGTATTCCAGATACCTCGTCCCCATTTTTTGAATTTCACAGGAGTTTCATCATGAACAAGACTGCCCGTTTCCTCTCTATCGCTGCTGTTGCTGCTTTTGCTTCTTTTGGTGCCCAGGCTGACGAAGCCGATGCTTCGCAATTTGCCACCAAGTTCGAAACCAACCGCACCCGCGCTGAAGTGCAAGCCGAAGCCGCTACCGTGGCCCAGACCCGCTCGATCGAACCCGCTGGTTCGCGTGTGGTGACCTACAAGTCCACGGCTGACCGCGCTGCCGTGCGTGCCCAGGCTGCTGAAGCCCTGCGCACCGGCCAGATCTCGTCCGGCGAAATCGGCTCCATGTAATTCGCTGGGCCTGCACCGCGGTGCAGGCAGATGATTGCAAATGCCAAAAGGCCGAGGCCCCTGCAGGGGCCTCGGCCTTTTTGATGGCGCTTCGCTAAAAACAGAAGCTCGAAGCCCACCGACAGCTTAACGGCTGCCGCCGAGGGGCTCCACCAAGATTTACTTGCCTGCGCGCGCCTGAGCCACCGCGGCCTGCACGTCCTTCCACAACGCTTCGCCCACGTTGGCGGCAATGCTGGCGTTCACGGCACTGAGCTTTTCGCGCATGCGGTTGGCTTCAGCTGCAGGCAAATCATTGACCTGCATGCCCTTGCCCTTGAGGTCGGCCAGCGCCTTGTCGGCCTCGGCACGGGTGTCCTGGCGCTCGAAGTCGCGGCTCTTCTTGGCGGCGTCAAGCAGCACCTTCTGCTCGGCCTTCGACAGGCCATCCCAGTACTTCTTGCTGACCAGCACGATCCAGGGGCTGTAGACGTGATTGGTCACGGTGAGGTACTTTTGCACCTCATAGAACTTGCTCGACAGGATGGTGTTGTAGGGGTTCTCCTGGCCGTCCACCGTCTTGGTTTCCAGCGCGGTGAAGAGCTCGGAGAACGGCAGCGGCACCGCGTTGGCGCCCAGGGTCTTGAAGCTGTCGAGGAACACGTTGTTCTGCATCACGCGCAGCTTGATGCCGTCCATGTCTTCCAACTTGTTGACCGGGCGCTTGCTGTTGGTGAGGTTGCGAAAGCCGTTCTCCCAATACACCAGGCCCACCAGGCCTTTTTCCTGCAGCTTGTCCATCACCTTCTGGCCCACGGGGCCGTCCAGCACCACATCGGCTTCCTTGGCGTTGTTGAACAGGAACGGCGTGTCCCAGATGGCCATTTCCTTGGTGATGCCCACCAGGGTGGCAGTGGAGCCCACCATCATCTCCTGCGCGCCGCCAATCAGGGCCTGCTGCATTTGCACATCCGAGCCCAGTGCGGCGGCACCGATGGCGCGAATCTTCATCTTGCCGCCCGAGGCCTTTTCCACTTCCTGCGCAAACAGCTTGGTGGCCCGGCCCTGGTTGGAGTCCTCGTTCAGGCCGTAGCCAAAACGGATGATGCGCGGCTTGAAGTCTTGCGCAGCCACCTGGAACGAGCAGGTGATGGCAGCCACCGACAGGGCAGCGAGCAGGGTACGGCGGAAAGGTTTCATGGTTGTCTCCATTGCAGGGGGGAAGGAAAGCGAAGGGGTCGTCAACGCAACCAGACGACAGGCGCAGTCACGATCTGGGGAAAAACCACCAGCAGCGCCAGGATCAGCACGTAGGTAAAGAGAAACGGGTTCACGCCCTTGATGACACTGTGCATCGAAATGCGCCCCACGCCAGCCACCACATTAAGCACGGTGCCCACCGGGGGGGTGATGAGGCCAATGGCGCCGTTGAGCACGAACATCAGGCCGAAATACACCGGGTCGATGCCCGCCTTCACGGCGATAGGCAGCATCACGGGCGCAAAGATCAGGATGGTGGGCGTCAGGTCCAGCGCCGTGCCGATCAGCACCAGAACGATCATCATCACGGCCATCAAGAGGCGCGGGTTCTCCACCAGCGGGCCCAGCCAGCTCGTCAGCACATTGGGCAGGTCGGCCAGCGTGATCATGTAGCTGGCCACCTGGGCACCCGCACACAAAAACATCACGATGGAGGTCGTCTTGGCCGCCCGCACCAGCACGCCGTAGATGTCGGCGAGCTTCATCTCGCGGTGGATGAAAAGTGCCACCACCAGCGCATAGAACGCGGCCACCACGGCGGCCTCCGTTGGCGTGAACACGCCGGTCTTCATGCCGCCGATAATGATGAGAGGCATCAGCATGGCCCAAAAGGCGCGCACCGTGGCGCGCAGGCGGTCCTGGATGGGCAGCGGCTCGCCTTTTGGCAGGTCGATGCCGCGCAGCACCCAGCGCCAGGCAAAGATGAGACCCGCGCCCATCATCAGCCCCGGCACGATGCCCGACACAAACAGCGCCGAGATCGACGTGTTGGTCGTCACGCCGTAGATCACAAAAGGCATGGATGGCGGAATGATGGGCGCAATGATCCCGCCCGAAGCAATCAGCCCGGCGGACGTGTTCATCGGGTAGCCCTGCTGGCGCATCATGGGCAGCAGGATGGTGGCCAGCGCCGCCGTGTCGGCCAGGGCCGAGCCACTCATGCTGGCCATCAGCACCGCAGCGCCAATGGCCACGTAGCCCAGCCCGCCCCGGATGTGCCCCACCCAGGCCTGGGCCATGTCGATGATGCGGCGACTGATACCGCCGGAGTTCATCAGCTCACCCGCCAGGATGAAGAACGGCACGGCCAGGAGCGGAAAGCTGTCCACCCCGGCCACCAGGTTCTGTGCGAGCAACTGCGCGTCCCAGAAGTCGAGCACCCAGGCCATCCCGGCGCCCGTGAGCACCAAGGCCAGGCCCATGTTCATGCCCGTGGCCATGAGCACCAGCATGCCCAATGAGAAAACAAGAAAAGCCTGTGCTTCGGGTCCCATCGCCATCATCACTTACTCCACCTCGGCGCCATGACCAAGGTCCAATGGCTTGCGTTGAAACAACTCGATGGTCGCCATCACACCGATGGCGACCGCGCACAAAAAGGCGGGCAGGGGCAGCAGGGCCGCAGGGTAGGCCATGACCACCGAATGGCTACCCATGCCCACCACCACCTGCTGCCAGGCGCCCCAGGCCAGCATCGCGCTGGCAGTGATCACCAGCAGACGGATCACGGCGGTCAGCAGACCAAACGCCACCCGGCGTTTGGCCAACAGACCCGCCAAGCTGGTGAACGCCATGTGCTCGCCAGCGGGGTACGCTGCGGCGGCACCAATGAACACCATCCACACAAACAAAAGACGCGACAGTTCTTCGCTGGCTGCCACGCCACTGCCAAACCCGTAGCGCAGCACCACATTGATGAACACGGCCACAGCCATCACGCCCAGGCATCCCGCCATCAATACCTGGGAGGTTTTGGCGAAACGGCTCAACGGCTCGGGGGTCACACCATCGTGGTGGGTGGGGGTGGTCATGCAACCTCCTTCGTGGCAATCCAAGCCGAAGCCTGCTGCTGCAAGGTAGACAAGTCGAGCAACGCGTCGAGTCGCAAGACACCCGCCTCGCCCACAGGCGATTCGAGCGTTGCAAACTGGCTGTCGACCAGCGCGCTCGAAAAGAAATGGGTGCCGGCGCGGGCAGCCACGCGCTGCCCGGCGTTCGAGCGGTCAATCTCCAGAAAAACAAACCGCAGCCCGGGGCAGGCTCCGCGCAACCTGTCGCGGTAGGTTCGCTTGAGTGCTGAGCAGGTCAGGACCACGCCCTGCGGCTGGGCCTGCAGCAGTTGGCCCAGCGTGATCAGCCAGCCTTCCCGATCCGCATCGGTCAACGCAATGCCCTGGCGCATCTTTTCGCGGCTGGAGGGGCTGTGGTGATCGTCCCCTTCAATCAGGGGCAGGCCTTCGGCCTGGGCCAGCGCAGCACCCAGGCTGGACTTGCCGCAGCCAGCCACACCCATCACCACCAGATAAACCATCGACGGCAAAACACTCATATTGGTAGCGCTATCCAAACGATCCATAAAAAAGGCATCCCGTCCGGATGCCGCAAAAACTGTGGCAACTTCTACAACTTCATCCAAAATGACTGACATTGCCTTGCCCAGTCGATTGGACAGCGCTATCCTAACCAGATCAATTCCCAGCACCACGAGGGTTAACCCTTGAACAAACCCGAGACAAAACGCCGCTCCAGCGGCCGCATCACGCTGAGCGACGTGGCTAAAGCCGCAGAAGTCAGCCCCATCACCGCGTCCCGCGCCCTGCGCGGCGAGCGCGGCGTGGCGCAAGAACTGGTGCAGCGCGTAAAAGCCGCCGCCGAGCAACTGGGCTACGTACCCGACCCCGCAGCGCGCGCCCTGGCATCGCAACGCAGCGTGCAGGTGCCCGTGCTGGTGCCCTTGCTGTCGAACGCGCTGTTTGTGGATGTGCTCGAATCCGTGCACCGCACCCTCTTCCCGCACGGATACCAGGCGCTGATTGGCGTCACCCATTACGACCCGCTGGAAGAAGAACAACTGCTGCGCACCTACCTGGCGCACCGCCCCGCAGGCCTGCTGCTGACCGGCTTTGACCGCACCGAGGCGTCGCGCCATCTGATTGCCACCAGCGGGGTGCCCTGCGTGCACCTGATGGAAATGACGCCCGCACCCGGTGTGTTCTGCGTGGGCTTTTCGCAGCAAGACGCGGGACACGGCATGACGGCCCACCTGCTGGCCCGCGGCTACAAGAACATCGCCTTTGTGGCGGCCCAGCTCGACCCGCGCACCATGCAGCGCGCCGAGGGCTATCGCCGCTGCCTGCGCGAGGCCGGTCTGTACGACCCGCGGCTGGAGCTGCTCAGCCCCCAACCTTCGTCCATCCGCCTGGGCGCCGAGCTGCTCGAAGAAGTGCTGCGTACCCGCCCCGCCGTAGACGCCGTGTTCTTTTGCAACGACGACTTGGCACAAGGGGGCCTGCTGGCCGCCCAGCGCCTGGGCTTGGCCGTGCCGGGCCGGGTGGCGATTGCAGGGTTCAACGACCTGGCAGGCAGCGACCAGATGCTGCCGCCGCTGACCACCGTGCGCACCCCGCGCTCTGCCATTGGCGAGGCCAGTGCGCAGATGCTGCTGGCGCTGATGCGCGGCGAGGTGCCGCAGAAAAACTCGGTGAACCTGGGGTTTGAGCTGACGGTACGCGAAAGCACCTGAGCCACACACGGCGGGCAAGGCACACCACGTGACACGGTAGCAAGCATTGGCGCTGCGATCGTTTTTGGCTTTTTTAGGCCCTAGCGCTTGATGGATAAGCGCTGACAGCTATCATTTTTGCAATGCTTTAAAGCGCTACCGGTGCTTCGCTGTACGACGGATAGGCGTCCGTGCACACGCCCATCCGGCGCATGATCCACTCGCCCCGCGCGTCTTTCAGCATCGCGCTCCAGGTCGAAAAACTGGACACACGGCGAATGAACTTCTCCCAGTCGTCGTCCGATGTTTTCTCCAAAAACACAACCTGCTCAGGAACAAACGCGCTGGCACGCAGCAGCGCACCGAAATCCGCGAACATGGTGTGCCTGGCAACAAAACCGGGTGTGAGCAGTTCGTCCACCGGAATGAAGACAGCCCGGCTGGCGGGCCTTAACGGAGCAACGCGAGGCAACCGGTGGTTCAGGGGCAATACGTTCGCTTGGGCGCGTGGCATGGGGACTCCTCCCTGTCTTTTGGTCACTGGCGGTTGCAAATACAACACTGCGCACATCGTGACCGCAAGAACGCACGGCATCTGTGCGCTGTCGCACCGACCCAAACCGTTGCCCCAACCGTCGAAAACTATCAAAACAATAGCTGCTAGCGCTTACCCCATAAGCGCTAGCAGCCAAAAACACCAAAAATCCGGTACAAAACCCCGGTCACGTCAGGCGTGCTCCAACGCCCTTTCCGACGACGCCTTCATCTCCTTGCGCAACTGCACCGCGTCCCGCGCCTGGCTGGGTGCAGATGCGTCGATGCGGAACACCTGCACGGTCTCCGTCACGGACTGTGCCTGCCCATTGAGCTGCATGGCAGACGCCGCGTTTTCTTCTACCAACGCAGCGTTCTGCTGGGTGATGGTGTCCAGCTGCGCCACGGCAGCGTTGACCTGCGAGATGCCGCTGAGCTGCTCGTTCGATGCACTGTGGATCTCCCCGATCAGCGTGTTCACGCGGCGCACCAGCTCCAGCGATTCGGTCATGGTTTTCTGGGCGGCGTCGGTCTTTTGATGGCCCTCGCTCACCTTGGTGGCCGAGTCGTCGATGAGCTGGCGGATCTCCTTGGCGGCCGACAGGGTGCGGTGTGACAGACTGCGCACTTCAGACGCCACCACGGCAAAACCTCGGCCTTGTTCACCCGCTCGCGCGGCCTCGACCGCTGCGTTCAGCGCGAGGATGTTGGTCTGGAACGCAATGGAGTCGATCAGCTGCGTGATCTCGCTGATGCGGCCCGAGGCGGTCTGGATCTGCTTCATGGTGATGGCCACGCCGTCCACCGCCTCGCTGCTGCGCTCGGCCACTTGGGACGCCTGCGTCGCCAGCACCGTGGCCTGGCGGGCCGATTCGGCCGTCTGCTTGACGGTGCCGGTGATCTCCTCCATCGACGCCGCCGTTTGCTCCAGGTTGCTGGCCTGCGCTTCGGTGCGGGACGACAGGTCCTGGTTGCCCTGGGCGATCTCGCGGGTGGACACCTGCATGTTTTCGCTCTCCTGGCGCGCGTCGCGCACGATGGACAGCAGGTTCACATTGAGCTGGCCCAGCGCCTTTTGCAGGTGCCCTACCGTGTCGCTGCGTGATGCGGAAATGTTCTGTGTGAGGTCGCCCGCCGCCATGCGGTTGGCCCAGCGCAGCATCTGCGCAAGCGGCGCCACAGTGACCTGGTGCAGGTACACCGCCATACCCAGTGCCAGCAGCACCACGCCCAGCCATGCAGCGCCCGACCCCAGCGTCAACGTGTGGCCGCCCACCAGCGCGGCGCACCACGAGGCCACCACCAGCACCAGCGTGCACGCCATCATCTTGCCCATGGCGCCGAGGCGCAGCACGCCCGACAGCTTGCCCCACAGGTTGTTCTTGACCAGCACACCGGCGCGCAAGGTGTGCACCAGGCGACCCTCCTGTTTTTCAGCCTGCATCTGTTTGTACAGCGCGTCAGCCGCCTGGATCTGCTCTCGCGTGGCTTCGGTTCGCACCGACATGTAACCCGTGGGCTGGTCGCCCTGCATCAGCGGGGTGACGTTGGCCATCACCCAGTAAAACGTGCCGTCCTTGCGCCGGTTCTTGACCGGGGCCGACCAGGGGATGCCTTTGGCGATGGTCTCCCACATGTCGCGGTAGGCCTCCTCGGGCATGTCGGGGTGTCGCACGATGTTGTGGGGCTGGCCCAGAAGCTCTTCCTTTTCGTAGCCGCTGACCTCAATGAACATCGGGTTGCAGTACAGGATGCGGCCCTTGAGGTCCGTAGTGGACACCAGAGTCTGGCCCTTGGGAAACGCATATTCGTGCTGGCTGACCGGCAGATTGACGCGCATGGGAACCCCATTTCGTAGACGCCTTGTCGCTCCCTGACCGGGCAACACGGCAGTGGATAAGCCGAATACATCCTATGACGAAGGCAATGGATTTGAAACAGATAAATAGCACCTCCATCGCGAACTCACCAACTCAGTGCCCAACACCAACACTGTGCGTCGCACTCCGCTGCAATGCACCAAAGTGAGCATTCGGCAGACAATACGCTTCATTTTTGATAGCTGAAAGCACTTAATTTACAGGCGCTTTCTGGCAATTTCCTCAAAATCCCTCCCCCATATCGGCACTGGCATAGCCATTGCTTGCCGTAAGGCGCGGCCAACGCTGGCCGCGTGTCAGCCCGGTGCAATGGCGGATTGGGCGAACAGGACGTTGGCGTCTTCATGGAGTGCGTTGGGGCTGGTCAGCCCGCGCGGTCTGTGTGGACGCCTTTTTGTTTTCTGGCCGGGCGAAGGGGTCACACCCTCAGCCCTTTGCACTCACACCCATGCATTACTTCAGAGAGTTCCCCAAATCCGGCCACGCACCCACGCTGTGGGCGTCGTTTCTGTACTTCGGCTTTTCGTGCGCGGTGTGGGTCATCAACGGTGCGATGGCGCCGTTCATCCGCGAGAGCTTCCAGCTCTCCCCCACCCAGATGGGCATGATGCTGTCCATCCCCATTTTTGCGGGAGCGCTGATGCGGTTTCCGCTAGGCATCCTGGCGCAGTACATCGGCCGCAAGCGGGCCACCCTGGTCGAGATGGCGGGCATCTTTTTGGCCATGGGCTATGGCTACCTGTTCGTGCACACCTTCAACGACCTGCTGGCGCTGGGCATCCTGCTGGGCGTGGCGGGGGCGAGTTTTGGTGTGGCGCTGTCGCTAGGCTCGGGCTCGTTTCCGCCGCGCTACAAGGGCCTGGCCATGGGCATCGTGGGCGCAGGCAATGTGGGCACTGCGGTGGCCGCACTGTTGGCGCCGGCCCTGGCGCAGAATTTTGGCTGGCAGGCGGTGTATGGCTTTGCCGCCGTGAGCGTGGCCGTACCCGCCGTAGTGATGGCGGTGTATGCCAAGGAACCGCCCGACCTCGCGCCCCACGCCACGTTTCGCGAGCACATTGCCTGTCTCTTTGAAAAAGATGGCTGGGCGTTCAGCCTGATCTACGCCGTGACCTTTGGCGGCTTCATCGGTCTGACGGCCTTCCTGCCCAGCTACTTCTACGACCAGTTTGGCGTGAGCAAGGTGCAGGCAGGGCAACTGACCATGCTGGCCGCCTTTCTGGGTGCGGCACTGCGGGTGATGGGCGGCTGGCTGTCCGACCATTGGGGCGGCGTCAACACGCTCACGGGTGTGCTGGCCATCACCGCCGTGAGCATGGTGCTGTGCGGCCTGGCCGAAAACTCCTTGCCGGTGACGATGCTGCTGTTCCTGGTGTGTTTTGCGGCACTGGGCGCGGGCAACGGCGCGCTGTTCCAGCTGGTGCCGCTGCGCTGGCCGCTGTCCACGGCCGTCGCCGGCTCGATGATTGGCGAGATCGGCGCGCTGGGTGGCGGCCTCATCCCCAACGGCATGGGCTTTTCGCGCCAGTACACCGGCACCTACCTCTGGGGCTTTGTGGGCATTGCGGTGTGCGCCGCTGCCATGCTGGTGCTGTTGCGGGTCATGCAGATCCGCTGGACACGTACGTGGGCGGAGAAGGGCGGCCGTGCGCGCAGC
The DNA here is from genome assembly GCF_016783915.1 of Acidovorax sp. Taxonomy (GTDB): domain Bacteria; phylum Pseudomonadota; class Gammaproteobacteria; order Burkholderiales; family Burkholderiaceae_C; genus Acidovorax. The sequence goes on from NZ_JADHVT010000081.1 coordinate 19,188, forward strand.
GCATGACCGCACTTGCCGCAGTCAACGCATATCGTCACCCAAAAACCCAGCCAAATCACCACCATGCGCATGATCTACATGCACTGATAGCTATATCTTTTGCAGCAAAAACTCACCTCGGCAAAAACAGCAGCCAGTACACCAGCAACAGATTCACCAACACGCTCACTGCCAGCGCCATCTTCCACAGCGCCGTGGCATCGCGCTGCATCAGCGGCTGCGGGCCGGATGCGGACAAGGGGCGCGAAGCCCCCCGCTCCAGGGCCAGCAGCAGTTCCTCGGCGGTTTCAAAGCGTTGTGTGCGCTGGCGGGCCACGGCCTTCAAGGCGATCTGGTCGAGCCAGATGGGCACGCTGGGGTTGTGGCGGCTGGGGGCCAGGG
>NZ_JADHVT010000016.1 GCF_016783915.1 Acidovorax sp.
AATTGTTCCCGGATGCGATTGGGTTCCGTGATGTCGGTCATCGACGTCATCCAGCCCGTCTGCTGGCCATGGGCGTCGATCAGGGGCGACACATAAAGCCGGGCGTCGAACAGCGTGCCGCTTTTGCGTTTGACACGCACCTGGAAGCCCCCCGCCATGGTGTTGCCACGCAGTTCGTCGCGCAGCTTGGCCTGCAGGGTTTCGTGATCGGCCTCGGGCCAGTAGGGGAAGGGGGCCTTCAGGCCCACGAGTTCCTCGGCGCTCCAGCCCGTCATCTGGCAAAAGGCGGCATTCACATAGCTGATGCGGCCTTCCATATCCAGGGCGCGCATGCCGGTGAGGATGGAGTTTTCCATCGCCCGGCGAAAGTTGGTCTCGGCCACCAGTGCCTCTTGCGCCTGCATGCGGCGACGGGTGTGGCGCCAGGTGGCAATCAGCATCCAGGCCGTCATCGCGCTCAGCGTGCCCACTAGCCAGAACAGCCCGCTGCCCACCACACCGAGCGATGTGCGGTAGGCCTGGGCGCGCAGCACCAGGCCGTTGCCGACGGGGGAGACCGGTACCTCGTACTCGTTGGCCTTGGGCGTCCATGGCAGCAACTGCGTGGCCTTGTTGCGCGGGCCCAGCGGCGTGCCCGCCAGCACCTGGTTCTTGCTGTCGAGCAGCGTCACCGCGTAGCGCGCCAGCACTTCGGTGGGGGTGCCGTAGCGCAGCAGGCTGTCGATGGAGTATTCGCCCAGCACCACGCCGCTGAACTTGCCCTGGTTGTTGAGCGGTACCTGCAACTGCAGTAGTGGGGTCGCGTCGCCCGACGTAGCGGCCGGCTGCGCGTACACCGGTTGCTGCAGGTCCCGCGCCAGGCCAAAGGTGTCGGCGGTGTCGCCGGGCTTGAGGACTTCGCCTGCGATGCGCAGCTCACCACTGGCCAGTGTGGGGGCCGCCTGGCTTGCGCGGATGCGTCGGCGGTCGTCAATCCAGGTGATGGCCTGCAGCTCCGGGTACTGGCTGATCAGTGCCTCCGCGCGGCTGATGAACTCTGCCTTGCCCAGGTCCTGGTTGGACACATCGCGGGCGATGCGCATGAGTTGCTCCTGCCGCTCCAGCAGGCGCAGGCGTACGCGCTGCTGGGCGTATTCCACGTCTCGCCGTAGGGCTTCTTGTTCGCGCTCGGCTTCCTCGGCACGCAGGTACCAGAACGCCGCAACGATGGCGGCCAGGAACATCAGCACTGCCGCGAGGGGGGCGAGTGCAGCAAAACGGTCTTGCCGGGTGGGCGACAAGCCGCGCCACCACTTGCGCCACCAGCGTATTGGCGCAGCCACGGTCGTGGCCGTGGGGGAGGGGGCGGTGGGCATCGAATCCATGTGGGGAGTGTAGAGGAGCCCCGGCAGTGCTCATGTCTTCTGGATCATGTGCACTTGCAGCAAATTATTGCAATATGAAATGCATAAGCACCATTTGAAATTACGAAAAAATATGCGAAACTAGAGCCAACGTACTAAATTGCTGCCACACCTACAGGAGACAAAGCATGTCAGCTCAGCCCGACCCTCAGGCCGGTTTCGGCATCGGTTCCGATACCGACCAGCAAGAAACCCGTGAATGGATGGACGCGCTGTCCGCCGTGATCGACAAGGAGGGCCCAGAGCGCGCCCACTTCCTGTTGGAACAACTTCTTGAACACGCCCGCCAGAGCAGCATCGACCTGCCGTTTTCTGCCAACACGGGTTACGTCAACACCATCGAACCTGAAAAAGAGGCGCACTGCCCTGGCAACATCGCCATCGAAAAGCGCCTGCGCGCCTACATGCGCTGGAACGCCATGGCCATGGTGGTGCGCGCCAACCGCCTGAACCCTGCCGACGGTGGTGACCTGGGCGGTCACATTGGTTCGTTTGCTTCGGTGGCCAGCATGTTTGGTGCGGGCTTCAACCACTTCTGGCATGCCGCCAGCGAAGACCACGGCGGTGACCTGCTGTACATCCAGGGCCACAGCGCCCCCGGCATCTATGCGCGCGCTTATCTGGAGGGCCGCCTGAGCGAAGAGCAGCTTGATAGCTTCCGCCAGGAAGTGGACGGCAAGGGCCTGTCCAGCTACCCGCATCCCAAGCTGATGCCCGAGTTCTGGCAGTTCCCTACGGTGTCCATGGGCTTGGGGCCATTGATGGCCATCTATCAGGCCCGCTTCCTCAAGTACCTGCACGCCCGTGGCATTGCCAACACCGAAAACCGCAAGGTGTGGGTGTTCTGCGGCGACGGCGAAATGGACGAACCCGAATCCCTGGGCGCCATCGGCCTGGCCGCGCGCGAAAACCTCGACAACCTGGTCTTCGTGATCAACTGCAACCTGCAGCGCCTGGACGGCCCGGTGCGGGGCAACGGCAAGATCGTGCAAGAACTCGAAGGCGAGTTCCGCGGCGCGGGCTGGAACGTGATCAAGCTGCTGTGGGGCAATGGCTGGGATGCCTTGCTGGCCCGCGACAAGACCGGCAAGCTCAAGCAGCTGATGATGGAGACGCTTGACGGCGACTACCAGGCCATGAAGGCCAACGACGGCGCCTTCGTGCGCAAGAACTTCTTCGGCAAGTACCCCGAAACGCTCAAGCTCGTCGAGCACATGACCGACGAAGAGGTGTTCGAGCTGCGCCGTGGCGGCCACGAGCCCGCCAAGGTGTATGCCGCCTTCCATGCTGCCAACGAGCACAAGAACCAGCCCACCGTGCTGCTGGTCAAGACCGTCAAGGGTTATGGCATGGGCAAGGCGGGTGAAGGCAAGAACACCGTGCACCAGACCAAGAAGCTGTCGGACGAGGACATCAAGTACATCCGCGACCGCTTCGCCATCCCGATCCCTGACAGCCAGCTGGCCGAGATCCCGTACTACAAGCCGGCCGACGACACCCCGGAAATGCAGTACCTGCACGAGCGCCGCAAGGCCCTGGGTGGCTACCTGCCCAAGCGCCGTCCCAAGGCCGACGAGCACTTCACCGTGCCCGCCATCGAAACCTTCAAGGCCATCCTGGAGCCCACGGCCGAAGGCCGTGAAATCTCCACCACACAAGCCTACGTGCGTTTCATCACGCAACTGCTGCGCGACCAGGCCCTGGGCCCCCGCGTGGTACCCATCCTGGTGGATGAGGCCCGCACCTTTGGCATGGAAGGCCTGTTCCGCCAGATCGGCATCTACAACCCCAAGGGCCAGCTGTACACCCCGGTCGATCGCGACCAGGTGATGTACTACAAGGAGGACAAGGCCGGCCAGATCCTGCAGGAGGGCATCAACGAAGCCGGCGGCATGGCCAGCTGGATCGCTGCTGCCACCAGCTACAGCACCAACAACCGCATCATGGTGCCGTTCTATGTGTACTACTCGATGTTCGGATTCCAGCGCATTGGCGACCTGGCCTGGGCGGCGGGTGACATGCAGGCCCGTGGCTTCTTGCTGGGCGGGACCTCGGGCCGCACCACGCTCAACGGGGAAGGCCTGCAGCACGAAGATGGCCACAGCCACATCCTGGCCAACACCATCCCCAACTGCGTGAGCTACGACCCCACGTTTGCCCACGAAGTGGCAGTGATCATGCACCGGGGCCTCAAGCGCATGGTCGAGCAGCAAGAGAACGTTTTCTACTACATCACGCTGCTCAACGAGAACTACCCCATGCCAGGCCTTGTGGAAGGCACGGAAGAGCAAATCATCAAGGGCATGTACCTGTGCAAGCCCGGTGCCGAGGGAGACAAGCGCGTGCAACTGCTGGGCTCAGGCACCATCCTGCGCGAGTCGCTGGCCGCACAAACCCTGCTGGCTGCCGATTGGGGTGTGCAGGCCGATGTCTGGAGCTGCCCCAGCTTCAACGAACTCACCCGCGAAGGCCAGGACGCCGACCGCTGGAACCTGTTGCACCCGCTGGAGACGCCGCGTGTGTCGTTCGTGGCGCAGCAACTGGGCAGCAGCACCGGCCCCGTGGTCGCATCGACCGACTACATGAAGGCCTATGCAGAGCAGATCCGTCCCTTTGTGCAGAGCTCGGCCAAGGGTGGCCGCAACTACAAGGTGCTGGGCACCGACGGTTTTGGCCGCAGCGACTTCCGCAGCAAGCTGCGCGAGCATTTCGAGGTCAACCGCCACTACATCGTTGTGGCCGCCCTCAAGGCGCTGAGCGAAGACGGCGTGTTGCCTGTCACCAAGGTGGCGGAGGCCATTGCCAAGTACAACATCCAGGCCGACAAGATCAACCCGCTCTACGCATAAACCGAACGGAGACAGAACAATGGCATTGGTCAACATTCAAGTCCCGGATATCGGGGACTTTGACGAAGTGGGCGTGATCGAGTTGCTGGTCAAGGTGGGTGACACCGTGAAGGCCGAGCAGTCGCTCATCACGGTCGAATCGGACAAGGCATCGATGGAGATCCCATCCAGCCACGCAGGCGTGGTCAAGGAGCTCAAGATTGCGCTGGGTGACAAGGTCAAGCAAGGCTCGGTGATTGCCGTGGTGGAGTCCGCTGACGCGGGCGCTGCCGCAGCCCCCGCTGCTGCATCGGCTCCTGCGGCGGCTGCCGCTCCGGTAGCTGCACCCACACCCGCACCGGCAGCGCCTGTTGCTGCCCCTGCGGCCACTGGCCCGGTCGAAGTGCGAGTGCCCGACATCGGCGACTTCAAAGACGTGGCCGTCATCGAGATGCTGGTCAAGGTCGGCGACACCATCAAGGTCGAGCAGTCCCTGTTCACCGTCGAATCCGACAAGGCCTCCATGGAGATCCCGTCGCCTGCCGCTGGCGTGCTCAAGGAACTCAAGGTCAAGATTGGCGACACCGTCAACATTGGTGATCTGGTGGCTCTGCTTGAAGGTACGGCAGCTGCTGCAGCGCCTGTAGCAGCACCTGTTGCGGCCGCTGCGCCGACACCAGCCCCAGTGGCTGTGGCCGCTCCTGCGGTGGCAGCCGCAGCACCCGCCGCTGCCACCGCTTCGGTGGCTGTCCCTGCCCACCAGCCCGGCACTCCCACGGCAGGCCTGCCCCATGCATCGCCTTCGGTGCGCAAGTTCGCCCGCGAACTGGGTGTGCCCATCGATGAAGTCAAGGGCACCGGCCCCAAGGGCCGCATCACCCAGGACGACGTGGCTGCCTTCACCAAGCAGGTGATGACTGGCGCGGTGCAAACCAAGGCCCAGGCGGCCAAAGCGCCCGCAGCAGCATCTGGCGGCTCCGGCGTGGGTCTGGACCTGCTGCCCTGGCCCAAGGTGGACTTCACCAAGTTCGGCCCCGTGGAGCGCAAGGACCTCTCGCGCATCAAGAAGATCAGCGGCGCCAACCTGCACCGCAACTGGGTCGTCATCCCGCACGTCACCAACCACGACGACGCCGACATCACCGACCTCGAAGCCTTCCGCGTGCAGTTCAACAAGGAAAACGAGAAGAGTGGCGTCAAGGTCACCATGCTCGCCTTCATGATCAAGGCCGCCGTGGCCGCGCTCAAGAAGTTCCCCGAGTTCAACAGCTCGCTCGACGGCGACCAGTTGGTGATGAAGAACTACTTCCACATCGGCTTTGCGGCCGACACGCCCAACGGCCTCGTTGTGCCGGTCATCCGCGACGCCGACCAAAAGGGCATCGTCCAGATCTCGCAAGAGATGGGCGACCTGGCCAAGAAGGCGCGCGACGGCAAGCTCGGCCCGGCCGACATGACCGGCGGTTGCTTCTCCATCAGCTCCCTGGGTGGCATTGGCGGGCGTTACTTCACGCCCATCATCAACGCCCCCGAAGTCGCCATCATGGGAGTGTGCAAGAGCAGCATCGAACCCAAGTGGGACGGCAAGCAGTTCGCACCGCGCCTGATGCTGCCGCTGAGCCTGAGCTGGGACCACCGCGTGATCGACGGCGCCGCTGCTGCGCGCTTCAACGTGTACTTTGCCTCGCTGCTGGCGGACTTCCGCCGCATCGTGATGTAACGAAAGGGCAAGCACACCATGGCAATCATCGACATCAAGGTGCCCGACATCGGCGACTTCGCCGAAGTGGCCATCATCGAAGTGCTGGTCAAACCCGGCGACACCATCAAGGCCGAGCAGAGCCTGATCACCGTGGAGTCCGACAAGGCCTCCATGGAGATCCCGTCCAGCCATGCTGGCGTGGTCAAGGAGCTGAAAGTGAAGCTCGGCGACAAGATCGCCGAAGGCTCGGTGGTGCTGACGCTGGAAGTGCAGGGCGCAGGCGCGGCAGCTCCAGCACCTGCCGCCGCACCAGCGCCCGCAGTTACTGAGCAAAAACAGGCTTCAGCGCCCTTTCCACAAGCACAAGCAGCTACCAATTCAGTAGCATCCAGCTTTGCTGGAACGGCTGACCTGGACTGCGACGTGCTAGTGCTCGGTGGCGGCCCCGGTGGTTACAGCGCCGCCTTCCGCGCGGCAGACTTGGGCCTCAAGGTCGTCATCGTTGAGCGCTACGCAGCCCTGGGCGGCGTGTGCCTGAACGTGGGCTGCATCCCCTCCAAGGCGCTGCTGCACGTGGCAGCCGTTATGGACGAGGTCAGCCACATGGCCGACTTGGGAGTGGACTTTGGTGCGCCGCTGGTCAACATCGACAAGCTGCGCGACCACAAAGAAAAGGTCATCGGCAAGCTCACCGGCGGCCTGGCCGCCATGGCCAAGATGCGCAAGGTGACCACTGTGCGTGGCTACGGTGCTTTCGTCGGCGCCAACCACCTTGAAGTGGAAGAAACCACCGGCACCGGCCAGGAGAAGACGGGCACCAAGAAGGTCATCGCCTTCAAGAAGGCCATCATCGCCGCCGGCAGCCAGGCCGTGCGCCTGCCCTTCATGCCTGACGACCCGCGCGTGGTCGACTCCACCGGCGCCCTGGCGCTCAAGGAAGTGCCCAAGCGCATGCTCATTCTGGGCGGCGGCATCATCGGCCTCGAAATGGGCACCGTCTACAGCACACTGGGCGCGCGCCTCGATGTGGTCGAAATGATGGACGGCCTGATGCAGGGCGCCGACCGCGACCTCGTCAAGATCTGGCAGAAGATGAACGCCAAGCGTTTCGACAACATCATGCTCAAGACCAAGACGGTGGGCGCCAAGGCCACGCCTGAAGGCATTGAAGTGACGTTTGCCGCTGCGGAAGAGGGCGGTACCGCCCCGGCGCCGCAGGTGTACGACCTGGTGCTGCAGGCCGTGGGCCGCACGCCCAACGGCAAGAAGATCGCCGCCGAGAAGGCCGGTGTGGCCGTGACGGACCGCGGTTTCATCAACGTCGACATCCAGATGCGCACCAACGTGCCGCACATCTTCGCCATCGGCGACATCGTGGGCCAGCCCATGTTGGCGCACAAGGCGGTGCACGAGGCACACGTGGCGGCCGAAGTCATCGCGGGTGAACTGCAGGGCAACAAGGAACTGGCAGCCGCCGCCTTCAACGCCCGCGTGATCCCCAGCGTGGCCTACACCGACCCCGAAGTGGCCTGGGTGGGCCTGACCGAAGACCAGGCCAAGGCGCAAGGCATCAAGGTCAAGAAGGGCCTGTTCCCCTGGACGGCCTCCGGCCGCGCCATCGCCAACGGCCGCGACGAGGGCGTGACCAAGCTGCTGTTCGACGACTCGCCCGAAGCCCATGGCCACGGCAAGATCCTGGGCGGCGGCATGGTCGGCACCCATGCGGGTGACATGATTGGCGAGATCGCGCTGGCCATCGAGATGGGCGCGGATGCGGTGGACATCGGCAAGACCATCCACCCGCACCCCACGCTGGGCGAGAGCATCGGCATGGCGGCGGAGATTGCGCACGGCTCGTGCACCGACGTGCCGCCGCAGAAGAAGTAGCAAAGCACGTCCCCATCTCTCCACGCACAAGCCCGAACTGGCAACAGTTCGGGCTTTTTCGCATGTGGGCGGATGGGCAAGAGGCAGGGCAATGGGGTGCAATACTCGCAGCTGGCGGAAATGGTGCCGAAACGGCCAAGTACCGCCATGGCCTCATGTTCCAAATGCCAGCTGCTCAGTCACATGCCTTTGATCCTCCGTGTTTTCCAGAATGCCCTGCTGAGTAGAAATCGCATGGCCCTGCTGGCCTTGTCGCCGTTGCTGTTGTTCGCCCTGGTCGCACCTGTCTACTGGGCGTTCTACATCTTTCAATTGTCGATGGGTGTTGTAGCGCTGCTTTTCCCCTGGGGGCTGTTGCTTGCACCCTCCGGCATTGGGCTTGGTACGGGTCTCATCGTTGGTGCCCTGGCGAGTTTGGTCGCCATGGGCTTCATGTTGTACCGACATCCAAGTTCGCGGGCGTGGGGCTGGGCTTTCCCTGCCATTCCCTTGGCGTTGTTGTGCATCGGTTCTTGGGCGTTCGCACGAGGCAAGCTGGCCGAACAAGTCGCTGCTGGGCTCGATGTGGGCTGGGCAGCATTGGTAATGCTGGCGCAGGGAGCCTACGTACTGGTGGTTGTGCTGCAGTTTCTGCTCATTGCGCTGCCGCAGAAAGTGGCTTCTCGCGAAGGAGCATGGAAACGCTTGGGGGGCGTTGTATTGTTCTGGGCGATGTCCCTTTTGGCCATTGGTCACGCGCAGTCCTGGGCACGAGGCCATCTGACGGGCTTGCGCGACGGCTTGGCGGAAGCAATTGCCACCGACAGCCGAAACCCGTTGGTGCGTGCTACTTGCTCGGGAAACTTGAGCCAAGCGAATGATCTGCTTGAGCGCAGCGGCAAGCCCTTGAGTGAGGGCACCCTGGATGCGCTCAAGCGTGAGTGTCTCAGGAGCAATACCTCACGTTTCTTCGCTGAGCGCATCCCGGTGGTTCTTCAGGCCACACTGGCCTTTGAAGCGCGGGTGCCATCTGCAGGACCCAGAGGATGCAGCAAACGTCAGCAGGCCTTGCTTCGTACTATCTACGAGAACGACTTTCCGGATATCGCCCTGCGCGCCTTCTTGGACCGAGGCCTGCCGATCCAGTGTGCGGTGACACCTGGCAGTGATGAAATTCCCGTCTGGTGGTCTGTGGCCTCCCCTCAACCTGGTTTCGATCTGGATACAGAGCGAATTCGGCGTTTGGAGATTCTAGGGATCGACCTGTTGCAGCAGAACGGTCAGGGCCTGGACCTTGTGGGTGCCAATCCGAACTACTTCATGTCAGGAGCATCAGATGCCACATTGCTGCGGCTCTTTGAGCTTGGCCTGCGCGACCAGGCCGACGGCCGTACGCCCCACGGCCTGGTGATCGAGGTGATGCGGCGCCGGTTCGGCTTGGGCACGGCAGATTCCGATTCTGCGGACTTTGCGCGCCTGTATGAGCGGGTGGGAGACCCGACCAGGGAACAGCTACTGCATGTTGAAGCAAAAGCTCCATGGATGTTGCCATCGACTACACAGGCCTTGAGCGGGAATGAAGCGCGTTTGAGGCAATACGTTGCGCAACGTCTGGCGCAATAGCTGTTTGGGGAAGGCGCAGGGTACGAGACGATTGGCAACAACCTGCGAGATCCCCGCAGCAGCAGACTTGCAACTCAACTGGTGACCCCATCCCGCGGTCCTGGCGGAAGTCACGCACGTACTGGCGCAGACTGATGCCCCTGAAACCGCCCGGAAGGGGCCCGCCAAAAGTCGTGGAAAATAGAGGGTTTCCTGCCGCTGAGCCCCTTGGCAGAACACCCGTCCGGCTTTCCAACTTTTTTGCTCCCCTGAGCCTGTCCATGCAAGACGTTCAAAACTCCAAGATCTCTGTCGAGAAGATCGGCGGCACTTCCATGACCGCCTTTGGCGATGTGCTGCGCCACATCATGCTGCACGACCCCAAGCGCATTTACGGCCGGATTTATGTGGTGTCCGCCTACTCGGGCGTGACGAACCAGTTGCTGGAGCACAAGAAGACGGGCGAGCGCGGCATCTACGCCCTGTTTGCTGAAGGCAAGGGCTACCAGGACGCCTTGACCCAACTGGCCGCCAGCCTGAAAAAGCTGAACGCGGGCTACGCCGACCTGCGCCTGCCGCTGGATGTGGCAGACGCCTTCATCGACCAGCGCGTTGGCCAGGCGCGTGAGTACCTGAACGCCATGCAGCACGTGCTGGCCAGTGGCTATCTGAGCCGCAAGGATGTGCTGCTGGCTGCGCGCGAAGTGTTGGCCTCCATTGGCGAGTCGCACAGCGCGTTCAACTCGGTCGAGATCCTCAAGGCCAATGGTGTCAACGCCATCCTGATGGACCTGGCTGGTTTTGACGACAACGAAGCCTGGACCATCGACGAGCGCATTGCGCAAAGCTTCAAGGGCCTGGACCTGAGCGACAAGGTGGTGGTGGCCACTGGCTACACCAAAGGCACTGAAGGCATCATGCGCGAGTTTGACCGGGGCTACTCCGAAGTCACCTTCAGCAAGATCGCCGTGGAAGTGCGCCCCGCCGAGGCCGTGATCCACAAGGAATTCCACCTCTCGTCCGCCGACCCTAACCTGGTGGGCCTGGAAAACGCCATCGTGGTGGGCGCCACCAACTACGACGTGGCCGACCAGTTGGCCGACGTGGGCATGGAAGCCATCCACCCCAAGGCTGCCAAGCCCATGGAACTGGCGGGCATTCCCATCCGCCTCAAAAACACGTTTGAGCCCGACCACCCCGGCACGCTCATCACCAAAGACTTTGTGGGCGAGCGCGCGCGCGTCGAGATCGTCACTGGCACCGACAAGGTCACGCTGATCGAGATCCACGACCCCAGCATGGTGGGCACCGTGGGCTTTGATGCGGGCCTGATGAACGTGTTCTGCAAGCACGATGTGAGCTACATCCTGAAGGCGACCAACGCCAACTCCATCGCCCATCTGGTGTGGGACAACCAGGTCACGCCCGAGCTGGTGGCCGAGCTGCAGGAGGGCTACCAGGTCGTGACGATCAAGCCCAGCGCCATCGTTTGCACCATTGGCTCCAACATCAGCATCCCAGGCGTGCTCGCCAAGGCGGCGCAAGCGCTGGCGGATGCGCAGGTCAACGTGAACTGCGTGTCGCAAACCTTGCGCCAGGTGAACATGCAGTTCGTGATCGAACGCGAAGACTACAAGACAGCCATCAAGGCGCTGAACATGGCCTTGTGCGTGAACTCCGGCACACCCGTCCCGCGCGTTTGATCCCGCCACGGTGTTATCTGAAAGCCCGCTGCATGCGGGCTTTTTTGTGCATGGTGCGTGGTGCTTCTATCCGTTTGCCAACACTGCACCCCAGCCTCACGTTCTGCCCATCCACCAGCAACATAGCCACTTATCCCAGCAAAACCCGTAACGGCAGCCCCGTCATACGCACCCGCGCGCCTTGGTCGCTGGCGTGGCCGCGCCTATTTGCTGCGGTTAGTGTGATTCGCCTGCGCCGAGCGGGGCGGCCGCTCGCGGCGGTTGTGCCACGGCGGCCACCGGCCGTTTGCTTATCAGCAGTACCCCCGACAGCACCAATCCCGCGCCGCCCATCTGCCAGGCGGTCAGCGGCTCGCCCAGCAGCCATGCGCCAAAGAAGATGGTGAGGATGGGCCCCAGCGTGCCGATCAGCGCGGTTTTGGGTGCGCCGATGCGGCGGATGGCGGCGGAGGTCATGAACACCGGCAGCACGGTGGAGAACACCGCCATGCCCAGGGCATGCAAATACACCGGCGCGGGCTGCACCAGCGCAACCGCCGGCTGGGTGGCGGCGAAGTGCAGCAGGGTGGCAACGGTGGACACCAGCATGGCCAGCGCCGTGAAGCGGGCAGCGCCCAGGCGGCGTATGGCGGGTTCGCTGCCTGCCTGGTAGAACGCATACGACACCGCCGAGCCAAACACAAAGCCCGCGCCGATCAGCACCGCGCGCGTGTCGCCCGCAATGTGAAGGTCGTGCGCAAACGCCAGGCCAATGCCCGCATACGACAGCAGCAGCGCTGCCATCTCCCGGCGCGACGCGGTTTTGCCGAGGAACAGCACGCCGATCAGGATGGTGAGCGTGGGGTAGGTGAACAGAATCAGCCGCTCCAGGCTGGCGGTGATGTATTGCAGCCCCACGAAGTCCAGAATACTGGCGCCGTAGTAGCCCAGCAGGCCCAGCGCCACCACCGCCAGCCAGTCGCGCCGGGCCAGCGGTGCCAGCTTGCGGCTGGCGCGCCAGCCCACCCAGGCGAACACCGGCACCGAAAACAGCATGCGCAGCGCCAGAAGGGTGACCGAGTCCACCTGTACCGCCTGCGGCACGGCGTAGGCCAGCTTCACAAAGATGGCTTTGAACGAGAAGCCGAACGCTGCGAGCACGGCCAGGGCCAGCCCAACGCGTTCGGGGGACCATGTTTTGATGGACATAGGGGCAACTAACTTGGCAAGGGGCTAAGGGACAAGGGTGGGGCGGACCTTTGAGCGCAGTCCTCTGACGCTGTTTCGTTCGGTTTTTGAATGGTCGGTGCATTTGCAGCAAGGCACAATTGCCCATCTCCCAAGCCAGCGTTCGTTGCAGGCGAACACAGCACCCCCATGAACTACGACCTGACGGACCTGCGCCTTTTTGTGGCGGTTGCGGAAGAGGGCAACCTCACCCGTGGCGCGGCGCGCGCGTTTCTGGCGCCGTCTTCGGCCAGCCACCGCATCCGGCGGCTCGAAGACGCGCTCAACGCCACGCTGCTGGACCGCCAGGCGCGCGGCGTGGCGCTGACCCGCGCGGGCGAGGCGCTGCTGCGCAACGCGCGCCAGGTGCTGGCCAGCCTGGAGCAGATGCACGCCAACCTGTCGCCGTTTGCCACGGGCATACGCGGCCATGTCAGCCTGTGGGCCAACACGCATGCCACGCACACGTATTTGCCCGACGACCTGGCAGATTTTTTGCGCCAGCACCCGCAGGTCAGCGTGAGTCTGGAAGAGCGTACCAGCACCGACATCGTGGTGGCCGTGGCCGGCGGCGAGATTGACGTGGGCGTGCTGGCAGACAGCGGCCACAGTGCAGGCGTGGACCTGCTGCCCTACCGGCAAGACCGGCTGGTGCTCATCGTCCCCCGGGGCCACGCGCTGTCGTCACGCACGGGCGTGGGTTTTGCCGAGGTGCTGGGCCACCCGTTTGTCATGCTGCATGCGGGGTCGTCCATTCACACTTTCACCATGAATGCTGCCGCCGCCCTGGGCCAGCACCTGGACGTGCGAATTCAGGTGCGCAGTTTTGAGGCCGTGTGCCGCATGGTGGGCGCGGGTGTGGGCATTGGCATGGTGCCGCGCAGCGCGGTCAGCACGGCGGGCCTGGCCGAGCCGCCCGTGGTGCTGGAAATGAACGAGCCCTGGGCGCAGCGCGACCTGCAGATTTGCACCCGCAAGGGCGTGCTGCTTTCCGGCTTTGCCGCCGCGCTGGTGGCGCATTTGCAGGCGACAGCGCCGGGCCATGTTGCAGATCCCGTGCAGTAGCTGGCGTGATGGCGCCCGCACCCGTTCCTTCTGGTCAGACCAACCATTCAAAAATGATAGCTGCTAGCGCATGATGTATAAGCGCTAGCGGCCAAAAACACTTCAACTTTTCTATGCAAGCCCTGCTCGACACCATTGCCACCATGCCTTTGCCCACCGACGCCATGCGCGTCTTTCATGGGCGGGGTGGCAAACACCCGGGCGATGAGCAGTGGGTGCTGGACGCCTACCCGCCCGTCTTCGTCGTCACCGGCTTTGCACCGGCCACCGATGAGCAACTGGCCGCTATCGGCGCCGCGCTGGAGGCACGCTGGGCGCAGATTGCCCCGGCGGGCGAGGTGTTGAATTGGGTGTTTCAGCACCGGGGCGAGGCCCTTCGCATGGAGGGCCGCAGCGAGACGCGCTTGATGGCCGGCGCCGTGCCCGACCCGCATGTAGTGACCGAGGCGGGCGCGCGCTACCGCGTGCATGTGCTGCGTGGCCAGAACCACGGCCTGTTTCTGGACATGGCCGAAGGTCGGCGCTGGGTGCGCGACTATGCCGCCGCCCGCAGCACCGACCGCTATGGCCTCAAGGTGCTGAACCTGTTTGCCTACACCTGCGCGTTTTCGGTGGTGGCGCTGCAGGCGGGCGCCAAACAGGTGGTGAATGTGGACATGGCCCACGGCGCCATTGCCGTGGGCCAACAAAACCACCAGCTCAACGGCATCACCACCGGCGCGGCGTTTTTGCCGCACGACATTTTCAGCAGCTGGGGCAAGATCAACCGTAGCGGGCCGTATGGTCTGGTCATCGTCGACCCGCCCAGCTACCAAAAGGGCAGCTTTGTGGCCACCAAGGACTACGCCCGCCTGATGCGCCGCCTGCCCGACCTGCTGGCGCCCGGCGGCCACGCGCTGCTGTGCCTGAACGCGCCCGAGCTGGGCCTGGCGTTTTTGCAGGACCAGATGCGCGAGCTGGCGCCTGAGCTGCAGTTTGTAGAGCGCGTGGCCAACCCAACCGTGTTTGCCGATGTGGACGAGGAGCGGGCGCTGAAGGTGCTGGTGTACCGCGCGCCTGCGTGAGGGGGGATGGCACGCGCGAACGCGATCTGGACGAGGGCGCGAACCATGTTCGTGCGAGTCCCGGGGAGTGGAGCGTTTGGTTGGCTGCCCGTTGCGAACTGTGAACCTACGGACGCAGGAGAGATCGCCCTGTTGCGTGGGAGCAGGGTGTATTCGGCTGCGTTCCGCCAAACGGGTGGCCTCAGGCAATGCCCTGCGCCAGGCAC
Organism: Acidovorax sp.; assembly: GCF_016783915.1. GTDB lineage: Bacteria > Pseudomonadota > Gammaproteobacteria > Burkholderiales > Burkholderiaceae_C > Acidovorax. The sequence goes on from NZ_JADHVT010000016.1 coordinate 14,646, forward strand.
TGGCTACCGTCCTCCACCGACAATTCCGGCTGGCCAGTCGCCGGAGCAGGTGGTGCTCCTGTTTCGGCCTTGATTATTTCTTCCACGCCCCATATCGGAGAACCTTATGCCAGACGATGACCGTTGTTGCGGCACCGGCACCTGCATCATTGATACCGAGGGGCGCTGCTGGTGCGGGCAGGTGTGGAATGGCGAACAAATGTGCCGACCTGCGCTGACGGACGCCATTCCCGACGCCACCCCTGACGCCACCCCCGCTCGCGGAACATGTGCCCCTGATCAGCCGGCAGGCACGGCTCCATGAGCGCCATCGCCCACACGCTGCTCAACAACGACTACACGGCACGCTGCGTGATTGATAGCCAGGCATTGCCCTGGCAGCAGTCGCCATCGCCGCTGGTGCACCGCCGCCTGCTCGAGCGTGACGGGGGCGAGGTGGCGCGAGCGACCTCCATCGTGCGCTACGACGCCGGTGCGCGGTTCGACCACCATTCGCATGGCCTGGGTGAGCAGATCCTGGTGCTCGAAGGCACGCTGAGCGATGAACTGGGTGACTACCCCGCAGGCACGTATCTGCAAAACCCGCCGGGTTCCGGGCACGCTCCGTATTCCATTGATGGCTGCACTCTGTTCGTCAAGCTGCGGTATCTCGACCCCGCTGATACGGAACGGGTGGTCATCAACACCCGCACTGCTTCCTGGTTTCAGGGCATGGTCGGCGGGCTGACGGTGCTGCCGCTCAGTGCTTTCGGCTCCCGTCATACCGCCATGGTGCGCTGGGCGCCCGGCACCTATTTCAATCCCCACCGCCACCATGGCGGCGAGGAGATCCTGGTGGTCGAAGGCGTGTTCTCCGACGAGCACGGCCACTACCCGGCGGGCAGCTGGCTGCGCAGCCCGCATGGCAGCCAGCACCAGCCCTACAGTGTCGAGGGCTGCCTGATTCTGGTCACCACGGGGCACCTGCTGAACACCTGACCGGACACGCCGTCCTGTGTGTCCAGTCCGCTCCCGCCCGGGGGGCGCCGCAAGGGGTGCACCATCTGTGCTCCATTTCAGGGTTTCCGTGATCGGGCCTGGCGCTGGTGGGCATGGGCCTGTCCGTCTTCGGTGTCTGGCTGGCGCGCCGCTGATCCGCCGCAAGCCCTATCGCAGCGTCATCAGTTCGGTGGTGATCACCGTCCACTCGTCTTGCGACACGGGTGTGATCGACAGGCGGCTGCCACGCTGCAGCAGGCGCATGGTGGCCAGCTCGGGCCGGGCCCGCAGCTCGGGCAGGCCGATGAGCCGGGTCTTGCGCAGCGCCTGCACGTCCAGCAGCAGCCAGCGGGGCGCGTCTCGTGGCGATTTGGGGTCGTGGTATGGCGACGCGGGGTCAAACTGCGTGGGGTCGGCCCGGATGCCGCTGGCCACACGGGCAATGCCCGCAATGCCGGGCGCAGGACAACTGGAGTGATAGAACAACACCCCATCTCCCACCTGCATGTCGTCGCGCATGAAGTTGCGGGCCTGGTAATTGCGTACGCCCGTCCAGGGCACCGTGGCGTTGGGCGCGGCCAGGGCATCGTCGATGGAGCACTCGTCGGGCTCGGACTTCATGAGCCAGAACTGGGCCGGGCGGCCAGCGGCGGCGTGCGAGGAGCGTGAATGAGTAGGAGCGGTGACCATGGCCGCATTCTGTCAAAGATGCCGAGGGTGGTGGCGGGCGCCTCAGGCCAGGGCGCAGGCGGTGAGCTGCTATCTATGTGATAGCTGTCCAGGCATGTTCCACTAGCGCTTGTGGCTTAAAACACCATAAATCGGCTGCGATCGCGTTGAAATGAGCCTGCTGTCTACATGGCAGATTGCGCAGCCCGGGGACGCGCCGCAGAATCTGACCGTGCAAGGCTGGTCGCACCGGTCCAGGCCGCATGTGGCGGCACTCACCAGGGCCATCACCGCGTCGGTTTGTTGTCTCATTTGCCCTGAACTTTGTCCATGACAAGACGCTCTTCCTCAACCCATGCGCAGGGTGCACGCGACCCGGCTGCCCGTGGCGGCAAGCGCGCTGGGGGCTGGCTGCTGGGCCTGTTTGCCCTGCCATTTGCAGCGGTGGGCGTGGGCATGCTGCTGCTCAGCGTGTTGCCTACGCTGTACGACTGGGCACGCATGCAGTGGTGGCAGCCCGTGCCCGCCACGCTGGTGGCGGCGCGCCTGGAGACCAGCCGCAGCAGCAAATCCAGCTCGTACACCGTCAAGGCCAGCTACCGCTACCAGATGGCGGGGCGTGAGTACCAGGGGGACCGTGTGGCGATCAGTGGCGGGGGCGACAACGTGGGCGATTTTCAGGAAGCGCTGGGTGCGCGGCTGGAGCAGGCACTGCGCGATGGCGCGCCCGTTCAGGTCTGGGTCAGTCCGTCTGACCCGGCAGACGCAGTCATTGACCGCAGCCTGCGGCCCGGCCTGCTGGCCCTGAAGATGGTGTTTGTGGTGGTGTTTGGCGGTGTGGGCGTGGGCCTGCTGGTGCATGTGCTGCGCCCAGCCCGGGCCGCGCGGGGCAGTGCAGGCGGCAGCGCCCAGCCACTGACAGCCGGTATGCCCGGGCGGGTGGAGCGCACGCCCGGCGGGGTGGCCATGTACTTTCCGGCGGGCCGATGGTGGGGACTCAAACTGGCGCTGGCCTTGGTGGGGGCTGTGTTTTTGGCCGTCGGGGCGCTGGTGCCCTGGGAGCAGGAATCATCGGGCGATATGGCGCCGTGGCTGTTCCGCCTGCTGTTTGGCGGTGTGGGCGGTGTGGTGCTGCTGGCCAGCTTCTATGCCCTGGCCAACAGCCTGCGCGTACAGCTGGACCACACCGGCCTGCGCACCGAGCGGCGCCTGCTGGGCCTGATGCTGCGCTGGCACCAGGTGCCCCCGCACGACATTGCCCGGCTGCGGGTGGTGGAGAGCTACACGGTCGAAAGCAACGGCAACCGCCAAGCGTACTTCCGCATCGTGGCTGAGCTGCGGGGTGGGCGGCAGCTCACCATCGCCCAGGACCTGAAGGGGCGCGCCCAGGCCGACAAGCTGCTGGCGTCCATTGGCGGCTGGACCGGCTACGCCACGTGTTGATTTCAGCAGGGTCGCTGAGACGACCTCAACCGGCCTTTCTGAAGGTGAGGTTGATGCGGTGGGCCCCCGTCAGCGGGTGGTGCGCCTGTGGCAAAGGCAACACCCCATGAAAGCGCAACCGCGCGGGCCCGCCCCAGACCACCACGTCGCCGTGCAGCAGCGCAATACGACGGGTCTTGTCCGCCCGCTGCGCGCCGCCCCACAGAAACATCGCCGGAACGCCCAGTGACACCGACACGATGGGGTGGGCGTAGTTGCCTTCATCGCGGTCCTGGTGCAGCGACAGCCGGGTGCCCGGCTCATAGCGGTTGACCAGGCAGGCATCGGGCGCAAAGCCCGGAAAGCCCGCTACTTCCGCAGCATCGAGCGCCAGTTGGCGAAACAGCGGTGGCATGGCGGGCCAGGCCTGCCCGCTGTCTGGGTCGATGGGGTCGTAGCGGTAACCGCTGCGATCACTCACCCAGCCCAGTGCACCGCAGTTGGTCATGGCCACCGACATGCGCAAGCCACCGGGCGTGATGAGATGCCTGAAGGGTGCCTGAGACGTGATCTGCTGCACCGCAGCCAGCAAGTCTGTGGCCTGCCTCAGCGCAAAGCTGCGCAGCACCATGGCGCCGGGCTCCAGCACCTCGGGTGGCTGGGCGGGCTGGGGCGGGTCATCGAACAGGCTGGCGGTCATGGCATTGGTCATGCGTGGCGATGGTGCAGCATGCGACGGCCACCGCGAACGTCGTCACTCTGCGTCATGAAAAATGATGCCCAGCGTGTGCCGCTGACCGCTGCGCAAGCGGCTCACACCGTGGCGCATCTGCACGCGATACGGCCCGCGCGTGCCCTGCAACGGGCGGTGGTGCACGGCAAAGACCACGGCGTCGCCGCGCGAGAGCGGCACCACCTCGGCCCGCGACTGCATGCGCGGGCGCTGCTCGGTCAGTACGAATTCGCCGCCCGAGAAGTCGCGCCCTGGCTGCGACAGCAGGATGGCCACCTGCAGCGGAAACACATGCTCGCCGTACAGGTCCTGGTGCAGGCAGTTGTAGTCGCCAGCGGCGTACTGCAGCAGCAAAGGGGTGGGGCGCACCTGGCCTGCGGCGTGGCAGCGGGCAATGAAGTCGGCATGCCGCGCGGGGTAGCGCACGTCGATGCCCATCACGGAGTTCCACTGGTTGGCGATGGGGGCCAGGTGGGGGTAGAGTGCCTCGCGCAGACCTGCCACCACGTCGGGCAGCGGGTAGCTGAAGTACCGGTACTCGCCCTGTCCAAACCCATGGCGTTGCATCACCACACGGCTGCGAAAGGTAGTCTCACCCGCATGGCCATACAGCCGGGCCAGCGCGGCGCATTCGGTGGCGTCCAGCAGCTGGGGCAGCACTGCGTTGCCTTGCAGGTGCAGGGCCTCGGTGGCGGCATGCCAGTCGATGGCGGCCGCACGCTGGGGCCAAGCCCCATCTGCGGCGGGGGCTGGTGTGGGAGGTGCCACAGCGCTCATGCCACCTTCTCCACCAGCGGCTGGGTGGGCTCCGTAGCGGATTCACGCGTCAACAGCGCCCTTTTGCGCTCCACGCCCCAGCGGTAGCCCGACAGCGCGCCATCGCTTTTCACCACCCGGTGGCAGGGGATGGCCACCGCCAGCGCGTTGGCTGCACAGGCCTGCGCCACGGCGCGCACAGCCTTGGGGCTGCCGATGCGTTGAGCCACTTCGGCGTAGCTGGCCGTCTGCCCTGGGGGAATGGTTTGCAGCACCCGCCACACCCGCTGCTGGAACACCGTGCCACGTACATCCAGCGGCAGGTTCAGCCCCAGGTCCGGGGCCTCGACGAACGCCACCACCTGTGCGACCAGGGCTTCATACGCAGCGTCGCCCCCGATCAGGTGGGCCTGCGCAAATCGGTCCTGCAACTCATGCAACAGCGCCTCGGGGTCGTCCCCCAGCAAGATTGCACAGATGCCCCGGTCGCTTTGTGCCACAAGAATCGCGCCCAGCGAACACTGTCCGATGGCGAAACGGATGTCCTGCGCCGCACCCCTTGCGCGGTAGTCGCTGGGCCTCATGCCCAGCACCTGGGCCGACTGTTCGTAGAACCGGCTGCTGGACTGGTAGCCCGCACCGTAGATGGCATCGGTTACCGAGGCCGTGGGCTGGTTGTCGAGCGCGCTGCGCAGCCGTTGGGCACGCTGGGCCACCGCGTAGGCCTTGGGGGTGAGGCCGGTGGCATGCTTGAAGATGCGGTGCAGGTGTGATGGGCTCAGCCCCACCCGCGCCGCCAGTGCATCGAGCGTGGGGGCTTCACCGGGCGATGCGCTTTCGATGATGCGGCAGGCCTCTGTGACCAGTGCTGCGTGGTGCGACAGCGCGCTGGTCTGGCGCGGCTTACAGCGCTGGCAGGGGCGAAACCCGGCGCGCTCGGCGTCGTCGCAACTGCCATGGAACCGCACGTTCTCCGGCCGTGGCGTGCGCGACGCGCAACTGGGGCGGCAGTACACGCCCGTGGTCTGCACGGAATACCAGAAGATTCCATCCGCCGCCGCGCTGCGTGCCACCACTGCGGCCCAGCGTGGGTCGGCCTGGGTGGTGGTGGCCTGCGCGGCCTTGGCAGAGGTGGGGTTGCGGGTCGGCATGGTGGCGCTGTGGGGAAGGGCGTTCACATTCATCATGGTGCATGGCTCACAAGGTGGGTTGCGATGCCATGCACTCTAGGGATGGGGGGCTTGGGGCGCACTCCGAAGCTTGCTTTTGAATTCTGCGCTTTTTAGGCGCACGCCATTTTCCAACTATTCGCTCATTTATTGATAGCTGTCAGCGCATGATTTACATGCGCTATAGGCCAGAAAGGCTCAAAAACTAAAGCTCGGGAGGCTGCAGCGGCCGGGGCCGCCGTTTGCCCGTGCCACCCCAGCGCAGCGCGTCTTCGCTGGGTATGCCCAGCGGGTTGTTGGCCGGTTCGGTCAAGGGGGCCAGCAGCGCGTGCAGGTCGGCCTCGCTGAACTTGACTGCGCCTTCGGCATCGTGCCCCAGCACGCCCTGGGCCAGCGCGCCCTTGCGGGCCTGCAGCTCCAGCATGTGTTCTTCGATGCTGCCTTCCACCACCAGCTTGTAGACGAACACCGGCTGGCCCTGCCCGATGCGGTGGGCGCGCGCGGTGGCCTGTTCTTCCACGGCGGGGTTCCACCAGGGGTCCAGGTGGATCACGGTGTCGGCGGCCGTGAGGTTCAGGCCCAGGCCCCCGGCCTTGAGGCTGACCAGCAGGATGGGGGCGCTGGTTGCGTCCTGCGACTGGAACTGCCGCACCACCGCGCCACGCTGGCGGGGGGGCGTCTGGCCGGTGAGTGTGAGGTAGGGCAGGGCCAGGTTGTCGAGCATCTCGGCTGCCAGGCCCAGCATTTCGGTGAACTGCGAGAACACCAGCACGCGGCGGCCTTCATCGACCAGGGCGGGCAACAGGTCGGCCAGCAGTTCGAGCTTGGCGCGCTCCATCGAGTGGGCCGTCCTTTTTGCCGCTGGGCCGCCCCAAGGCAAAAAAGCGTCCCCCTCGGGGGGCAGCGACCCGCGCAGCGGCGGAGCGTGGGGGCTTTGTTGTATGCCTTTGACCAATCGTGGGTCGCAGCAGACTTGGCGCAGCTTGAGCAACGCGTCCAGGATGGCGATTTGCGAGCCTTCAAAGCCCTGGCGCTCCAGTGCGCGGCGCACCTGCTTGTCGGCCGTGGTGCGCACGGCCTCGTACAGCTCGCGCTGCTTGCCTTGCAGCTGCACGCGCAGGATGGTTTCGGTGCGCGGCGGCAGTTCGGTGGCCACGTCCTGCTTGCGGCGGCGCAGGATGAAGGGGCGCACACGCTGCGACAGCAGCTGGGCGCGCAGGGTTTCGCCGTTTTCCTCGATGGGCTTGCGCCAGCGGGCGTTGAAGCTGCGCACATCGCCCAGAAAGCCAGGCATCAAAAAGTCGAACTGCGCCCACAGCTCGCCCAGGTGGTTTTTCAGCGGTGTGCCGGTCAGGCACAGCAGGTGCGGCGCCTGCAGCTTGCGCAGGGCGCGGGCACTGCGGCTGCCGGCGTTTTTCACCATCTGGGCCTCGTCCAGGATCAGCAAGTGAAAGGGCTCGGCGGCCAGCGCGTCCACATCGCGCCAGAGCAGCGGGTAGGTGGTCAGTACCAGGTCATGGTCTGCGATGTGCAGGTAGCGTTTGCCACGGTCGGCGCCATGCAGTGCCAGCACCCGCAGGCTGGGCGCCATGCGCGCGGCCTCGGCCTGCCAGTTGAAGAGCAGCGAGGTGGGTAGCACCACCAGCGCCGGGCGCTTCAGCCGCCCGGCCTCCTTTTCGGTCAGCACATGGGCCAGCGCCTGTGCGGTTTTGCCCAGGCCCATGTCGTCGGCCAGGATGCCGCCCAGGCCCTGGGCGCGCAGGTACTGCAGCCAGGCCAGGCCTTCAAGCTGGTAGGGGCGCAGCTGCACCTGCAGGCCCTGCGGTGCGGCCACCGGCTGGGGCGCACCGATAGAGCGCAGGCGCTTGGCGAGCTGCGCCAGGCCCGCGTCGCCCTGCAACTGCCAGTCGTTGTTCCAGCCGTTCACCGTGCCCACGCGGTGCACCTGCACGAGTCCTGCGCGCAGGGCCTCGATGCGGCGGGCCTCCCAGGCGCCCAGGCGCAGCGGGTCGCCGTCTTTCAGCTGTTTGCGGGTGGGGTCGGTCAGCAAGTCCACCATGGCGCCCACGATGGCCTTGAGTGGCCCGGCAGGCGCCTCGATGCGTTTGCCGCCGGGCGCACGCAGCGAAATGATGGCGATGTCATCGATGGCGGCCATCTGCCGCGCGTTGAGCCAGCGGGCGTCGCGGCGCAGCAGGTCGGCCAGCATGGGGGCCAGGTCCAGCGTTTCACCGTCGATCTCTATGCCCAGGCTGAGCAGCCAGGCGCCCTCGCGCTCGGGCAGCATGAGCTTTTGGACGGGGCGTTCGCGTGCGGCCAGCGGGCCGTCCACTTCCTTGCCCAGCAGCTCGCCAGTGTCGGGGGCGATGACCAGCTTCCAGCGCGACACGGGCACGCTTTCATGCGCAAAGCCGGGGTGTACCACCACGCTCCAGCCCTCGGTTCGCAACTGGGGAACCACGTCGGCCCAGAAGTCGCCAAAGTGCGCCTCCTGCGCCAGCGTCCACACGGGGTCCAGCGTGGCAGCGGCTGCGCGGTGGCGCCACTGCAGGCTTTTGGGGTCCACGGGGGTCAGGCCCAGGTCCCACACGCGGTCCATGGCGTCGGCCTCGGCGGCCAGGTTGCGCTGCATACGCACCACCGGGCCACCTGTGTCGAACAGGTCTTGCACCGGGGCCGGGCGCGCGTTGAGGATGGAGGCGGGGGCCGGCGTCTGCCAGGTGGTGCCATCGTCGGTGCGGTAGGTCCAGTCAATTCGCACCAGCGTCACACTGTCGCCGCGCGGCCCCAGCTTGCCCTGGGGTTGCAGGCCCAGCAGGCCATCGCCCCGGCCCAGCGTCATGAGGGTGATGCGCGGGCGGAAGTGGCCGGGGACAACACCATCGGGCAGAACCGACGCCGGACTGATGTCTGCAAGACTACTGCCATCGTCCCGCAGCTGGGCCATGACCTGCGCGGCCTCGGCGTCGGTCAGCGGGGGCAGCTGCCGCAGGGTGGCGCTGTCGGCACGGTTGCGCAGGGCCTGGGCCCATTGCGCGACCACGTGGGCACGGCCTGCGGGGGGCGTTGTTGGGGCGGGAGGCTGCGGCAGGCTGGGCATGGGCTGGCATTGTGCCCATGCGTGGCGTGCCCTTTCGTCTAAACGCTGCGTTGGGTGCCCAGCGCCAGTGCAAACAGCTCGTTGCGAAAGTGGATGCCCAGGCGGCTGAATGCGCGGTTGCGGTAGGTTTTGACGGTGGGAAGGCTCAGGCCCAGGTCGCAGGCAATGCCCTCCTGCGTCATGCCTTGCAGCAGGCGGGCGCACACGTCCAGCTCGCGCTCGGTCAGCCCCGCGTGGGCGCGCAGCAGGCGTTCGCGCAGCGCGGGCAGGCTGTGGGACAGCGCGGGGGCCGTGGCCTGTGTCGGGGGCTGCAGTGCGGGTTGCAACACCCCGGGGCGCTGGGCCAGGGCGATGTGCTTGCGGGTCAGCGCCAGCAGCACCGGGGCCATGCCCTCAAAGTCGCTGATCTGCCGGTCCTGGAACGGCTTTTGGTGCTGGTGGCGGTAGAAGTTGACGGCAAAGACCGAGCCATCGCTCTCGTGTTCGACCACCGACACCCGCTCGGCCACGCCATGGGCCTCGTATACGCGGGCGCGGTGTTCTGCGTCCACCTCGGGGGCCGTCAGGTGGCACAACTGGGTGGGCGATTCGGCCGGAGCCGCTTCATCCAGCGAGCGGCCCCAGGTGCGGTCGGTGCGGTAGGGGCCTGACAGGTAGGCCCACCAGCAGTCCTGCGTGGTGTCGGGAATGCCGTAACTGGCCGACATGAACAAGGTGGGCTTGCAATGGCGCCCGGTGCGGTACACCGACCACGACGCGGCAGGTAACACGGGGGCCAGCTCTTGCAGCATGCCGCACGCAAACCCGTCATCGCCCAGCTGATGAACCAGGGCCCCCAGTGCCGAGCCCGTGAGGTTGGGGCTGGGCGAGATGCCGCCGCCCGAGGTGCTTGCAGGGAGCCAGTGCCTCATGGGTTGCGGGGGTTGTGCCGGGTGGGCGTGGTCATTGCTGTCATCTTCAGGGATGACAGGGGTCAAGCGCCACGGGATTTACGCTAGGTGCAACCCCGCAAGCAGGCTGGGTGCACGCCGCCCCTGGCCCCTTGCCTGCCAGACACCCGAAAGATGGAGCCCATGACCGAACCCGTGCCCTTTGTGGAACCCAGTTTGCGATTTTTTGCCGACCTGCGCGTGGAGGTGGGCGTGCCCCAGGAGGTGGGCCGCACCGTACACGGCCTGCGCCGGCTCATCCCTATCCTGGGCGGGCAGGCCCAGGGCGATGGCTGGCAGGCCCGGGTGATGCCCGGCGGGGCGGATTTTCAGCTCATCGTGAGCGACACCCTGGCCGAGCTGGACGCGCGCTACACGCTGGAGGCGGATGGCGGCGACTTGATCTATGTGCAAAACCGCGCCGTGCGGTCCGGCCCGCCCGAGCTGATGGCGCGCCTGGTGCGTGGCGAGGTGGTGGACCCGGCGCAGATCTACTTTCGCTGCAGCCCCCAGTTCGAGACAGCGTCTCCCGCACTGCGATGGATCGGGGAGCGCATGTTCACGGGCACGGGTGCGAGGTTTCCCGATGCAGTAGCCATGCGGTTCTGGGAGCTGATGTAGCCGCACAGCAGTCCCGTATTTCATTTTTTGATGACCGACACAGCACACAACAACACTTTGGAGACCTTGTCATGACCTCTTTTTCCACGCTCACCCGCACCCTGTCCCGCCGCTTCTCTCGTCGGCATGCCCTGCGCAGCGTCTGCCTGGCAGCCACGGTGGTGGCGGGCCTGGCCCCTGCCGCTAGCGCCCTGGCGCAGACGGCGGGCTACCCCAACAAGCCGGTGCGCATCATCGTGGGCTTTCCGGCGGGCACCGGGCCGGACATCGTGGCGCGGCTGCTGGCGCAGAAGCTGTCGGAAGGCTGGGGCAACCTGGGCGTGATCGTGGACAACAAGCCCGGCGCCGGTGGCCTGATCGCCGCGACCGAGGCCGCGCGTGCCACCCCCGATGGCTACACACTGATGCTGGGGGAAACCGGCCAGCTGAGCATTGCGCCCAGCAGCTACAACAAGCTGCCCTATGACCCGCAAAAGGACTTTGCACCCGTGAGCCAGGTGGTCACCGCCGACTTCGCGTTGCTGGTCAACCCGCAAAAGGTGCCGTCGCGCAATGTGAAGGACTTTGTAACATGGACCCAGCAGCAAAAGGGCCTGTTCCTGGCCACCTTTGGCGCGGGTACCCCGGGGCACTTTGGCGCCTTCATGTTTGGCGAGGCGGTCAAGCTCAAGCCCGAACCCGTGCACTACAAGAACACCACCGACGCGCTGGGTGGCCTGTTCAGCGGCGACGTGCAGGGTGTATTCGCCAGCGTGGGTCTGGCTGCGCCCAACGTGAAGGCAGGCAAGCTGGTGGCGCTGGGCACCACAGGCGGCACCCGGTCCAACGCACTGCCCGATGTACCCACCATCAAGGAGCAGGGCTACCCCAGCCTGGAGTTCAACTCCTGGTTTGGCATCGTGGCCCCGGCCAAGACCCCCCCCGAGATCGTCGCCAAGCTGAGCGCCGACATCATCAAGGCCGTGCAGTCGCCCGAGGGCAAGGCCAAGATGGAAGAGGCTGGTTTCCGCGTGACGGGCACCAACCGCGAGGAGTTCGCCCGCATCATCGCGGCCGATACGGTGACCTGGGGCAAGGCAGTGGCCGCCACGGGCTTCAAGGCCGACTGAGTCGGCACTGCCCAGTTATTGCCGGGCGCTACGCATTCCGCTCGCAGGGCGGCGCCAGGTGATAGGGGCAACGCCCTTCGATTTTCAAAAAATCCGCGCACCTTCCTCAGCGACGCCCTGACGGCCGTCGCCAGGCGTTGCTGCGCCAATGGTTCAACCCCACAAGACCGATCAACCGAGGAGACCACCATGCCATCCCTTTCGCTGGATACCCCCATCGCGCAACGCGTTGCGCTGCCCGCCGCCGTGCTGCTGCCGTTATTGCTCAGTGCCTGCGGCGGCGGCAACGCTGTGCTGGTGACCGAGAGCGCCAACCCGGCCGCCGCTTGCGCCGCATTGAGCACCAACGCGCAGCTCAGCAACACCAACTTGTCCACCAGCTATGTGCCACCGGGCACGCGCCGCCCCGGTGGCGCTGCCACGGGCGACTTTTTGCCCGGGCACTGTGTGGTCACAGGTGCCATCAACCCGCGTGTGGGTGTGGATGGCAAGAACTATGCGATCGGCTTTCAGTTGAGCCTGCCCGACCGCTGGAACGGACGCTTTCTGTTCATCGGCGGGGGCGGCAACGACGGCATCCTGCGCGACACCTCGCTCAGCTCCAGCATTTCGGGCGGCACGCCATCGCCACTGGGGCAGGGCTTTGCGGTGGTGTCCACCGATGCGGGCCATACCGGCACCAGCGCCAGCTTTGGCGCCGACCCGCAGGCGCGCACCGACCATGCCTACAACTCTTACGACAAGACGGCCGTGGCCTCCAAGTCGCTCATCAGCACGCGCTACGGCCGCAAGCCCGACTACTCCTACTTCTCTGGCTGCTCCGGCGGCGGGCGCCACGGCATGATGTTCTCGCAGCGGTTCCCGGACTACTTTGACGGCATCACCGCCGGAGCGCCCGCCATGCGCGTGTCCAGCGGTGCCACGGTGGCCGCCATGTGGAACACCATCCAGTTCAACGCCATTGCGCCCCAAGACGCCAGTGGCAACCGCATCCTGTCGCGCGCCTTCAGCAACACCGACCTGAAACTGGTGGCCAATGCGGTCAATGCCCGCTGCGACGCGGCCGACGGCGTGGTGGACGGCCTGGCCCAGAACGTCAACGCCTGCAAGGCGTTTGACCCCAGCGTGCTGCAATGCGCGGGCAGCAAGACCGACAGTTGCCTGTCGTCCGCCCAGGTGGGTGCGCTCAAGAGCGTGTTTGCCGGGCCCCGCAACTCTGCGGGCAAGGCGCTGTATACGGGCCAGCCTTGGGATGCCGGACTGGCGGCTCCTGGCTGGCGGTCCTGGACACTGGGTAACTCGACCACGGCCACCCCCGACGCACGCTACATCACGCTGATGGTGGATGCCCTGGTCAACGAGTTCTTCACGCCGCCCGATCTCTCGTTCAACCCGCTGGCCTTTAACTTTGATACCGACCCCGCACGCATGGCCGCGTACTCTGCCGTCTACGACACCTATGCCGACGACAAACTGGCGGCCTACCAGCGGCGCGGGGGCAAGCTGTTGTTCATCCACGGGATGTCCGACCCGATCTTCTCGGCGTTTGACACCATCGACTACTATGAGCGCCTGTCCACCAACAACGGCGGCATGGCGGCCACGCAGAACTTTGCGCGAACGTTCCTGGTGCCGGGCATGAACCACTGCTCGGGCGGCCCGGCCACCGACAACTTCGACTCGATCCAGACCATGGTGGACTGGGTAGAGAAGGGCATTGCCCCACAAAGCATCGCGGCCAAGGCGCTGCCCACCAACGCAGACTTTCCCAACCGCACGCGTCCGCTGTGCCCCTACCCGCAGTTTGCCAAGTACAAGGGCTCGGGCAGTGTGGAAGACGCCAGCAGCTTTGTCTGCTCGGCCAGTTGATGCAACGTCAGTGTGAGTCCGTAACGATGCACAAAGGGCCCTCTCGGGCCCTTTGTGCTTTTTGCCGCCGGTTCATTGGGGGTCAGCGCTTGGCCGCTGAAGAGGCCACCGGCGGCGGTAGTCGCAACTGCGCCTGTTGCACCACGCGGATGCAGTCGCGCAGGTGCTGCTCGCCCAGGTAACGTAAGGTGGCGTAGCCAATGGTGGCTGCGATGGCCTGGCCTGCCAGGGGCACGTACTTGGCTGCCTGTTTGGTGCTCAGTCGCAGCCCCACTGTCTGGGTGGCACGGATGACCAGCTCGCGGGTGATCAGCTTGCCGATGAGCACGGACCCCACCAGGCCCACGGCCTTTTGCACCTGCTCCCGCTTTTTCGGGTCCATCTGGTCGATCTGCTCTGCCGACAGGCCGAATTCGGTATTGATCTGAGGGATCAGGCGGGAGAGCAGGGCGGCATCGACCGCCCAGTCAAGCCCCGGCACCGGCACCACGCTGGCCGCCGCCGCCACCATGGCGCGGCGGTGTAGCAGCTTGCGTGCGCGGCGTACAACCGCGGCCAGTTCAGGGTCTCCAGCGGCCATTTGCAATGAGGTGGGCATGGGTGACAAGGTGATGGAGGTTGAATGGGTGGTGAAAGTGGGTGATCCAGTGTGTGATTCAGGGATCGGGTGGCGGCCGGTTCTGCGGGCGCTACTGCCGCTCAGGATTTGCTTTTGACCAGGCTATAGACCACCAGCAGTGCGGCAGCTCCCAGCACAGAGGCAATCCAGCCAGCGCTGTCACCCTGGGCATACCAGCCCATTGCCATGCCCACATAGCTGGCCAGGAACGAGCCTGCAATACCGAGCAGCGCCGTCATGATCCAGCCCAGTTTGTCGTCCCCGGGTTTGATGGCACGGGCAATCAACCCCACCACCAAACCAATCAGTAGCATCCCAAGCAGTGACAGCATGTTTTTCCCCTTGATAGTTGGTTCAGACGATTGAGTCACTTTACAGATGAGGTAGTCAAATCGCTGTCGGACAATGCCCCCTGTCAGCGTCCCCCAGGTGTGGTGCCGCTGAAAGCCCTGGAGCCCCATGGATGCAATGGGCGCTCGAAAAGGCATCGTTCAAAGCGGTGCGCATGCAGTTCCATGCCCGATATCTGGTGGTCGGTGCGGGCACAGACATAGCGGCCCGCAGGCAGGCTGGCGCAGGCGGCCTCTGTGAGCAGGATCTCGTTGGCCGTGGCAATGTCTTCGCCCAGCTTGCATGCGCAGTTCATCTCCGGGCCAAACAGGTCTTCGCGTGCAATTACCAGGGTGGGGCCAAAGCCTATGCCTGCGCTCACGTTCAGTGCCCGCTCGGGCGGCAACACGGTGTTCATGGCACTCAGGGCGCGCAGGGTGTCCAGCGCGGCCTCCAGGGCCTGCTCGGGTGTCGCGAATACCGCAAACAGGTTGTCCGCCTCCTGCTTGATGACTTCACCGCCATTGCCCTCGATAGCGGGGCGCGCTGCCTGCTCCATCTGGTGGATCATCGCCAGAAAGTGAATGATGCCGTGGCGCTGGGTGATGCGGGAGAAGCCGCACATGTCCAGCACCAGTATGGCAACACTGCGCACAAAAGCCTGCTCAATGGCAGCGTCAATCGCTCCGGTGTCGCTGGCGGGGGTCTGGTTGCGCTCTGACAGCAGGCGCTTGAGATAGCCTTTGTCGTGCGCTGTCTCGGTGTCGGGTGGCAGTGCGGGGGTGTGGTGCATGGCAGCGCCCTGTGGGTGGTGTCCGACATGGTAGCGCGGCCCGTGCTGGCGCTGATCAGGTCCAGCCCAAGGCTACAGTGGGCTGTCCCAAGGGCTGGCCGGGTGTGCGCAAGACTTCTCGCATCGCCCCCGCTGCCTGCCCCACTACAGACAGAAAGGTGTACCCACCATGTTCACTACGTCATCCGCCCCCTTGTTTTCGCTCTCCGCTGCGCCAACTCCTGTGGGGAACAGCCCCGCGTGGAAGCGCTTCCTGGCGCGCCCTGCAGCCATTCTGGTTGCTGCACTGGCCTTGGGCGGTGCACTGTCATGGCCCACCGCCGCGCAGGCGCAGAGCGACGAGGCATCTTTAGCGCGCGGTGCGGTGCCCGACACCACGCCCCAGCAGCGCTACCAGTCGGCAATTCGTGAAGCGGGGGGTGGGCTCAAGGTGAGCCTGGAAGAGTGCCGAACCATGCCGACAGTGCAGCGCAAGGGCTGCGAGTCCGAAGCCCGGGCGCGTTACCAGGCCGATATGTCGGCTGCCAAGGCGCTGTTGCGGGGCGATCCATCTGCGGGACCGGTCAACATCAGCGGCGGCCCGGTTCGCAGCACCGAGACGGTGTATGTGATCAAGCCCTGATGCACACATGAGGGCGCAGCGCCCTCAGTGGTCACGCGCTTATTTTTGCGTCTGGGGTGCCTGGGCGCTGTCGACGCCCTCGCCGGGCGTCACGCGGCGTGCGCCGTTGAAGCGGCGGGCCCAGTAGGCCATTCCCATGTCTTCCACCCGGATCTCCGAGCCGCTGCGGGGCGAGTGGATGAACTTGCCATCCCCCACGTAGATGCCCACGTGGCTGAAGTTGCGGCGCATGGTGTTGAAGAACACCAGGTCGCCGGGTTGCAGTTCTTTCTTGTCGATGATCTGGGTGGCTGCAGCCTGCTGATCGGCACGGCGTGGCAGAAGAAGGCCCACAGTCTGCTCATAGATAGCGCGCACAAAGCCGCTGCAGTCAAAGCCGGTCTCGGCGCTGTTGCCGCCGCGCTTGTAGGGCACGCCCAAAAAACCCATGGCGTTGACCACCAGATCCCCCGCGCGGCCTGCCACGGTCTGGGCCTTGTCAGCCACCTTGTGGCTCACGTCTTCGAGTCGGGTGAAAAGCCCTTTGTCCGCGAGCAAGCGGTCCATATCGTCAGAATTGGTGCCCTGGGGCGCAGCATGCGCAGCGGTGGCGCAGGCAAGGATGAGAATACATAACCATCTGGACATGGGGGCGAAGGGTAACACGGTACGGTTGTTTATCAAAAATAAGCGTTTTTGCAAGCTGTTGATTTGATTCAGATAAATGGATTAGCCTTGGTTTTTCAGATGCGAAAGCAGCTTGCAGGACGCGCGCCAGACCGGCTTTGCACCGCCCAGGTGCTGCCGGTGGCCGGGACACAGGCCATGAGGAGCTTGAGAGCATGGGTTGGAAATCAAATCCGCGGGTGGCGCTAGTGAATAAAGCACGGGCTGCTATATTTTTGATAGTGGCTGGGGCGCATGCAGGCAGCCAGGCTCAAAACGCACCGATTCCCGCAGCAGCGGTGTCGCTGGCACCCGTGGCCAGCGGCCTCGCCCATCCGTGGGCGGTGGCCTTTTTGCCAGGCGGGCAGTTTTTGGTGACGGAGCGACCCGGCCGCCTGCGCGTGGTCAGCGCGACCGGGCAGGTGGGCCCTGCGTTGGCTGGCGTGCCGCCGGTGGCGGCGGGCGGGCAGGGTGGCCTGCTGGACGTGGTGACCGACAGCGACTTTGCACGCAACCGCCGCATCTACTTTTGCTTTGCAGAGCCTGCAGCGGGTGGCTCGGCAGGCAACAGCACAGCGGTGGCGCGTGCCAGCTTGTCGGCCGACGCTAGCCGCCTGCAAGAGGTGCGGGTCATCTTCAGCCAGCGCCCCAAGGTAGAGAGCGCACTGCATTTTGGCTGCCGCATTGCGCAGGCGGGAGATGGCAACCTGTTTGTGGCGCTGGGCGAGCGCTACCAGCGCAAGGACGACGCCCAAAAACTCGACAACCACCATGGCAAGGTCATTCGCATCACCCCAGACGGTGCCGTGCCGCCCGACAACCCGTATGCCAAGCAACCCGGCGCCTTGCCCGAGATTTGGAGCTACGGCCACCGCAACCCCCAGGGCGCCACAATAGGCCCCGACGGCAAGCTGTGGATGCACGAACATGGCCCCCAGGGCGGCGACGAGATCAATTTGCCCCAGCCCGGGCGCAACTACGGCTGGCCTGTGATCACCTACGGCGAGAACTACGGCGGCGGAAAGATGGGCGAGGGCACAACCCGCGCGGGCATGGAACAGCCGCTGCACCAGTGGACGCCGTCCATCGCCCCCTCGGGCATGGCATTTCTGACCAGCACGCGCTACGGCGCGGCGTGGCAGGGCAGCTTGTTCGTCGGGTCACTCAAGTTTGGCACCCTGCATCGATTGGAAGTGGCCAGTGGCAAGGTGCAAAAAGAGGAACGGCTGTTGCAAGGCAATGGCGAGCGCATTCGCGATGTGCGCCAGGGGCCAGACGGCTTGCTGTACCTGTTGACCGACAGCCCACAGGGGCGCTTGCTGCGGCTGCAGCCCGCTGTGGCCCCGTGACTGGTTTTGCTTGATGCAGGTCAAGCAAGCCAGGAGATGGGTGCCCGAACCCGTTGACCCGGGTGATCCCGCAGCTTGCGGCGGGCTTTTTCGGTATAGGCTGGCGCGATGCACGCCGAGCCCACCCTCTCATCCTCTGCCGTCCCCTCCGTTCCTGCTGCCGTCTTGGCCAACCCGGGCACCGCCCCCGCCGACACTGCGGGTGCGCCACCCCGTTCCCAGCTGGCCCTGCGCCGCGTGGCCATCGACACCTGGCGCGAAAACGTGGCCTACCTGAACCGTGATTGCGCCGTGTACCGGGCCGAGGGCTTCCAGGCCCTGTCCAAGATCGAGGTGCGCGCCAACGGCCGCCGCATCCTGGCCACTGTGAACGTGGTGGATGACCCCGCCATCGTGGGCTGCCACGAGTTGGGCCTGTCGGAAGACGCGTTTGCCCAGCTGGGTGTGGACAACGGCCACACCGTGTCGGTGGCGCAGGCCGAGCCGCCCGAGTCCATGGGCGCGCTGTTTCGAAAGATTGCCAGCGAGCGCCTCACCCGCGAGGACTTTGGCGCCATCGTGCGGGACATTGCCGACCACCGGTATTCCAAGATCGAACTCACCGCCTTTGTGGTCGCCTGCCACCGCAGTGAGCTGGACCGCGAGGAAGTGTTCTTTCTGACCGATGCCATGGTGGCCAGTGGCCGCAGGCTTGACTGGCACGAGCCACTGGTGGTGGACAAGCACTGCATTGGCGGCATTCCGGGCAACCGCACCACCATGCTGGTCGTGCCCATCGTGGCCGCGCACGGCATGTTGTGCCCCAAGACCTCGTCGCGCGCCATCACCTCGCCTGCGGGCACGGCCGACACCATGGAGGTGCTGGCCAAGGTGGAGCTGCCGTTTGAACAACTGGCCGACATCGTGCGTGACTACCGGGGCTGCCTGGCCTGGGGCGGCACGGCCAATTTGTCACCTGCCGACGATGTGCTGATTTCGGTGGAGCGGCCGCTGTCCATCGACTCGGCCGGCCAGATGGTGGCGTCCATCCTGTCGAAAAAAGTGGCGGCGGGCGCCACGCACCTGGTGCTCGACATTCCCATCGGCCCCACGGCCAAGGTGCGGTCCATGCCCGAGGCGCAGCGCCTGCGCCGCCTGTTTGAATATGTGGCGCGGCGCATGGGCTTGTCGCTGGACGTGGTCATCACCGACGGCCGCCAGCCCGTGGGCAACGGTGTGGGCCCGGTGCTGGAGGCGCGCGACGTGATGCGCGTGCTGCAAAACGACCCACGTGCGCCCGACGACCTGCGGCAAAAGTCGCTGCGCCTGGCCGGACGCCTGATCGAATGCGACCCCGATGTGCGCGGCGGCGACGGCTATGCGATTGCGCGCGACATCCTTGACTCGGGCCGCGCGCTGGCACGCATGAACGCCATCATCGCCGCCCAGGGCAGCACTGGGTTTGACCACAACCACCCGGCGCTTGGTGCGCTGACGCTGGACGTGGTGGCCCCGGCCAGCGGCGTTGTCGCGGGCATCGACAACTACCAGATCGCCCGCGTAGCCCGCCTGGCCGGTGCGCCCAAGGTGCCCGGCGCCGGGGTGGACCTGATGCACAAGCTGGGTGACACCGTGGCCGCCGGAGACCTGCTGTACCGCGTACATGCCAGCTACCCGGCCGACCTGGAGTTTGCGCGCCATGCGTGCGAACGGGACTGCGGCTACCGCCTGGGAACCGCCGACGAGGTGCCTCGTGTGTTTGTGGAGTTCTGATCATGTTCCCGCCCGAAGCTGCCTGTTTGCTGTATTTCGATGACGAAGCCGCACCTGCGCTGCGCCTGGCGCAGGCCGCAGGCCTCACCGCCAAGGCCATCGAACGCCACCGCTTCCCTGATGGCGAACTCAAGTTGCGGCTGCCCGTGGATGCCACAGGCCGAATGCCAAGGCACGCCGTGTTGCTGCGCAGCCTGCACCAGCCCAATGAGAAACTGGTGGACCTGCTGCTGGCCGTGCGCACGGCCCGCAACCTGGGCGTGCAGCACCTCACGCTGGTGGCGCCGTACCTGGCCTACATGAGGCAGGACATCGCCTTCCACCCCGGCGAGGCCGTGAGCCAGCAGGTGGTGGGCGGGTTTCTGGCCGGGCTGTTCGACGCCGTGATCACGGTGGACCCGCACCTGCACCGCATCGAGCGGCTGGAGCAGGCCATCCCCGTGCCGCAGGCGGTGGTGCTCAGCGGCGCCGAGCCGCTGGCCGATCTGATTGCCCAGCGCCGCCCTAATGCTTTGCTGGTGGGGCCTGACGGCGAATCCGCCCAGTGGATTGCCCAGGCCGCCACGCGCCACGGTTTTGACCATGCCGTGTGCACCAAGGTGCGCCATGGTGACCGCCATGTGGCCATCGAGCTGCCCGCGCTCAATGCCCGGGGCAGGGCGGTGGTGTTGCTGGACGACATGGCCAGCACCGGCCGTACGCTGGCGTTGGCAGCACGGCTGCTGCTGCAGGCGGGTGCGGCATCGGTGGATGTGGCCGTGACCCACGCGCTGTTCGCGGGCGATGCGCTGCAGGTGCTGCACGACGCGGGCGTGGGAGAGGTGTGGAGCACCGACTGCATCCCGCACCCCAGCAACGCGGTGGCCATGGCGGGGCCGCTGGCGGCTGCGGTGCGTGCGGTGTTGCCGTCCTCCTAGCCAATCACCCCCGCAGGGCTGCGACAATGCGCCACTCTTTGAAAGCGCTGCCGCCCTGGTCGGTGGCCCCACCAACAAACCACCCATCACACCATGCTGCTTGATGCCACCGAATCCCAACTCGTCCTGATTGACTACCAGGAGCGCCTGATGCCCGCTATCTTTGAGGGCCCCGCTGTGCTGGCCAACGCCCGCCGCCTGGCCGAGATCGCGCGCATGCTGGACGTGCCCGTGTGGGGCACCGAGCAAAATCCTTCGCGCCTGGGTGCCAACGACGCCGCGCTGCGTGCGTTGTGCCAGAAAACCCTGGCCAAGATGCACTTCAGCGCTGCCGAAGAAGGCCTGGGCGAATGGCTGCGCCCACCGACCAAGCCACAGCAGGGCGGCAACGCGCGCAGCCTGCCCAAACACCTGCAAAAGCCCGCTACCGCCCAAGGCGACGAGCGCGGCACCATCGTGATTGCCGGATGCGAAGCCCATGTCTGCCTGCTGCAGACGGCGCTCGACCTGCTGGAAGACGAGTTTGAAGTGTGGGTGGTGACCGACGCCTGCGGCTCGCGCACCGAACGCAACCGCGACGCCGCCTTTGACCGCCTGGCTGGTGCGGGGGCTGAACTGGTGACCACCGAGATGGTGGCGTTTGAGTGGCTGGGCAGCTGCGAGCACCCGGCGTTCAAGGACGTGCTCGGGCTGATCAAATAGCTCTTTTAAGCCAAATTGGCTTCTAGCGCATGATTTTCATGCGCTGGTAGCTATCAAAATAATAGTGATTCATGCAGTTTCCGGTCAGGCGAAGTAAGGCACCGCCAGCTTGACCGCCAGACCCGCCAACGCACACACGCCCAGCAGCGGCATGACGCCCAGCTTGAAGCGGAACAGCGCCACCAGCGCGCCCACGGCGATCAACGCTGACACGGCGTCGAAGCGGCCGCCAAAACCCTGCGGCCACAGCAGGTGGTACGCAAAAAACAGGGCCAGGTTCAGGATCACGCCCACCACGGCGGCGGTGATGGCTGACAGTGGCGCGGTAAAACCGAGCTTGCCGTGTGTGGCCTCCACCAGCGGGCCGCCTGCCAGGATGAAGATGAACGAGGGCAAGAAGGTCACAAAGGTCACCACAGTGGCAGCCGCTGCAGCGCCTGCAAACAGTGCGTCCGCTCCCCACACCTGCTGCAGCCAGCCGCCCACAAAGCCGACGAATGCCACCACCATGATCAGAGGGCCGGGTGTGGTCTCTCCCAGTGCCAAGCCGTCAATCATCTGTGGGCCGCTGAGCCACTGATAGTGCTCTACCGCGCCTTGGTACACATAGGGCAGCACGGCATAGGCGCCGCCAAACGTCACCAGCGCGGCCTTGGTGAAGAACCAGCCCATCTGTGTGAGCGTGCCTTGCCAGCCCTGGGTGGCTACCAGCAGGCCCATGGCCGCCAGCCACAGCGCCAAACCCGCCGCCAGTACCTTGACCAGGTGGCTGCGCGAAAAGCGCGCATGTTGGGGGGTAGGGGTGTGGTCGTCGATCAGCGCCGGGCCATAGCCTTTGTGCGCATTTGCGTGGCCACCTCCCAGCGCAAACACTGACGGCCAGCGCTGGGCGCCCAAGTAACCGATCAGGGCGGCAGCCAGCACGATGGCAGGAAAGGGCGTGTCGAACGCAAAGATGGCCACAAACGACGCGGCGGCAAGGGCCCACATCCAGCCGTTCTTGAGCGCCCTTGTGCCTATGCGGTGCGCCGCATGCAACACCAGGGCCGTCACGGCGGGCTTGATGCCGTAGAAGATGCCGGCCACCACGGGCACATCGCCAAAGCGCAGGTACACCCACGACAGCCCGACCAGAATGAACAGCGAGGGCAGCACAAACAGTGCCCCGGCCACGATGCCGCCCCAGGTGCGGTGCATGAGCCAGCCGATGTAGGTGGCCAGCTGCTGCGCCTCGGGGCCGGGCAGCAGCATGCAGTAGTTGAGTGCGTGCAAGAAGCGGTTTTCGCTGATCCAGCGCCGGCGTTCCACCAGCTCGGAGTGCATGATGGCGATCTGGCCTGCAGGCCCGCCAAAGCTGATGAACCCGAGCTTGAGCCAGAAAAGAAAGGCCTCGCCAAAGGAGATCGACGAGGGAGCTGGGGACGGTTCTTGATGCATGGCCCGGGAGTGTGACAGCCCCGTGTGACGCAGGTTGGCATATTGATATGCCTGCCGCGATGTGGCTCGGCGCTACCAGGGCACAGCGGGCTACGTCAGTTTGCAGCAAGCCCGTCATGAATAATTATGAATTCAAAACCTGCTGTCCTGGCAGGGCGAGAGAGATGCCGAGGAGACACCCACAATGACCGCACACAGCACCTACGCCGACTTCTACCGCCAGTCCATTGACCACCGCGACGCCTTCTGGAGCGAGCAGGCGAAGCTGATCGACTGGAAGACGCCTCCTCAGCAGGTGTGCGACTACAGCAACCCGCCGTTTGCGAAATGGTTTGTGGGCGGCACCACCAATCTGTGCCACAACGCGGTAGACCGCCACCTGGCCACGCGCGCCAGCCAGGCAGCGCTGGTGGCTATATCGACAGAAACCGACACCGAACGCAGCTACAGTTTTGCCGAGCTGCATGCCGAAGTGCAGCGCATGGCGGCCGTGCTGTTGTCGCTGGGTGTGAAGAAGGGCGACCGTGTGCTCATCTACATGCCCATGATTGCAGAAGCCGCGTTTGCCATGCTGGCCTGCGTGCGCATTGGTGCGTTGCATTCGGTGGTGTTTGGCGGCTTTGCGTCTGGCTCGCTCGCCTCGCGCATTGAAGATGCCGAGCCGGTGGCCGTGGTCAGCGCCGACGCCGGCTCGCGCGGCGGCAAGGTGGTGCCCTACAAGCCGCTGCTGGACGAAGCCATTGCGTTGTCCAAACACAAGCCCAGCGCCGTGCTGATGGTGAACCGGGGCCTGGCTCCCATGCACCTGCAGGCAGGCCGCGACCACGAATGGGCGCCGCTGCGAGAGCAGCACCTGAACACCGTGGTGCCCTGCGAATGGGTGGAATCCACCCACCCCAGCTACACGCTGTACACCAGCGGCACCACCGGCAAGCCCAAGGGGGTGCAGCGCGATACAGGCGGCTACACGGTGGCGCTGGCGGCAAGCATGAAGCACATCTTTGACGCCAAGGCGGGCGATGTGTACTTTGCAACCAGCGACATCGGCTGGGTGGTGGGCCACAGCTACATCGTTTACGGCCCGCTGATCGCGGGCATGACCACCATCATGTACGAGGGCCTGCCCACGCGGCCCGATGCGGGCGTGTGGTGGAGCATCGTCGAGAAGTACCAGGTCACGCACATGTTCTCGGCCCCCACGGCGGTGCGGGTGCTGAAGAAGCAGGACCCGGCCTACCTGGCCAAATACAACGTGAAAAGCCTCAAGGCCCTGTGGCTGGCGGGCGAGCCGCTGGACGAGCCCACGGCCCAGTGGATCAGCGACGCGCTGGCCGTGCCCATCATCGACAACTACTGGCAGACCGAAACCGGCTGGCCCATTTTGACCCTGGCCAACGGCGTAGAGCAGCAAACTACTCGTTTTGGCAGCCCTGGCAAGGCCATGTACGGCTACGGCGTGAAGCTGATCGACGAGGCCACGGGAGAGGAATTGACAGCGCCCAACCAGAAGGGCGTGGTTGCCATCGAAGGCCCGCTGCCCCCCGGCTGCATGCAGACGGTGTGGCGCGATGACGCGCGGTTTGTGAACACCTACTGGAAGAGCATTCCCGGCCGTCTGATCTACAGCACGTTTGACTGGGGCATCCGCGATGCCGACGGCTACCACTTCATCCTGGGCCGCACCGACGACGTGATCAACGTGGCAGGCCACCGCCTGGGCACGCGCGAGATCGAGGAGAGCATTGCCTCCCACCCCAACATCGCTGAAGTGGCCGTGGTGGGTGTGGCCGACAGCCTCAAGGGCCAGGTCGCCATGGCATTTGCCGTGGCGCGCGATGCCTCGGGCCTCACTGACGATGCTGCACGCCTCAAGCTCGAAGGCGAGGTGATGAAGCAGGTGGACCACCAGCTCGGCGCCGTGGCGCGGCCGTCGCGCGTGTACTTTGTGACGGTGCTGCCCAAGACCCGCAGCGGCAAACTGCTGCGCCGGGCCCTGCAGGCCGTGGCCGAGCGGCGCGATCCGGGCGACCTGACGACGATGGAAGACCCAGCGGCGTTGCAGCAGGTGAAGGATTTGGTGGGATGAGTTGGCAGCGCGGCGCGGCACCCAAAGCGCAGTGCCTGGCCTGCCAAATCAATGCGGAGGTCTGGCGAAAAAGGCCTGTTTGCCATGCCGGTCAAACCCGGCTTGCTCGTAAAAGCGCAGGGTGTTTTCGTCTTTGCGGCCGGTCATCAGCGTGACCTTGTAGCAGCGCTCCCGCCACGCGTGGGCGAGGGCGTGCTGCAACAGGGCGTGGCCCCGGCCCTGGCCGCGATGGGTCGAGTGCGTCACGACGTTCTCGATGACGCCATAGGGTCTGCATGCGCGGGTGAGGTTGGGTATGACGGTGAGCGTGCAAGACGAGACCAATAGGCCCGCGTCCCACCCCCCAAAGTACCGAATGCGTGGATTGGCAAGCGCCTCGGCCCACACGGCTTGCACCTCGGGGGCCGCGGGTAAGGGGTCGTCGTATTCGTGCAGTTGGGTGTACAGCCCGAGCAGGGGGGCGAGGTCTTCGGCGCAGAGTTCGCGGATGTTCAATGCTCGTCTCCGATATTCACTGGATACCCTTTGAAACTATCAAAAGCATAGCTAGTCAGGCATATAGCACTGGCGCCTGACCGGAATTTCAGTGTTTTTCAAACCGGCCGGTTCCGTTGCCACCCCGCAGGTGGCTGCCAGGTCGGCGTCCAGCCGATGAAATCCTCCAGCGGCATGGGCCGGGCAATGCAGTAGCCCTGCGCCTGCAGGCAGCCCAGCTGCAGCAGCATCTGCCCCTGTTCGACGGTTTCCACCCCTTCGGCGATCACCCGGTAACCGAACGAGCGTGCCAGGCCGATCACACCCTGCACGATGGCCAGATCCCCCGGGTCGCCCATCATGCCGTGCACAAAGCTCTGGTCGATCTTGAGCGTGTCCATGGGCAGGCGGCGCAGGTACGTCAGCGACGAATAGCCGGTGCCAAAGTCGTCCAGCGCCACCGTCACGCCCATGGCGCGCAGGGCGTTCAGGGTGTCGGCGACGGCGCTCAGGTCGTACAGGGCGGCGCTTTCGGTGATCTCGATCTCGACCAGGTGCGCGGGCACACCTGGGTGGCGGGCCAGGCAGCTGGCCACCCAGTTGGCAAAGTCTGGTTGCTGCAGGTGCTGGGCGGCAATATTGATGCTCAGCGGCATGGGCATGCCGCGGTCCTGCAACTGCTCCAGAACTGTGAGCGCGGCCTCGGCCACCCATTCGCCAAAGCTGATCTCCAGCTCGGTGCCCTCCAGCAGCGGCAAGAATTCACCGGGCGGCACCAGGCCCCTCTCGGGGTGCTGCCAGCGTGAAAGCACCTCAGCGCCCACCACCGAGCCACTGCGCATGTCCACCTTGGGCTGCAGGTACAGGGTGAACTGCGCTTGCGCCAGCGCCTCGCGCAGGTAGTGCCCCTGGGCGCGCAGCAGCTGCACGGCACGCTCCTGGGCGGCGTCGAACTGGTGAAAACGGTTGCGCCCCGCTTGCTTGGCCGCATACATGGCCTGGTCGGCATGGCGCAGCAAGGTGTCGGCGTCGGCGTCGTCCTGCGGGAAGATGGTGTAGCCAATGCTGGCCGTGACGACCACGCGCTCGGTGTCGAGCGTGTAGGGGGCCGAGACGCTTTCCATCACACGCTCCAGCATGCGTTCGCAGTCGTTTACCGAGTCCAGGCCGGGCATGAGGATCACGAACTCGTCGCCTCCCAGCCGGGCCACCGTGTCCAGAGGCTGCAGTGCCCGCGTGAGCCGCCCGGCCACCACCACCAGCAGGCGGTCGCCCGCACCGTGGCCCAGGCGGTCATTGACGGGCTTGAAGCCATCCAGGTCGAGATAGGCCACGCCCAGCTGCTTGCCGGTGTCGCGGGCCTGGGCCATGCATTCCTGCAGCTTGCGTGCCAGCAGCACGCGGTTGGGCAGGCCGGTCAGTGCGTCGTACAGCGCCAGGCGTTGCAGCATCACCTCCTGCTCGCGCTGGGGGGTCACGTCAATGGCGACGCCCAGCATGCGTGCAGGGCGGCCTTGCTCGTCAAAGCCCACGATCTTGCCCAGGTTGCGCACCCAGCGCACCGGCTCGTTGGGCTGGTTCAGACGCCAGGTGGCGTCGAACGGCGTGCCCAGGTGGGCGGAGTGGCGCGACAGCTCGATGGTGATGCGGTCGATATCGTCAGGGGCGATGGCCGTGGTCCATTGCACGGCTGCCGAGGTGTCGCCTGTCACCGGTAGTCCTCGCATCGCACGCCAGCGCCGGTCGCCTGTCACCAGGCCGGTCTGCAGGTCCCAGTCCCACAGGCCCAGCGCTGCGGCGGAGATGGTCAGCGAGAGCAGGGCCTCGCGTTCGCGCACCTGCACCTCGTTGCGCTTGCGGTCGGTGATGTCGTGCACCGAAAACAGCCAGCAGGGTTCTCCGTCGAAATCGATGGCGCGCATGGATTGCAGCACGGTGAGCCGGGGGCCGTTGCGCACGTTCAGGGGCACTTCGTAGTCGCTGAGCTGGCCGGTCCGGCTGACCTGCTCCATCAGGCGCTGGCGGTCTTCGGCCGTGAAGATGCCCAACTCCACCGCCGTGCGGCCGATGGCCTCTTCACGGGGAATGCCCAGTATCTCGACCCAGGCGGGGTTGAGGTCCACGTAGCGGCCGTCGCTGCGGTGCGACAGGCCCATGGGGTAGGGCATGAGATGGAAGATGCGCGAGAAACGCTCTTCGGACTGGCGCAGACGCTGTTCGGCGCGTTTGGCCTCGTCGATGTCCTGCATCACGCCGCGCACCTTGACCACGCGGCCGTTTTCGATCACGGGCTCACCACGCGCGCGCACCCACAGCAGGTGGCCATCGGCATGATAGACCTCCATCTCCATGCTCCATTCGGCGCGAGAACGGATGCTCTGACGGAATTTTTCGCGCAGCGGCTCGCGGTACTGCGGGGCCACATGGCGGTCGATGTAGTCGCTGGGCGGGGGCTGGTTGGGGGACAGGCCGTGGATGTCAAAACACATGTCCGACCAGTACACCAGGCCTCGGCCGCGCTCGTCCTCCCACGCGCCCAGCCGGGCCAGTCGGCCGGCTTGCTGCAGCTGGTTGTAGAGCGCCCGAAGTTCGTCGCTGGTGCGTTGGGCTTCGGTCATGTCGTGGAAAACGAAAACAAAGCAGTTTTCGCCATTCACAAGCACAGAGCGTGCCGACATCAGGCCCGGAACCTGCACCCCTTTGTTTTGCGCGATCAGGGGCAACCGGTCCACCTTGCCCTCGCTCTGGTAGGTGTCCAGAAGCCGCTTGCGCTCGTGCTCGTTGGCCCAGATATGCAGCTCGGACGAGGTGTGACCCAGAACCTCCTCGCGCGTGAAGCCCAGCAGCTCGCAGAACGCCGGGTTCACATCGATATAGCGTCCGTCGGCAATGCGGGTGATGCCCGCCGGGTCGGGCAGCGTCTGGTAGAAGGTGGTGTACTTGGCCTCGGCCGACTGCAGGGCCTCCTCGACCTCGCGGTGGGCGGTGATGTCCACGTCCATGCCGATCATGCTGGTTGGGCGACCCTGGGCGTCGCGCCGCGCCACGGCACCGCGCGACATCAGCCAGCGCCACTGGCCCTGGGTGTTCATCACGCGGAACTCGGCCTCATAGCTTTCCTCCAGCCCGTCCATGGCACGTGCCAGCTTGGCGGCATTGCGCTCGGCATCCAGCGGGTGACGCCGGGCGTACCAGCGTTGCCACAAGTCGGGTGACTTCGCATCTGCACCGGAGATGCCGTATGCCTCGTAAAAGCGTCCATCGCAGATAAACCGGCGCTCGACCACGTCCCATTCCCAGCGGCCGCCACCCAAAGCATCCAGCGCCAGGCGCAACTGTTGCTCTTGCTCACCCAGCGTCTGCTGGATGTTGCTACGCGCCAGCTCGGCGCGGGCTTTGCTGGCAATCACCAGCCAGCCGATCCCGAGCATCAGCACCCCTGCGCCGTGGTGCCAGTGCAAGTTGTTGGCACCTCCCTCGGCCGCACCGGTAGCTGCTATAGCCAGCGAAACCACCAGCGGCAGTGTGATGGTCAGGCCAGCCAGCGGCGCCCATTCGGGCCAATGCCAGCGTGCGCCAAGTTTTCGCCAGGCCCAGCCCGAGGTGAGCGCGCTTCCTAGCACGGTGGTGGCGGACAAGGCGGCTGAGGTGTCTGCCCAGAGCGCTGCCTGCAAGGTCAGCAAGGCGGTGATGGCCGCAGCGGGAACGCCAAAAAACAGTGCCATGAAGGCCGTGGCGGTGGGGTAAGCCACGATGTTGAGTTCTGGCGCGTTCCAGCGCAGGGTCTCAAAGGCGGCGATGGAGACAACACCCCCCGCCACCCCCAGCAGGATCAGGGTGCGCCGCGACGGGTGGAGAGATTCCTGCGGCGAGAGCCAGACCAGCACGAGCAGCAGCAGCATGACGGCGGTGCCTGCCAGCAGCGTGGCGTTACCCATGGCGTTTTCCTTGGTTTGCCTGGGCTGGGCGGAAGGCTGCGGCGTGTCTGCGGGCTCGCAGTACGGCGGCGTGGGCCGGAATCGGGAGCGGGGGCGTGTCGCAGCCTGCGCCGCATGTGGTCAGAAGGCGTGCACCCGATAAAAAACCCATGTAGCAAGTTTAGGCCCGTTCTGACGATGCGGCGGCGGCGCGACCCGTCCTGATAAGCCCGGTTGACAACAACGTGCCGCACACGATCACCAGCGCGCAGCCCACCATCCACGGCGTAATGGTCTCGCCCAGGAACAGCGTGCCGTACAGCACGGCAAACACCGGGGTGATGAAGGTCACGGCCAGCGCACGGCTGGGGCCCGCGTGTTCGATGAGGCGAAAGTACAGGATGTAGGCAATTCCGGTGCACAGCACGGCAATCGCCACGATGGCACCCCAGGCGCGCGGGCCCGGCATCTGGGCCGGCCACAGCCACAGCGTGGGCAGGGCCAGGCCGAGCGCGGCACCCAGCTGGCTGCCAGCGGCCGTGGCCAGCGGTGGCAGCCCCGTGAGGTGGCGCCGCGCGAAACTGGCCGACACACCGTAGAACGCCGACGCCAGCAGGCACGCCGCAATGGCCCAGTGGGCGTGGTCGGTCTTGAACCCGGTACCGGCCGGTGCGCGCCAGGCCAGCAGGGCCACACCCAGAAAACCCAAAGCCAGCCCCACCCAGCGCAGACGGTTGATGCGGTCGCCCAGCCACACCCAGGCGATCAGGGCACCGAACAGCGGCACCGTGGCGTTGAGGATCGAGGTCAGGCCGGTGGCAATGTGCAGCACCGCCCAGGAGAACAGCGAAAACGGAATCGCCGAGTTGATGACCCCCGCAAACAGGATGGGCCGCCAGTGCTGGCGCAGAGCGGGCCAGTGCCCCTGCCGCAGCATGATGGGCCACAGGAACACCGTGGCCAGCGCCACCCGCAGCCCGGCAGTGGGCAAGGGGCCAAAGTCGGACGCCCCCAGGCGCATGAACAGGAACGACGCGCCCCACAGTGCAGCCAGCAGGATGAATTCTCCGATCCAGGCGGAGACGGGCCGGGTGGCGGGGCTGTTCATGCGGTGGCTTCCATGGGATGGGCTGCGGCGGCAAAAAGGGGTGCATTCTCCAGCGTCAGCAAAGCCCTCTTGCGATCGAGGCCGCCTGCATAGCCGGTCAGGCTGCCGTTGGCACCCAGCACACGGTGGCAGGGCACCACCACGCTCAGCGGGTTGCGACCCACGGCGGCACCCACCGCCCGCACCGCGCTGGGGTTGCCCAGCTGGAGGCCCAGCGCGCCATAGCTGATGGTCTGG
The DNA here is from genome assembly GCF_016783915.1 of Acidovorax sp. Taxonomy (GTDB): domain Bacteria; phylum Pseudomonadota; class Gammaproteobacteria; order Burkholderiales; family Burkholderiaceae_C; genus Acidovorax. The sequence goes on from NZ_JADHVT010000016.1 coordinate 44,989, forward strand.
CCCCGGTCTATCTGCAGCAGCGCACGCCACACCGACTGCTGAAAAGCCGTGCCACCCGACAGGTCCAGAGGCAGTTCGAAATGCAGGCGTTGCCCGCCCAGGTATTGCTGCAGCTGACGGGCGGCCTCTCGCAGCACGGGGTGGTCGCCTGGCCCGATGGCCCAGGCGTCGGGGCCGTGCAACTGGGCGGTAGGTTCGTGGCGCTGGCCCTCAAACCAGACGCCCGACAGGCCAGCGGGCGAGGCCGCCAGCCGCACGGGCCCCAGCGAGGTGTCGGCCCGTGCCTGCACGGTGAGGGGGTGAAACTGCATGCCGGGAGGTCTCCAGAGAGTTGTGTGTGTCGTTTTTGATGGAGATCAGCACGATGCGCCAGTGCTGATTGCCTGGGGTGCTATTGTTTTGGTAGTAAACGGGGTTCTGTACCCTTGGCCAGGGCCACACTGCTGACACCAGCGGCCCAGGCGCGCAGTACCGCGTAGCTGCGCCAGGGGCGCCAGGCTTGGGAGGCCTCCAGCGCCGCGCGTGCCGGGTTCTTGTGCTGCTGCACCCCCAGCGCCTTGTGCAGGGCCACGTCACCCGCCGGGAAGGCGTCAGGCCAGCGCAGCACCCGCATGGCGATGTACTGCGCCGTCCAGTCGCCAATGCCAGGCAGTGCGCACAGGGCTGTGGTGGTGCTGGGCACGTCGGCGCCTGCATTCAGGGCCAGGGCGCCACTGTCCACCGCGCGGGCCAGCGCCACAATGGCCGCCTGCCGCTGGCGCACGATGCCCAACTGGCCCAGCGTGTCTCCATCCGCGTGGGCCAGGGTGGCGGCGGTGGGGAACAGCCGGTGCAGCTCTGGCCAGGGCGTGGCGATAGGCTCGCCCAGCCGCTCCACCAGCCGCTGGCCCAGCGTGCGTGCGGCGGCTACGGTGATCTGCTGCCCCAGCACGGCGCGCACGGCCAGCTCAAAACCGTCAAACGCCCCGGGCACACGCAGGCCGTCACCCTCCGGGAAGTGCGCGTGCAGCACGGTGTTGATGGCCGCGGGGTCGGCGTCCAGGTCCAGCATGGCGCGCACGCGGCGGATGATGAGCGGCAGCACGGGGTACAGGCTGTCGCTGGTCTGCAGCAGCACCTGGTGGCGCGTTACGTCAAAGCGGGCGCTCAGCCAGCCCGTGGTTTCTTGCGACAGGCCCGTGCAAGTGCTGGGCAACCGCACGGTGCGACGCAGGCCGGGGCCGTCCGCACCATGCACCACACACTCCACGCCGTGGAACTGCCGCTTTTCAAAAAAGGCCAGCAGCGCAGCCACATCCAGCGGCGGGCGCCACGCCAGGCGCACGGCGCTGGTGCCCCCTGCGCTTGCTGCGGCGCTGCCACCGCCGTTGCGCCGCAGCTGGGTGGGGTTGAGCCCGTAGTGCCCCACAAAGGCGGCATTGAAACGGCGCACGCTGGCGAACCCGCTGGCCAGTGCCACCTGCGTCACGGGCATGGTGGTGTCGGTGAGCAGCTGCTTGGCCGTGAGCAAGCGCCGCGTCTGCAGATATTGCAGCGGCGATACGCCCAGGGCCGCCTCAAAAATGCGGCGCAGGTGCCGGTCGCTCACGCCCAGGCGCTCGGCCAGCCGGGCCACGGTGGCGCTGCCATCTCCCGGCGCGGACGGGGCCTGCCACAGGTCGGGCGCATCCAGCAGGCGCACGGCCTGCTGCACCAGGATGCCACTGGCGTCCTGCACCGACCACACCAGCGCCTGCGGCGCCAGCTCGGGCCGGCAGCGCAGGCAGGGGCGAAAGCCCGCGTTTTCAGCCTGCGCGGCCAGCACAAAAAAGCGGCAGTTCTCGCGCCGGGGCGTGCGTACGGCGCACACGGGGCGGCAGTAGATGCCGGTGGAGGTCACCCCGGTGAAAAAATGCCCGTCAAACCGCGCGTCGCGCGCCTGCAGTGCCAGGTAGCGGCCTTCGTCGGAAGCCGCATCAGCAGAGATGGACTGGGATGATGCGGTCAGGGTCATGGGCCAGATCATAGGAGCCTTGCTCCACGCTACTGGCCATTTTCGGACCTGTGCCTGCAGCGGCTACCGGGCACTTATCTGCGCAGCGCGGCATCCGCTGACAAAGGCCCCCGAGGGGGCCGCCTACAATGCAGCGGACTTTTCAACCCCATCGCGAAAGGCCCCCCTGCGTGCAACCAACCCCCGCCATCTTCAAAGCCTATGACATCCGCGGCATCGTGCCGTCCACCCTGAACGAAGACGTGGCCCTGGGCCTGGGCCGGGCCTTTGGCACGGCTGCCCGCGCGGAAGGGCAGACCACCGTGGCAGTGGGGCGTGATGGACGCCTGTCGGGCCCCGCCATGTCTGCGGCGCTGATCCGGGGGCTGGTGGAGGCGGGCATCGAGGTGATCGACGTGGGCCTGGTCACCACGCCCCTCTTGTACTTTGCGGCCAGCACGCTGTGCAACAGCGGCATCCAGGTCACCGGCAGCCACAACCCCAAGGACTACAACGGCTTCAAGATGGTGCTGAACGGCCGCGCCATCTATGGCGATGAGATCCAGGCCCTGCGCAGCACCATGGAGCAAGAAAGCTGGCGACTGCTGCCCGGCGGCTCGGTCCGCCATGTGGACGTGCTGCCCGCGTACCGCGAGCGCATCGTGGGCGATGTGAAGCTGGCCCGGCCGCTCAAGATCGTGGTGGACTGCGGCAACGGCATTGCCGGCGCGTCGGCCCCCGCCATCTTCCGTGCGCTGGGCTGCGAGGTGATCGAGCTGTTCTCGGAGGTGGACGGCAACTTCCCGAATCACCACCCCGACCCGAGCAAACCCGAAAATCTGCGTGACCTGATCAACGCCCTGAAGGCCAGCGACGCCGAGCTGGGCCTGGCGTTTGACGGCGACGGCGACCGCCTGGGCATCGTGACCAAGGAAGGCACTAACATCTTTCCTGACCGGCAAATGATGCTGTTTGCGCAAGATGTGCTCTCGCGCGTGCCCGGCGGCGACATCATCTTCGACGTGAAGTGCACCCAGCGCCTGGCGCCCGCCATTGCAGCGGCCGGTGGCGTGCCGGTGATGTACAAGACCGGCCACTCGCTGATCAAGGCGCGCATGAAGGAGACGAACTCTCCCCTGGGTGGCGAGATGAGCGGCCACATCTTCTTCAAGGAGCGCTGGTACGGCTTTGACGACGGTACCTATGCCGGCTGCCGCCTGCTGGAGATCCTGAGCCGCAGCAGCGACCCGAGCGCCGTGCTGAACGCGCTGCCCACCAGCTTTTCGACCCCCGAGCTGAATGTGGCCTGTGCAGAAGGCGAGCCACACCGCCTGACGGCCGAGCTGCAGGCCCTGGCCGCAGAGACCTTTGCCGCGCCCGCCGCCATCAGCAGCATCGACGGCTTGCGCGTGGACTGGCCCGATGGCTTTGGCCTGATCCGCGCCAGCAACACCACCCCCGTGCTGGTGCTGCGCTTCGAGGGCCACACGCCCGAAGCCCTGGCCCGCATCGAGGCCGCCATGCTGGCGCTGCTGCATCGGGTCAAGCCCGACGCCCATGTGGGCGCAGCCAGCCACTGATATTGGCTGCCGCACGCCCGATGCTGTCGCTCTCCACCCCCCTGTGTGTTGCTGCCGCCCAGACGCCGTCGGCGCCGGGCGACTTGGAGCGCAATCTGCAAACGCACCTGGCCTGCGTGCGGGCTGCCGCCCACCAGGGCGTGCAACTGCTGCAGTTCCCGGAGCTGTCGCTCATGGGCTATGAGCCCGCGCTCATGGCAGACCATGTACTGACGGCCGACCACCCCGTGCTGCTGGCCCTGCGCCAGGCCGCCCAAAGCCATGGCATGGCCCTGGTGGTGGGTGCTCCGGCTGAGCCTGCGCAGCAGGGCGCATTGCCCGCCATTGGTGCCTGGCTGCTGGGGCCGGACGGCAGCGTGGCGCTGTACCGCAAGCGCCATCTGCACGACAGCGAAGAGCAATTTGCCAGCGCGGGCACGGACGACGCGCAGGTGCAACTGGTGGCCGGCGAGCCCACGGCACTGGCCGTGTGCGCCGACATCACCCATCCCGAGCATGCCCAGGCGGCCCGCGGGGCGGGCGCGGCCCTGTATGCGGCGGGCGTGCTGATCTCTGAAAAGGCCTATGCGGCCGAATCGGCCATGCTGGAAGGCTACGCGCGTGACCATGACATGGCCGTACTCGCGGCCAACTACAGCGGCACCTCCGGTGGCTACGTGAGTGCGGGGCGCAGCGCCTTCTGGGCGCCCGGTGGCCGCTGTGTGGTGGCTGCGCCGGGTGACGCGCCCTGCATCGTCTGGGCACAGCGCAGCGACAGCGGCTGGGCGGGTGGTGTGCTGAGCCTGTCTGTGCCCGCATGAACGCCGCGCGGGCCCTGTATTCGCTGCTGACCTGGAGCGCGCAGCCGCTGCTGCGCCGCAAGCTGCGCCGCCGTGCAGTGGCCGAGCCGGGCTACGCCTACGCGGTGGGAGAGCGCTTTGGCCGCTACCCGGCCCCCATCGACAGCCTGATGCCCCACAGCAGCACCGACCCGCTGGGGCGGTTTGTGTGGGTGCATGCCGTGTCGCTGGGCGAAACCCGTGCCGCCGCCATCTTGCTGGCCCAGTTGCGTGAACAGCTGCCGGGCATGCGCCTGTTGCTCACCCACGGCACCGCCACAGGGCGGGCCGAGGGCGAAAAGCTGCTGCTGCCTGGCGACGTGCAGGTGTGGCAGCCCTGGGACACGCCGGGCGCCGTGGGTCGGTTTTTGCGCAAGTTCCGCCCGGCCATCGGTATCCTGATGGAAACCGAGGTATGGCCCAACCTGGTGGCGGGCTGCCGGCAGCGGCGCATTCCGCTGGTGCTGGCCAATGCGCGCTTCAACGAGATATCGCTGCGCAAGGCGCAGCGCCTGTCAGCCCTGGCACGTCCTGCGTATGGCGGCCTGACGGCAGTCTGGGCCCAGACGCAGGAAGACGCCACGCGGCTCGCGGCCATAGGCGCGCCGGTGCGTGGTGTGCTGGGCAACCTCAAGTTTGACGTGGTGCCCGACGCTCAGCTGCTGGAGCGGGGCCGCGAGTGGCGCGCGCGCACCGGCCGCCCGGTGGTCTTGCTGGCCAGCAGCCGCGAGGGCGAGGAGGCCATGTGGCTGGAGCAGATCCAGAAAATACGGAAAAAATCGCCCCAAGCGCTAGTGGATCATGCCTTGGCAGCTATCAATAGTGAAGCATCTGGTGGGGATCTTTCCCCCGTGCAATGGCTCATCGTGCCGCGCCACCCGCAGCGGTTTGACGAGGTCCACCAGCTGCTGCAGCGGGCCGGTCTGTCGGTGTCGCGCCGCAGCACCTGGGCTGCGGCACCTGCGGCCGCTGACGTGTGGCTGGGGGACTCGATCGGTGAAATGGCGCTGTATTACGGCCTGGCCGATGTGGCTTTGCTGGGCGGGAGCTTCGCCCCACTGGGCGGCCAGAACCTGATCGAGGCCGCTGCCTGCGGTTGCCCCGTGGTGCTGGGCCCGCACACCTTCAACTTTGCCGAGGCAGCCGAACTGGCGTGCGCGGCGGGGGCAGCCCAGCGGGTGCCCGACCTGGCACAAGGAATGGCACAGGCTGCAGCGCTGGCGGGGGACGCCCGCGCCCACGAACAGGCCAGCGAGCGGGCCACCCGGTTCGCGGCCACGCACCGAGGGGCTGCGCAGGCCACGGCGCGTGCGATTGTGGCACTGGTGCAGCCTGAGGGCGGCCTGCACTAGGCCTCAGCAATTCATGCACGGGATGCACCCCGGCGCGGGGTGCAAGGACCCATTACTTGGCCAGCAGTGCGTTGACCGCTTCGATGTCCTGCTGCGACAGCGTGCCTGCCGCCTGGCGCAGCTTGAGCCCGCCCAGCAGCACGTTGTAGCGGGCCTGGGCCAGGTCACGCTTGGTCTGGTAGAGCTGGCTTTGGGCGTTGAGCACGTCGATGTTGATGCGCACACCCACCTGGTAGCCCAGCTTGTTGGCGTCCAGCGCGCTCTGGCTGGAGGCTTCGGCCGCTTCCAGGGCCTGCACCTGGCCCTGGCCGGACTGCACGCCGTAGAACGCCGCGCGCGTGGCCTGGGCCACGTTGCGGCGGGCGGTTTCGAGGTCGGCCTCGGCCTTGGTTTCGAGGGCCAGGGTTTCCTTCACGCGGTTTTGCACGGCAAAGCCTGCAAACAGGGGCAAGTTCAGCGCCACGCCCACGCTGGCGGCATTGCTGCGGGCCGTGACGCCGGGCGAGGTGATGGTGCCGTGCAGGTTGCGCGTGACGTTGTAACCCGCCTGCAGGTCCACCGTGGGCAGGTGCCCGGTTTCGGCTTTTTTGGTCTCCAGCCGCGCAATGTCCAGCGCAATGGCGGCCTGGCGCACGCCGGGCTGCTGGTCGCGGGCGGTGTCTACCCAGGTGGCAAGGTTGTCCGGCACTACGCCAGGCAGTTGCACTGGCAGTGCCAGGGGCTGCGGCTTGGTGCCAGCGATGCCGACCAGCTGGTCCAGTGCCAGGCGCTTGACTCGCAGGTCGTTCTCGGCGGCAATCTCCTGGGCAATCACCAGGTCGTAGCGGGCCTGGGCTTCACGCGAATCGGTCACCGTGGTGGTGCCGACCTCGAAATTGCGCTTGGCAGAGGCCAGCTGCTCGGACACGGCGGCCTTCTGGGCCTGCACAAAGGTCAGGGTGTCTTGCGCAGCCAGCACGTCGAAGTAAGCCTGGCTCACCCGCACCAGCAGGTCTTGGGTGGCGGCATCCAGCTGGGCCTGGGCCACGTCTACGCCGCGTTGGCCTTGTTCCAGCGTGATGCGGTTGGCAGGCCGGTACAGCGGCTGGGAGGCATTGACCCCCACGGTCTGTGCCGTGCCGGTGTTCTCGATCTTGGGTTTGGTCAGCTCCACGTTGGAGCGGGTGAGGCCCCCGGTGAGTGCGGCGGAAGGCAGCAGGCCGGCGCGGGCCTGGTCAGCACGGCGGGCTGCGGCGTCCAGCTGCGCACGCGTCGACTGCCAGGCCGTGTCATAGGTGCGGGCCGATTCCACCAGCTGCAGCAGGCTTTGGGCCTGGGCTGGTGCACACAGCGCTGCACCCAGCGCCAGGGTCAGGATGGACAGGGACAGGGGCCTAAACGGTGTCATTGCGGGTCCTTCGGAAGAGTCTGCGAATCGAATCGGGGTGGGCAGCGGCGGGCAGCACTGGGGCATGGGTGCGGCAAGTGCGGTCCATCAACAACGGTCCATCAACCACAAGGGCGTCAGTAGCGCGGTACCGCCGGATCGCTTTCGTGCGACCAGGCGTCAATCCCGCCGGTGATGTTGGCCAGATGCTCGAACCCGTGGTGCTGCAAGAACGAGGCCACGCGCAGGCTGCGGGCGCCGTGGTGGCACAGGCAGGCGATGGGGCGTTGCGCCTGGCGGGCGGGCTCCAGCTCGGCCAGCCGCGCGGGCAGCTCTCCCATGGGGATGGCCACCAGCTCAAACCCGTCGGCGCGCACGCTGGCGGTCTGCAGCTCCCAAGGCTCACGCACGTCCAGCACCAGGGGCTGGCTGCCTTCAGGTGCGGCGGCAAACCAGGCGGGCAGCTGGGCGGGGCGGACGTGATCGATCATGCAAAACTCCGAAGGCAACCGAAGGGCAGGGGGTCAGAAAGTGAAGCCAGAGGGCTCGGGGAAGTTCACCAGGCGCGGCGCGATGGTGTCCCACGGCGATGTGGTCTCAAAGCGGTCGCCAGTGCGGCGGGTCAGGGTGAAACGCATCACGGGTTCACCGCCCACGATGGCGCCCAGGCGGCCACCGTCGCGCAGCAGGGGCAGCAGGTGGCTGGGCACTTCGGCCACAGAGCCGCTGAGCACGATCACGTCAAATGGGCCATCGGGAATGGCATCGCGGGCACCATCGGCCTGGCGCACGTCGGCGTTGTGAACACCCGCATCGCGCAGGTTCTCGCGGGCCATTTCGGCCAGCTCGGGGTGGATTTCGAGGGACACCACACGTTCGGCGCGGGCGGCCAGCAGAGCGGCCATGTAGCCCGAGCCCGCGCCGATTTCCAGCACGCGGTCGGTCGGCTTGATCTGCAGGTCTTGCAGGATGCGCGCTTCCACACGCGGCTGCAGCATGCTGTGGCCCTTGCGCACGGCCTCTTCCGCGTCGTCGCCCAGCAGGGGCACTTCGATGTCCATGAAGGCCAGGCTGCGGTAGGCCGGGGGCACAAAGTCTTCGCGGCGCACCACGGCCAGCAGGTCCAGCACGTCGGCGTCGAGCACATTCCAGGGGCGGATCTGCTGCTCGATCATGTTGTAGCGGGCCTGGGCGATGGGATCGCTGATGTTGGCGGACGTGTTCAGGGGCAGGTTCATGGGATTTCTCCGTGGGGCAGATGCAAGGCCGATCGGGGCGATCAGGACAAACCTTCGATTTTAGGCGCTGCCGGGGCGCGTCCCATCTTGCGAAGGGCCCACTGGGCCAAGTCGTCCATATAGCAATACACCACCGGCACCACCACCAGGGTCAACAAGGAAGAGGTAATGACCCCGCCAATCACGGCCTGGCCCATGGGCGCGCGCTGTTCGGACCCTTCGGACAACGCAAACGCCAATGGCACCATGCCAAAAATCATGGCCAGCGTGGTCATGAGGATGGGGCGCAGCCGCACGCGGGCGGCCAGCAGCAGCGCGTCGGCGCGGGGCAGACCGGGCACGGTCTGGCCCTGGTCATTCACGTGTTCCTCGCGGGCACGGATCGCAAAGTCCACCAGCAAGATGGCGTTCTTGGTCACCAGACCCATGAGCATCACCACGCCGATGATGGAGAACATCGACAGCGTGGAGCGGAACATCAGCAGCGCCAGCACCACGCCGATGAGCGTGAGCGGCAGCGAGGTCATGAGCGCCAGAGGCTGCAAAAAGCTCTTGAACTGGCTGGCCAGGATCATGTAAATGAAGATGATCGCCATGGCCAAGGCCGAGATGGCGTAGCCAAACGACTCGGCCATGTTCTTGGTGGAGCCGCCAAACTGGTAGCGATAGCCGGGCGGGAAGGTCACGGTCTCCAGTGCCTTTTTGATGTCATTCGAGACTTCACCCGCCGAGCGCTGGGACACGTTGGCGTTCACCGCCACTTCGCGGGTCAGGTCACGGCGGTTGATCTGGTTGGCGCCGGTGGATTCG
>NZ_JADHVT010000082.1 GCF_016783915.1 Acidovorax sp.
GCGCGCCGCCCCGCCGCGCGCGATGCGGTCAACACCGCCCTGGACGACGTGAGCGCCCGCTTTGCCGCCGCCAAGGTGCCTGCGGCGCAGATGGCGGCCTGGACCCAGGCGCAGCAGACCTGGCGCACCCTGGAACAGGCCGTGGCCGCGCGCAGCATCGAACAGGTGCAAAGCACGGCGCAGCACACCCAGCTCATCGCGGCGCTGCTGCAGCTCAACGAGGCGCTGGTGCATGCCTATGGCCTGCAGATCGACCCCGAGGCCGACACCCACGCGCTGGTGCAGGCGTCGCTGGCCCAAGCCCCCATGCTGGGGGAAAAGCTGGGCATGCTGCGCGCCCAGGGCGCCAGCGCCTTGGGCAAGCGCGAGCTCACGCCCCAGGGCAAGGGCCAGCTGCTGGTGCTGCAGCAGCGCGTGGCCGAGCTGCAGGGCGACACCTTCCGGGGGCTAGATCGCGCTTTGCAGGGCAATTCCGAGCTGCAGCGCGCGCTGGGCAGCAGCGTGCAGGCCGTGCAAGGGCAGATCCAGCAGTCGCTGCAGATGGTGGAGCGCGACATCCTCAACGCCACGGAGCTGCAGCTGCCGTCCAAGGATTACTTTGACGCGTTCACCCGCACCATCGAGGCGCTGAACGCGCTCAACAACCTGTCCATGACCAGCCTGGACCAGGCGCTGCAGGCGCGCGTGGCGGGGCTGCAGCGCAATCTGCTGTGGGTGGCGCTGGCCCTGGTCATCACGCTGTCGGCCACCAGTGCGATGGCGCTGGTGTTTGTGCGCTCCATGACCGGGCCGCTGTCGCAGGCCGTGGCGCTGTCACGCGCCGTGGCACAGGGGGACCTGAGCGGCGCACCCATTGCCCATGGCTCCAACGAGGTGGGTCAGTTGCTGGAGGCGTTGCAGCAGATGCGCACACAACTCACACAGGTGGTGCGCAACGTGCGCAGCGGGTCAGAAAGCGTGGCCACCGCCAGCGTGCAGATTGCCCAGGGCAACACCGACCTGTCGGCCCGCACCGAGAGCCAGGCCAGCGCGCTGGAAGAAACCGCCGCGTCCATGGAGCAGCTCAACGCCACCGTGCGCCAGAACGCCGACAGTGCCCAGCAGGCCAGCCAACTGGCCGCCAATGCCAGCACCGTGGCCGTGCAGGGCGGTGAAGTGGTGGCGCAGGTGGTGGACACCATGCACGGCATCAATGCCTCGTCGCAGAAGATCTCCGACATCATCGGCGTGATCGACTCCATCGCGTTCCAGACCAACATCCTCGCGCTGAACGCCGCGGTGGAGGCAGCCCGCGCGGGCGAGCAAGGCCGGGGCTTTGCGGTGGTGGCGAGCGAGGTGCGCAGCCTGGCCGGGCGCAGTGCCGAGGCCGCGCGCGAGATCAAGACGCTCATCAGCGCCAGTGTGGAGCGCGTGGCCCAGGGCAGCGCCCTGGTGGACCGCGCCGGCGCCACGATGAGCGAGGTGGTGGGCGCCATCCGCCGCGTGACCGACATCGTGGGCGAGATCAGTGCCGCCAGCCACGAACAGTCCCTGGGCGTGGCCCAGGTGGGCGAGGCCGTGACGCAGATGGACCAGGTGACCCAGCAGAACGCTGCACTGGTCGAAGAGATGGCCGCCGCCGCCAGCAGCCTCAAGAACCAGGCCGAAGACTTGGTGCACGTGGTGTCGGTGTTCCGCCTGGGGGATGAAGCGGGTGGCCGTGGTGCCATGGCGGCGCTACGAATTCAATAGCTACCAAGGCATATTTCACTAGCGCTACCAGCCCCTGATGTCCAGAAAACCTCTCAAGGAGCCGATTTAGACCCCCAGGGCGCTCAGGCCGCAGGCCCGCGCGCAATGCCCAGTTCGGCCAGTTCCGCGTCGGTGAACACCCGCGAGCGCGTGTGAAAGGCCTTGCCCTCCGGCCCCTCCAGCGAAAACGTGCCGCCCGTGCCCTCGATCACATCGATGATGAGCTGCGTGTGCTTCCAGGTCTCGTACTGCGCGCGCCCGATGTAGAACGGGCAGCCACCGATGTCGCCCAGGTACACATCGCCTGCACCCATCGTGATCTCACCCGGCAGATAGCAGTTGGCTGCGCTGTTGTCGCAGCAGCCGCCACTCTGGTGAAACATGAGCGCAGGGCCATGCTTTGCTTGCAGAAAGGCCACCAACTCCAGCGCGGCTGGGGTGGCGATGACTTTTTCGACCATGGTTGTCTCCAGCGTGCAATGCAAAAAACGCGGCCAGTTGGAACAACGAGCCGCGTCAGTAGAAACGTTTCCAGCGGTTCACAAACCGTCTCTGGCTAGGCGCCTCCGTCGCAGACAGTGGCAGCGCCACGGCCAGACGGAGCAACGACGCCAGGGGCGGTTTTTGGACCGCCACCCCAGATCAGAAGAAGCCGAGCTTGTTTTCGCTGTAGCTGACGAGCAGGTTCTTGGTCTGTTGATAGTGGTCCAGCATCATCTTGTGCGTCTCACGCCCAATGCCCGATTCCTTGTAGCCACCAAACGCTGCGTGCGCAGGGTACGCGTGGTAGCAGTTGGTCCACACCCGCCCGGCCTTGATGGCGCGGCCCATGCGGTAGGCCACATTGCCGTTGCGGCTCCACACACCGGCGCCCAGGCCGTACAGCGTGTCGTTGGCAATCGCGAGGGCCTCGGCCTCGTCCTTGAAGGTGGTCACGGCCAGCACGGGGCCGAAGATTTCTTCCTGGAAGATGCGCATCTTGTTGTGGCCCTTGAACAGCGTGGGCTGCACGTAGTAGCCGCCTTCCAGGTCGCCACCCAGGTGGGCCTGGCCGCCACCGGCGAGCACTTCGGCGCCTTCCTGCTTGCCCAGGTCCAGATAACTCAGGATCTTGGTGAGCTGCTCTTTGGAGGCCTGCGCGCCCATCATGCTGTCGGTGTCCAGCGGGTTCTGGTGTTTGATGGCGGCCACGCGCTTCAAGACACGCTCCATGAATTGGTCGTAGATGCTTTCCTGGATCAGCGCGCGGCTCGGGCAGGTGCAGACCTCGCCCTGGTTGAACGCGAACAGCACCAGGCCTTCAATCGCCTTGTCCAGAAACGCATCGTCCTTTTCCATCACGTCGGCAAAGAAGATGTTGGGGCTCTTGCCGCCCAGCTCCAGCGTGGCGGGGATCAGGTTGTTGGCAGCGGCCTGCGCAATCACGCGGCCGGTGCTGGTGGATCCGGTGAAAGCGATCTTGGCGATGCGCTTGCTCTGCGCCAGCGGCATGCCCGCCTCGCGGCCGTAGCCGTTGACGATGTTGAGCACGCCGGGCGGCAGCAGGTCGGCAATCAGCTCGACCAGGATGAGGATGGAGATGGGGGTGGACTCTGCAGGCTTGAGCACCACGCAGTTGCCCGCACCCAGCGCGGGTGCCAGCTTCCAGGCGGCCATCAGGATGGGGAAGTTCCACGGGATGATCTGACCCACCACGCCCAGGGGCTCCTGGATGTGGTATGCCACCGTGTTTTCGTCGATGTTGGAGAGGGCGCCTTCCTGCGCACGCACGCAGCCCGCAAAGTAGCGGAAGTGGTCCACGGTGAGCGGGATGTCGGCGTTCAGTGTCTCGCGGATGGCCTTGCCGTTGTCCACGGTTTCGGCGTAGGCCAGGCGTTCCAGGTTTTCTTCGATGCGGTTGGCGATCTTGAGCAGGATGTTGGCGCGCGTGGCGGCATCGGTCTTGCCCCAGGCGTCGGCCGCAGCGTGGGCGGCGTCCAGGGCCAGCTCGATGTCTTCGGCCGTGGAGCGCGCGGCCTGGGTGTAGACCTTGCCGCTCACGGGCGTGATGACATCAAAGTACTGGCCCTTGATGGGCGGCACGAATTTGCCGCCGATGAAGTTGTCGTAACGGGGCTTGTAGGTGATCTTGGCGCCAGCGGCGCCGGGGGCTGCGTACACGGTCATGGTGTTGTCTCCTGCGATGGTTGTGTGCATCGGGCGGTCTCTTTAGGCCTGTCCGATGCCAATCCCTTACTCAAAACACATGCCAGCAGGCCACGGCGCGCGAAGTGTTGATTTCATTGGATTTTTTCGGCAGCCCAGGGCGGACACCTGTTGCAGCCGCCCGCATCGCGGTGTGCCGGGCCGCGACACCTGTCACGAAATGGAACAGTTGGCACACCGCTTGCGCCCACACCCTTGCCCCGCGCCGTCGAGCCCGCCATACTGGCCCACACACCACAAGCGGGCCGCCCTGAGCCCGCACGGAGACAAAGCGTGCGCCCCAACACTTCCCCCGTCGCCCTGCGACAGGCTCGCCAGCACCTGCTGGACTCTGGCCAGTGCCCCAGCGGCCTGGTGGACGAGCGCCTGGCGCGCTCCTGGTCGCGCAGCATGGCGGCCGGCCTGCTGCCCACCGGGCGGCCGCAGGCCATCGACCACCCCAGCAGCGGCACGCTGCGCCAGGTGCTGGCCAGCAACCCTGAGCTGCTTGCGCATTCGCGGCCGGTGATGGAATACCTGTTCGAGCAAGTGCGCCACAGCCAGAGCGTGGTGGTGCTGGCCGACCGGCGCGGCATGCTCATGCACACGCTGGGCGATCCGTACTTTGTGGACAAGGCCGAGCGCGTGGCGCTGACCAGCGGTGCCTCCTGGCACGAGGCCCACCGGGGCACCAATGCCATCGGCACGGCGCTGGCCGAGGCCTGCGCGGTGGAGGTGCACGGCGGCGAGCATTTTCTGGAGCGCAACAACTTTCTCACCTGCGCGGCTTCGCCCATCCTGTCGGCCACGGGCGAGTTGCTGGGCATCCTCGACATCTCGGGCGACTACCGCCACGGCCACGCCCACACGCTGGGCCTGGTGAGCACGGCCGCCCGCATGATCGAAAACCGCCTGCTGGCGGCCACCTGCAAACGCAACATCCGGCTGCACCTGCACAGCGCGCCCGAGGGCATTGGCAGCGTGGCCGAGGGCATCGTGGCCGTGTCGGCCGACGGCTGGATCGTGGGTGCCAACCGCGTGGCGCTGGCGCAGCTGGGCCTGCATGCGGGGGACGTGGGCGCCACCTTGCTGGAGCGGGTGCTGGACGTGCGGCTCGATGACCTGCTCTCGCACCACAAGCGCCGCCCCCAGCAGCCGCAGGCCTTGCGCACACTGCAAGGCGCCTTGCTGTTTGCCCAGGTGCAGATGGACGCCGCCTGGGTCCCCACCCCCACACGGCCCACCGCTGCGGCTGCTGCTGCGCCCCAGCAAGACGCCCTGGCCCAGCTGGACACCGGCGACGCGCGCTGGCGCGCCGCCGCCGACAAGGCCCGCCGCGTGGTGGGCAAACCGATTGCGGTGCTGGTGCAGGGCGAGTCGGGCGTGGGCAAGGAGGTGTTTGCGCGCGCGCTGCACGCCAGCGGCCCGCGCCGCGATGCGCCGTTTGTGGCCATCAACTGCGCAGCCATCCCTGAGCACCTGATCGAATCCGAACTCTTCGGCCATGTGGCCGGTGCCTTCACCGGCGCGCGCAAGGAGGGCCACCTGGGCCGCCTGCGCGAGGCCCATGGCGGCACGCTGTTTCTCGACGAAATCGGCGACATGCCGCTGGCCCTGCAGACCCGTCTGCTGCGTGTGCTGCAAGAGCGCAGCGTGACGCCCGTGGGCGCCAGCAAGGCCGTGCCGGTGGACTTTGCGCTGGTCTGCGCCACGCACAACCAGCTCATGCAGGCGGCGGAACAAGGCCGCTTTCGGCAAGACCTGTACTACCGCATCAACGGCCTCACGGTGCAGCTGCCCGCACTGCGCGAGCGCAGCGACTTTGTGGCGCTGCTGCAGCGCCTGCTGGCCGACCTGGCCACCGAGCAGGGCTTGGGTTTTGAGGTGCAGGTGGCGCCCGACCTGCTGGCCCGCCTGGCCGCCTACCTCTGGCCCGGCAACCTGCGCCAGCTGGCCAACGTGCTGCGCACGGCCTGCGCCATGCTGGCCGAGGCCGAAGACACCCTGGGCTGGGAGCACATGCCCGACGACTTGGTGCAGGCACTCACGGCGGCGCCCACATCCCCGCGCAGCGAAGCCGCAGCAGGCACTGGCGCGGATGTCCTGCCCGCGGCCCTCAGCCTGCAGCAGCTGTCCCAGGCCGCCATCGACCAGGCGCTGCAGGCCGCGCGCGGCAACATGTCGCAGGCAGCGCGCCAGCTGGGCATCAGCCGCCAGACGCTGTACCGCAAGCTGAAGATGCCGGTGGCCTGAGGGCATGCCGGGTTTACTGAATTGCTATTGATTTAAGAGCTGTTGCCGCATATTGCACTGGCGCATGCGGCACTTTTGGCTGAATTTTCAGTGTGTAGCATGTCCTGGGGGCGGGGCGCGTCCGGTGGCATCACCCTCTCAGGCCTGCCCGCCCCGTGGCAACACCAGCCGCGCGCGCAGCCCCGCGCCCTGCGCGCTGTGCAGCTCCAGCCGCCCGCCGTGGCTGCGCACCACACGCTCCACGATGGCCAGGCCCAGCCCTGCGCCGGGTGCGCCCGAGCGTGCCGCGCCATCGCCGCGCGCAAAGGGCTGGCGGATGCGGTCCAGCTCTGCCGGGGCGATGCCCGGGCCCTGGTCCTGCACCTCCAGCCACACCCCGTCGGCATCCGCCCCCGTGCGCAGCACCACGGGCGGCAGGCCGTGGCGCCAGGCGTTTTCCACCAGGTTATCCAGTGCGCGGCGCAGGGCCTGGGGGCGCACTGGCACGTCGGGCAACACCCCCAGCGCCAGCCGCACGGTGCGCCCATGGTCGGACTGCGCCTCGGCCACGGCCTGGGCCAGGTCGTTGAGCGATGCCGGGGTGGGCGCCTCGGCCTCGCCGCTGCGCGCAAACTGCAGGAACTGGCCCACGATGCCGTCCATCTCGTCGATGCTGCGGGCTATGCTCGCGGCCAGCGGCGCATCGATCTGCGCCCCGGCAATCTCTACCCCCAGCCGCAGCTTGGTCAGTGGCGTGCGCAGGTCGTGCGACACACCGGCCAGCATCAGCGCGCGCTCCTGGTCAGCTACCACCAGGCTGTGCGCCATGTGATTGAAGCTGCGGCCCACGGTGGCAATTTCTTCGGGCCCGTCCTCCGGCAGCGGCGCGGGCGGCTGGCCCTGTGCCAATTGCCGGGCCGCTGTCACCACCTGCGCCAGCGGTCGGTTGATGTGGCGCTGCAGCCACCAGGCCCCCAGCAGCGCCAGCAGCATGCTGGCCAGCGTGGCGGCCAGCCAGGCGCCGCTGAACTCGCGCGTGGGGAAAATGCTGGGCAGGTTCAGCCAATAGGTCTCCGCCCCCTCCGGCCCCTGGTGCATCACGCGCAGGGCCAGCACGCCGGTGCTGTCGCGGCGCCATACGGGTTGCGAAGTGTTTGTTGCCGCATCGTCCGCCCCCAGGCGGCGCGACACCGCCTGCACAAACTGCCGTTCCATGGGCGACAGCAGCGCGCGCCGCGTGGCGCTGTCCGGCGCAATGGGCGGTGCGGACAACACGGCTTGCCGGTTGAACGCCTCGACAAACGCCGCCCGCTGCACCGGAGGCAGCGCCTGCAGCCCTGCGCGCAGTGCCGCTACATTGCGTGCCACGCCATCGGCCACCTGCGCCACGCGGGGCTGAAAAATCATCTGCCGTACCAGCATGGCCGCCACCAGTTGCCCCAGCACGATGAGCACCGCCATCAGCAGCAGGTTGCGCCCGAGCAGGCTGCGCGGCCACCAGCTCCGGGTGGCGTGGGTTGTGGCGGAGGGTGTCATGGCTTTCCTCCATGGCCCGGCGCGGCACCATCGAGCACAAACACATAGCCCACGCCCCACACGGTGCGGATGTGGCGCGGCTGGGCAGGGTCGGCCTCGATGAGCTTGCGCAGGCGCATCACCTGCACATCGATGCTGCGGTCGGTGGCGGCGTGGTCGGGGCCATAAGCCAGCGCGATCAGCCGGTCACGGCCCAGAGGCCGGTGCGGCTGCTGCGCCAGTGCCTGCAGCAGTGCGAATTCGCCCGTGGTCAGGGGCACGTCCTGGGCGCCGTTGCCGCCCTCGCCACCGTTGCGCTCCAGTCGGCGCTCGTCCAGCCACAGCGTGAACGCGCCAAACGCGATGCGCCCGCCCGTCTGCCGGGGCCCGGTGTGCGCGCCCAGCATGCGCTGGCGGCGCACCATGGCCTGGATGCGGGCCAGCAGCTCGCGCGGGTTGAAGGGCTTGGGCAGGTAGTCGTCGGCGCCCATCTCCAGGCCCACGATGCGGTCCACGGGGTCTCCGCGCGCGGTGAGCATCAGGATGGGAATGGTCTCGCCCTGCGCACGCAGGCGGCGGCAGATGGACAGGCCATCCTCACCCGGCATCATCACGTCGAGCACCAGCACATCAAAGCGCTCGCGCTGCAGCAGCACATCGAGCGGGCCTGCACCATCGACCGTGCGCACGCTGTAGCCCTGGTCGCTCAGGTAGCGCTGCAGCAGCGCACGCAGGTCGGGTTCGTCATCGGCGACCAGGATCTTGGCCAAGGCTTCCGTCATGGGGCGGTGGATGTGGATGGCGGCGGTTGGGGGCAGCAAAGGCTGCGTGCCAATGGTAGGGCCGAAAACACAGGGTGGCATCGCGGGCAGTCGCTCCGGTGCATGACAACGCATGACACGCGCGCGTGGTTTGTCATGCTTTGTCATACATCGTGCAGCGGGCGCCACAACTGGCTCATACCTGGCGGCCATAGTTCAGATCAGCGCAGCACCCCGCTGCTTCGCACCCCCTGTTCTGTTGCAAGGAGCCGACCGCCATGTTCCCTTCCGTCCCTACACCGCCTGTATCCGTTGCCACGCACCGCGCCGTGTTGCTGGCCGCCTTGGCCGTGGCGGCGATGCTGCTCCTGACAGCCAGCGATGCCAGCGCACGCAGCCGCCACACGGTAGAGCACAACGCCGATGGCAGCACCACCGCCCGCAGCGGCGTGGTCCGCGCTGCTCCGGGCGGTGGAGGCGTGCTGCGCGGCCGCAGCGTGACCACCGACGGCCAGGGCCACGGCAGCGTGCGCAGCGGCGCCGCCGTGGCTGGCCCCCAGGGCGCCATGGCCGTGCGCCAGGGCGAGAGCGCGAGGAATGCCGATGGCACGGCCAGCCACAGCAGCGCCTTGGCCGCCCAGGGCGACCGGGGCACGCTGCAGAGCACGGGCGCCGCCACGCGCAGCGCCGACGGCAGCGTGACCCAGGGCCGCACCACCACAGCCACCAGCGCAGCCACCGGCAACAGCGTGCAGACCAGCAGCTCGTACACCGCAGACAACGGCCGCACCCGCAGCGCCAGCTGCTTTGACGCCAGCGGCGCCCCGATGGCCTGCCCTGCACGGCCCTGATTTTTCATCTTCATTTCATTGAGCCAGGAGATTCCGCATGTACCGTCCTTCAAGCCCACTCTTCGCAATGGTCCCCCTGCGCACAGGCCTGGGCGCAGCGCTGTGCGCGCTGGCCGCCGTGTTGACCCCACCCGCCCACGCCCAGCTGCGGGGGCTGGGGCCTTTCGCGCAGGTGCGCGACACCGCTGCGGCCTTGCCCGCCGGTGTGCAGCGCCTGGCCGATGTGCCCTATGGCGCAGACCCGCTGCAGCGCATGGATGTCTACCTGCCCGCCCCTGGCGGTGCCGCCAGCAGCGCTGCGGTGGCCAGCGGCACACGCGCTCCGGTGATCTTCATGGTGCATGGCGGCGCCTGGCGCACGGGCGACAAGGCCATGTCCCGCGTGGTGCAGGAGAAGGTGGCGCGCTGGGTGCCCAAGGGCTTTGTGTTCATCTCGGTGAACTACCGCCTGTACCCCGCCGTGAACGTGCTGCAGGAGGCGCAGGACGTGGCCATGGCACTGGCCGCCGCCCAAAGCCGCGCCGCCAGCTGGGGCGCCGATGCATCGCGGTTCATCCTGATGGGGCACTCAGCGGGCGCGCACCTGGTGTCGCTCATCAATGCGTCGCCCACCCTGGCCCAGCGCGAGGGGGCCTGGCCCTGGCTGGGCACGGTGTCGCTGGACAGCGCGGCGCTCAATGTGCCGGTGGTGATGACCGCGCCGCACTACCCGTTCTATGACGAAGTGATGGGCGCCAACCCGTTGTTCTGGGCCTCAGTGTCGCCGTACCACGCACTGTCGGGGCCTGTGCCGCCGTTCCAGTTGGTCTGTTCCACCGAGCGCCCCGACCACCCCTGCCTGCAGGCCCAGGGCACGGCCCGCCGCGTGCGCGACCTGGGCGGCCGTGCCGAGGTGCTGCCGCAGGAGCTGACCCACGGCGAGATCAACGCGCAGCTGGGCCTGGAGAGCGCCTACACGCGGGCCGTGGAGACCTTCATGGTCTCGCTGGATGCGGTGGTGGCGCAGCGGCTCAAGTAGTTGCGTTCAGTCCGCTTGCACGGCCCGCCGCAGCGCGGCACGCGCCAGCAGGCGGGTGGAGTCCAGCGTGGGCAGCGGGGAGTTGGCGTCGCTCAGGATCAGCGGGATCTCGGTGCAGCCCAGCACCACGGCATCGCAGCCGTCCTCGCGCTGCATGCGGGCGATGATCTGCTGGAACATGGCCACGCCCTCGGGGCGGATGATGCCGGGCACCAGCTCGTCCATGATGATGCGGTTGATCTCGCTGCGCTCGGCCTCTGTGGGGCGCACCCATTGCAGGCCCTGGGCCTGCAGCGCATCGGGGTACACGCTGCTGTCCACCAGCCAGCGTGTGCCGGTGATGGCCAGGCGATGGTGGCCGCGCGCTGCCGCCTCTGCCGCCACCACCTCGGCAATGTGCAGCCAGGGCAGCGGCGAGTGGGGCAGCACCCGGTCCATCGCCTGGTGGATGGTGTTGTCAGGGCAGATCAGAAAATCTGCGCCCGCACGGGCCAGCTTGTGGGCGGAGGCCAGCATCAGGTCGGCCACGCCTTGCAGGTCATGCCGGTCCAGGCAGTCCACATAGTCGGCCAGCGACGGCGTGTGCAGCGTCACCTCGGGGTGCGCATGCGGGCGGCCCAGCAATGCGGCGCCTTCGGCGCACAGGGTGCGGTAACACAGGGCGGCACCTTCGGCGGAGCAGCCCACGATGCCGATGTGTTGGGGCATGACGGTGGTCCAGGGCGGTTGCAAAGTCCCATTATTGCCAACAGCGCTGCTGTGGCTCGGCTCAACCGCTGCTCCCGTCAGTCTCCGCGCACCCTTTGCGCGAATCCGCGTGTGGTGAACTGCTCCAGCACAAAGTCCACAAACACCCGGGTGCGTGCGGGCAGCAGCTTCTTGCTGGGGTAGTACAGCGAGGTCGGGCCTGCGTCGGCCCACCAGCCGGGCAGTACCCGCACCAGGTCGCCACGCGCCAGCCAGGGCTGCACAAACGGCATGGGCAGCACCGCCAGGCCCAGGCCCATCAGCGCGGCCTGGCACATGGCCTCGGGGTCGTCGAACACGATGCGTGGGCGCAGCTCCACGGGTGCAGCGTCACCGGCCTTGTTGCGCAGCGTTGTGACGTTGATGCGCCCCGTGCGGATGTTGAGCCGCACGATGCCATCCCACTGCGCCAGGTCTGCGGGTTGGCGTGGCGCTTTCCTGCGGCCCCGCAGAAGCGTGGGGGATGCCACCACCACCAGGTGTGTGGGGCCCAGCACGCGCATCACCATGTCCGGGTTCCTGTTCAGGCCACCCCCGATGCCTGCGTCAAAACCTTCGCCGATCAGATCGACATATCGGTTGTCAAACCGCCAGTCAGGCTGGATGGCTGGGTAACGCTGCAGAAACTCTGCCAGCAGCGGAACGATGTATGCGCGGCCAAAGCCCAGTCCCACGCTGACCTTGAGCGTGCCTGCGGGCTGCTGATCGGACTCTGCGGCGTGGTCTACCGCGTCATTCAGGTCCGACAGGGGTTGGCTAATCTGTGCCAGAAAGCGTTGCCCACCCTCGGTCAGCGTGAGGCGCCGCGTGCTGCGCTGGAACAGCCGTACACCCAGGCCGGCTTCAAGCCGCGCCACGTTCTTGCTCACGGCGGCGGGCGTCAGGCCCATGAGCCGCGCAGCTGCCGAGAAGCTGCCGGACTCGGCTGATTTGACGAACGATTCGAGGTGAGTCAGGGGTTGCATGGACTGTATTTTCAACTGAAGGTTGAAATAGATCCATCCCATTAAAGGCTACCGGAAGAGCAATGGATTGCCGACACTGCAGCTATTCCCGGTTCGTTGCTGAACCTTCCTGATCACTTTATTTGGAGAAACACCATGTCTTCTGCGTTGGCAACATCCCCTGTACTACACCAGCCCCTGACGGGCAAGGTTGCGCTTGTCACCGGCGGCGCGCGCGGCATCGGCGCGGCCATCGTGCGGCGTCTGGCACGCGACGGTGCGGCCGTGGCCTTCACGTACAGCAGTTCCGCCGCGCCCGCCCTGGCGCTGGTGGCGGACATTGAAGCGAGCGGTGGCAAGGCCCTGGCCCTGCAGGCTGACAGCGCGGACGCTGCCGCCCTCACGCAGGTCGTGGACCGCGCTGCACGCGAGCTGGGCCGCCTGGACATCCTCGTCAACAACGCAGGCGTGGCCATTGCGGGCGAGATCGGCAGCTTTGCCTTGGCCGACATTGACCACACACTCAACGTGAATGTGCGCGCCGTGTTCGTGGCTACCCAGGCCGCCGTGCGCCACATGGGCCAGGGCGGCGCGTATGGCCGTGTCATCACCATCGGCAGTACCAATTCCGACCGTGTGCCATGGGCGGGGTTCAGTGTCTACGGCATGAGCAAGGCCGCCATCGTGGGCCTGACCAAGGGCCTGGCCCGCGACCTGGGGCCACGTGGCATCACCGTGAACAACGTGCAGCCCGGCCCCGTGAACACCGACATGAACCCCTCCGACGGCCCCATGGCGCGCGACATGCACGGCCTGATGGCGCTGGACCGCCACGCCCACCCAGATGAGATCGCGGGCATGGTGGCCTACCTGGCGGGGCCGGAGTCGGGCATGGTCACCGGGGCCAGCTTGCTGATCGATGGTGGGTTTGCGGCCTGACGGCCTGGCGTGCCATGGGGTAGGAGACCGGGATGGAAGTGAATGCGTGCTCAAACCGGGCGCGCGAGCTCCATCACCCAATTCACCTCCCACGTGGTGCCGCCGTCGTCCGAAAACGCCTGTTGCCAGCGCGGCGCCCCGGTGCGCATGCCAGACCATTCAAACCGCACGCGCACCGGGCGGCCATCGAATAACTCCTGGCCTTCAAAGCGGCCGATGCCGTCGCTGAACCCGCCCACCACGGGCGGGCTCAGCAGGCCCGTGGCGGCATCCAGGCCGCCGGTGGTGTTGTTCAGCCAGTAGATGCTCCAGCGCTGGGATTCCGGGCAGTACACGCGCAGCGACATGCCCACATAGCCGGGCTGCCATGCCAACGGCGTGAAGTCGTCGAAATTGCCGATGCCGCCGGGCAGTGCGTGTGCGGTGCCGGTGGCATCGAACACCTCCCAGTCGTTGCAGCCTGCCAGCCTGCGCACCAGGCGCGTGTTGCGGATGCGCCAGGGGCCCATGAGGAAGTCGAAGTCGCGCTGGGCGCTGGGCGTCACGGTGGGCGAGGGGATGGGAATGAGGCGGGCTTGGCTGGGCATGGTGGGGCTCCGTGGTGGGGCATGAATGGGGAGAGGTATGCGGGCGCTTCACGCATGCAGCGCCGAGCGCGCCGTGGGCTGCAGGCGGAGCATCTCGGGGGCCCGGGCCAGCCAGGGGGCAAGCCCTGGGGCTACGTCCCGCGCCCAGGCGCCGCTGTCTGCAAACGCCTGCAGTGCCGTTGCATCGCTAAACAGCGCCAGTCCCAGCAGCACATGCTCGCCTGTGCGCACCGGCAGGCGGGCAAAGGTGTTGGGGCTGGCTTCGGTGCTGTACCACGCCAGATGGCGCGCGCCGCCGCGCTGCAGCGTGGGGGCCATGTTGTGGCGGCAATAGTCCAGCAAGGCCGGGGTGGCGGGCTCGTGCAGATAGAAGACCGTGGCGTTCAGCACCCCCGCAGCGGTGCCTGTGGCGCCCGGCTCGGGCCGGGCGTACTGCGGCAGTGTGGATGTGGCGCCGGGCCAGGCGGGGCGGAGCAGGCGTACGTTGTCCGAATCGATCATGGTGGCGTTCGCAGCATCGCGGTGCGTGGCCCAGACGGGGCCGCCGTAAAAGCCCTCCAGTGCGCGGTGGCGCGCCTGCATGTCGGCAAAGCCGCGCAGCCAGACGAACCGGTCAGGCCGATCCAAGTCGCGGAACTGTCCCAGCACGCGCATGCCGTGCGCCTCCTGGGTCTCGACGAACTCGCGGTCGAACACATCGATGAGCACATCGCGCTGCTGCGGGTGCAGGGTGTACTGGCGCAGTTCGACGATGGCGCAGGGATCGGTGGTAGGCATGGGGGCTCCTGAAAAGGCATGTTGGCAACAAGGCAAAGACCAGCCCGCAGTGTGTGCGCCCATACCTGCCAACCTATGGCAGGTATTTGCGCTATCTTTGGTCTTCTGCCTTTTTCTCCTACACCAGACCCCATGCGCGCCAGCCGTTTGTTGTCCCTTCAGATGCTGCTGGAAACGCGTGGCCGCATGAGCGCGCAGGCGCTGGCCGGGGCGCTGGAGGTCTCGGTGCGCACGCTGTACCGGGACGTGGACCAGCTCAGTGCGGCCGGTGTGCCCATCTATGCCGAGCGCGGGCGCAACGGTGGCTTTGCGCTGCTGCCGGGCTGGAAGACCACGCTCACCGGACTCACGCCGTCGGAGGCACAGGCCGTGTTCTTGAGCGGGCTGCCCGGTCCCGCACAGGACCTGGGGCTGGGTAGCGATGTGGAGGGCGCGCGCCTGAAGTTGCTGTCGTCATTGCCTGTGTCCTGGCGCGAGGACGCTCAGCGCGTGAGCGCTCGCCTGCACCTGGACCCGGTGGACTGGTACCGCGAGAGCGATCCCACGCCGCACCTGCCCACCGTGGCCGCAGCGGTGTGGAGCGGTCACCAGGTCACCCTGCGCTATGAGAGCTGGGCCCACACGGTGGAGCGCACCGTGAGTCCGTTGGGCTTGGTGCTGAAGGCGGGCGTGTGGTACCTGGTGGCCCTGCCCACGGGCACGGACGAGCGCGGGCCGCGCACGTACCGGGTCTCGAACATCCTGGCGGTCACGGCGCTGGGCAAGCCGGCCAGACGCCCCGCACGCTTTGATCTGCCAGGCTACTGGGCCGCGTCGATTCAGCGTTTTGAATCAGGTCTGTACACGGGCGAGGCCGCGCTGCTGGCTACGCCAGAAGGCTTGCGTGGCCTGCGCGCCCTCAGCAGCGCCGTGGCAAGCGCAGTGGCTGCCGCGCCACCGTCCCGCTGCAAGGATGGCCGCACGGCCGTGACGATCCCCATCGAATCGGTGGAGCATGCCTGCGGGCAGCTGATGCGGTTGTCTCCCCAGGTGGAGGTGCTGCGGCCGTTGGCGTTGCGCCGCGCTCTGGTGGAGCGGGTACTGGCCACCGCTGCGCTGTACAAGGAATCTTTGCTATGAGTGAAGTAGGTGTGGGCGATTTTGCAAAGGGCGCCTGGGCTCGTTTGCCTTGAGGGCGACGAGGGTGGCCGCGCCGGCCACCTCGGCTCTGGTCAGCGGGTAGTTGTCAAGGCGAGACCACTGCCATCCACGCGAAACACTGCCACCGATTCCACCAACCCGTGGGCCTGCTGGTTCAGTGTCTGCGCGGCGGCGGCCATTTCCTCGACCAGTGCGGCGTTTTGCTGCGTGGACTGGTCCAGCTGGGCCACGGCTTCGCCGATCTGACCAATGCCAGCGCTCTGCTCGCGTGTGGCGGCGCTGATCTCGCCAATCAGGTCCGTCACACGTTTGACTTCGCCCATGATCTCAGTCATTGCCGAGCCTGCGGTGTTTACCAGCGCAGAGCCGGTTTCCACTTTTTCCACGCTCGCCTCGATGAGCGACTTGATTTCCTTGGCGGCCTCAGCGCTGCGCTGTGCGAGGTTGCGCACTTCGCTGGCCACTACCGCAAAGCCGCGACCCTGCTCACCTGCGCGGGCTGCTTCCACGGCCGCATTCAACGCCAGGATGTTGGTTTGGAAGGCAATCCCGTCAATGACGCTGATGATGTCGCCAATGCGGCGTGAGCTGGCAGTGATGTCACCCATGGTACTGACCACCTGGGCTACGACGGTGCCGCCGTGTTCTGCTGCGGCACGTGCCGTTGACGCAAGCTGACTTGCCTGTTGCGCTGTGTCCGAGTTTTGCTGCACGGTGGCTGTCATTTCTTCCATCGAAGCAGCGGTCCGCTGCAAGTTACTGGACTGCTGTTCCGTGCGGTGCGAAAGGTCGGTGTTGCCCGCAGCAATCTCTTGAGATCCAGATTCGATGGCCGTGGCCGACGAGCGTACGCGGCTCACGATGTTGGCCAGTGCCGCCTGCATTTCGCCCAACGACGCCAGTACGCTGTCCGAGGGCGCGTTGGACGCACCCTCCACGTGGCTCAGGTTGCCAGAGGCCACAAGCCTGGCGGCCGCACGCAGCTGCACAGGATCGGCACCCAGGGACCGCATGAGACTGCGGTTGATGAGCGTGGCCAGCGCAATGGCTGCAGCAATGGCGGAAAGCGAAGCCAACACCAGTTGCAGCCGCTTGAATCTGAATTTTTCTGCCGATTTCTTGATTTCTTGCGCGCCTGATGTGGCGATGAGCTTGGAGTATTCCGTGGTGGTGCCGATCAGCTGCTTGAGCAGCGGCTGGCATTCGGCATTCATCTTCGCCGTCGCTTCGTCTTTTTGACCAGCCAGCGCCTTGGCAACAATGTCCAGCGCCACCGGACCGTAGCGACTCTCCAGACGCTCAAGCTTGTCGAACAGCGCGAGTTCCTCTGCCGATATGCCGCTGGTTGATGCCAGTGTCTTTTTGAGGGTGGCCAAGCTCTCCTGCACCCGTGCATGCGCTGCTTTGACCGCCTCCGTTTCGGCGCGTACGTCCTCTGGGCCGTTCAGCAGGATCAGGTTGCGCGCCGAGATGGCTCGCGCACTGGCTGCAGCCCGGATGTCCCGTGACAGGCTGCCACGGCTGAATTCGTCACTGACGAAGCTGTCGAAGTCACTTTGCGATTCGCTCAGACTGACTACAGACAGGATCGAAACGCCGATGAGGATGGTGACCAGCACGGAAAACGCAATGAAAAGCTTGCGGGAGACGGTTTGATTCTGAAAGTCCATGGTGGTGCTCCTGAGAACGGAGGGCGGCACTGCGGGGGCAGGGCTTTGCGGTTCCTCCATTATGCTCATTAAAATCATTTATAGCATTTTAATCATAATTTCCTATGCTCTCAGTGGGACTTTGCATCCTGCTGCGAAGAAGGCGACGGTTCCGTGGCGAAGCGCAGAACTGTGGCCCGCAATCCCCATCAAGGCACGGCTGCGCCGGTACCGCTCAGGCTGGCGGATGCTGTCTGGCACCGGTCACTCAGGTCGCTGACTGCCCTTTGACGCTTTACGGCGCGTGGTTAGGAGCTGCGCCGTGGAATACGGCGACCAGCCAAGGTTGCCGTCGTGCGCGAGCCACATCGCACAGTCAGGCGTGGCGACGCATGGCCTTCTGCACCGCAAATCCAGATTCGTGAATGGTTTGGCTGGGGACCGCCGGTTCGGCTTCCCAGACCGCCCCTCAAAGCCCCCGTTCCACCATGTCCAGCAACCGCTGGCCCAGCAGGTCCAGCATCTGTTGGGGCGTGCCGCGCAGCGGCCCGTCGATGGCCAGCAGCGCCATGCCATGCACGGTGGACCAGGCCAGGTATTCGGCGCCGGGGCGGCGCCCGGGCGGCAGGGCGCCCGCGGCCACCAGGTCGTCCAGTGCGGCGCTCAGGTGCTGGAAGGGGTTCAGCCCCGTGGCACCGCCCATGGCGGGGTCGGGGGTTTGCTGCACCGTGAAGCGGCCACCGAAGGCGGTGCGAAAGAGCCCTGTCTCGGTGTGCGCAAACCGCAGGTAGCCGGCGCCCACGGCGCGCACCTTGGCGTGGGCCTGCTCGGTGGGCGTGCCGGTGGTGGGCACAAGGGCCAGCTCGGCCTCCATGGACCGCGCGGCGGCGGCCACGGCAGCGGCGCGCACGGCGCCCAGCAGGTCGTCGCGGTTCGCGAAATGGCGGTAGGCAGCATTGGGTGCAACCCCTGCGCGGCGCGTGGCCTCGCGCAGCACCACCGCATCCGGCCCGCCCTGGCGCGCCAGTTCGATGCCCGCGTCCAGCAGCGCACGGTGCAGATCCCCGTGGCGGTAGGTGGCGCGTGCGGCGGGTGCGCTGGAGGGGGCAGCTTTGTTGCGGGTGCTTACGGTCATGGATCGTTGGGATGTGGACACTGTCCATTATCTTTGTTATTGTTTGTGGACGGTGTTCACAATTGCACGCCGAAACCCTTCCTGCCCCGTCCATGTTCCCCAGGAGACCCCCATGAAAGTCGAGCCCTACCTGATGTTCGAAGGCCGCTGCGATGAAGCGCTGGAGTTTTACCGCCACGCTTTGGGCGCCCAAGTCACCATGCTCATGCGCTACAAGGACAACCCCGAGCCCGCCGCCGGCGAGGGCTGCGCCGATGGCAGCGGCCCGGGCCCCACGCCCGAGATGGTCATGCACGCCTCGTTTACCGTGGGCGACACGCAGATCATGGCGTCGGACGGCATGGGCTCGGGTCACGCCAGCTTCCAGGGCATCTCGCTGGCGCTGAGCCCCGCCAATGCGGCCGATGCCAAACGCTATTTCGACGCGCTGGCCGATGGCGGCAAGGTGCAGATGCCGCTCACCAAGACCTTTTTCTCGCAGGCGTTTGGCATGGTGGCCGACCGCTTTGGCGTGCCCTGGATGGTGGTGGCACCTGAATGAGTGCAACCGCCATCACTACCACCGACTCCCCCACAGGAACCCGCATGCTCGCTCTCTATGGCCACCCTTTTTCGTCCTACACCCAGAAGGTGCTGATCGCGCTGTACGAGAACGGGACGCCGTTCGAACTGCTCAATCTCGACCCCGCAGAGCCCGTCAGCCATTCGGCCGACTGGTTGCGCCACTGGCCGCTGGCGAAGTTTCCGGTGCTGGTGGACGGAGGCCGCACAGTGGTGGAAAGCAGCATCGTGATCGAGCACCTGCAGCTCGCGCACCCGGGGCCTGTGCCGCTGATTCCCGCCGATGCCCGGGCAGCACTGGACGTGCGCTTCATGGACCGCTTCTTTGACCTGCACGTGATGGCCCCGGTGCAGCACGCGGTGAATGCCGCGCTGACCGGCAACGCCGAGCGCAAGGCCGAAGGCGTGGCCTGGGCCACCGAGAAGTTGGAGAAAGCCTACGCCTGGCTGGAGGGCATGTGGGCAGGGCGCACCTGGGCGGCGGGCGAGTCGTTCTCGCTGGCGGACTGCGCTGCGGCGCCCTCGCTGTTCTATGCCGACTGGACGCACCCCATCGCGGCCACTTACCCGCAGCTGCGCGCGTACCGTGCCCGGCTGCTGGCACGCCCCTCGTTCGCACGCGCGGTGGAGGGCGGGCGCCCCTACCGCCACTACTTTCCGCTCGGTGCGCCCGACCGCGACTGAGCAGCGCCCGCAACACGGCACCAGGAGACCCCCCATGATGAGCCCCGAACCCCACGCCATGCACCGCTGGCTGCAGCAGTTGCTGGGCGACT
>NZ_JADHVT010000083.1 GCF_016783915.1 Acidovorax sp.
CTGCGCGCCGTGACCGCTGCCGCGCTGTTGACCACCTGGGCGCTGGGCGCCGTCGCCCAGGCCTGGCCGCCCACCCCCACCGTCATTGCCCACCGGGGCGCATCGGCCCTGCGGCCGGAGCACACGCTGGCCGCGTACCAGAAGGCCATTGACGACGGCGCCGACATCATCGAGCCCGACCTGGTGATCACCAAGGACGGCGTGCTGGTGGCGCGGCACGAGAACGCCATTGCCATCCTGGGCGCCGATGGCTCCGTGAAGGAAGCCACCACCGACGTGGTGGACCGCCCCGAGTTCGCGGGCCGCAAGGCCACCAAGACCATCGACGGCCAGGCCATTACCGGCTGGTTCACCGAAGACTTCACGCTGGCCGAGCTGAAGACCCTGCGCGCCCGCGAGCGCATCCCCGCGCAGCGCCCGGCCAACGTGGCCTACAACGGCCAGTTCGAGGTGCCTACGCTGCAGGAGGTGATCGACCTGGCCAAGGCGGCCACGGCCAAGACCGGTCGCACCATTGGCATCTACCCCGAGACCAAACATCCCACTTACTTCCAGTCCATCGGCCTGCCGCTGGAGGCGCCGCTGCTGGCCGTGCTGGAGAAAAACGGCTGGAACCACAAGGACGCGCCCGTGTTCGTGCAGTCGTTCGAGGTCAGCAACCTGCAGGCGATCCGCAAGCAGAGCAGCGTGCGCCTGGTGCAGCTGGTGGCGCCATCGGGCCGGCCGTATGACTTTGTGGCGCAGGGCGCGGCCAACACGCGCGCCTATGCCGACCTGATCACTCCCGACGGCCTCAAGCAGGTGGCCACCTATGCCAACGCCATCGGCCCCTTCAAGACGCTGGTGGTGCCGGTGAAGGATGGTGTGCCCGGAGATCCCACGCCGCTGGTCGCACAAGCCCATGCCGCCGGGCTGGCCGTGCACATCTGGACGCTGCGGCCTGAAAACGCCTTTCTGCCCGCCGGCCTGAAGAAGGCGCCCACCACCGATGGCACCGTGCGCGGTGACAGCGTGGCCGAGATCACGGCCTACCTGCGCGCAGGCATCGATGGCTTCTTCACCGACGATTCGGCGGTGGGCCGCGCTGCGGTGCAGGCCTTCACCGCGAAGGCGATGACGGCGACGAAGTGACCGGCGTCGGGCGCGGTTGTCCCTGTGCGGCGCGTGCCCCCTGGCGCAGCCCCAGTTGCCGCGCCTTCTCCACCCACAGCGCCAGCTGCTCGGCGCTGGCGCTGCGCACGGGGCCAAAGCTGTGCACCCGCACGGGCCGGATGCCGCAGAACTCCAGGATGGCCTTCTTCATCTGGTGGTGCCCCGGCATGCGCGTGACCCAGCGGAAGTACCAGGGTGGCGAATCCATGGTCACCAGCAGCTCGGCCGATCGGCCGGCCAGCAGCTTGTCCCACAGCGATGAGCCCTTGCGGTACTTGAAGGCGTAGCCCGGCAGGAACGTGCGGTCGATAAAACCCTTGAGCAGCGCAGGCATGGCACCCCACCAGATCGGGTAGACCCACACCAGGTGGTGCGCCCAGGTAATGTCGGCCTGCGCGGCCAGCAGGTCGGGTTCCAGTGGCTGGTCGGCGCCGTAGCCCTGAAACAGCGGGTTGAACGCCAGCTGCCCCACGTCCAGGAACCGAACCGTGGCCCCGGCGTGCTGCGCGCCGTCGGCATAGGCGCGCGCCATGCCCGCGCACAGGCTGTTGGCGCCGGGGTGGCCCAGGATGACCAAAATGTTTTGCTGCTCTGTCACAGACGCTCCCTCACGGTGGTGTTGATGGCGCCATGGTCACCTTGCCCCATGGGGCAGAGTCAAGCGGTCGGGTCAAGGCGGTACGGATTTCGCGCTGCCCATCGTGCAGGCCTGGGGCGTCACGGGCACTGCCAGCGTGTCGCAGGTGTGCAGCTCGGCTTCCAGCCCGGCCAGTTGTGCGTCCAGCGCTGTGAGGCGCGCCAGCTCGTGCGCCACGGCGGCCCGCCGCCCGGCCACCAGCTGGGCCACGCGGTCCCAGCCAGCGGCGGTGTCGATGTGGGGCAGCCCGTTCAGCTCCGACAGCCGAAAGCCCAGCGCCTGGGCCCGGCGTATCAGCAACACGCGGGCCACATCGGCCTCTCCATAGTGGCGGTAGCTGCCTGCGCGCGCCACCGTGCCCAGCAGGCCCCGTGACTCGTACAGCCGGATGGCCTTGGGCGTGGTGCCGGTGTGGTGGGCGAGTTCTCCGATGCGCATGGGATGATCCTGAGGTTTGCTATCGAATGTATAGCTGCAAAGGCAAATGGAACAGGCGCTAGAGGCGAATTTGGCACAAACTCTGGCTCCACGGCGCTTTGGGCGGGCGATGGGCTCGATGGCTACACGATAAGCTGCGGCCCTTTGAAGTTGCCTCTTGCCACCGCCCGCCATGCCCCAGTTTGCCGCCAACCTGAGACTGATGTATGCCGAGCTGCCGTTGCTCGACCGCTTTGCCGCTGCGGCGTGCGACGGGTTCCGGGCGGTGGAGCTGCACTTCCCCTACGCCTTCGACTCCCGCGAGATCGCTGCCCGGCTGCAGGACAACGGCCTGCAACTGGTGGTGCTCAACGCCCCGGCGGGCGGCGTCGAGCCTGCCGACATGGCCCATGCCTGGGAGCTCGGCGCACGCGGCCTGGCCGCGCAGCCGGGTCGGGAGGCGGAGTTTCGGGCCGGTGTGCTGGAGGCCTTGCGATATGCCGAGCAACTGCGCTGCCCGTTTATCAACCTGCTGTGCGGCACTGTGCCGCCGGGGGTGGAGCGCGAATCGCTCAAGGCCCTGTGCGTGGGCAACCTGCGCTGGGCGGCAGACCAGGCCGGGCGCGCAGGATGCGACATCCTCATCGAGCCCACCAACCTGCGCGATGTACCGCGCTATTTCCTGAACCGGCAGGACCACGCGCACGAGTTGCTCGACGCGGCCCAGGTGCCACACCTGAAGGTGCTGATGGACCTTTACCACTGCCAGCTGGTGGAGGGTGACCTGCACTGCAAGCTGCAGCGCTACCTGCCCACGGGCCGCGTGGCCCACATCCAGGTGGCGGGCGTGCCCGCACGCAATGAGCCCGACCGTGGCGAGCTGCACTACCCTTTTCTGCTCGACACCATCGACGCCCTGGGCTACACGGGCTGGGTGGGTTGCGAATACAGCCCAGCGGCGGGGACATCGCAGGGGCTCGGCTGGCGGGACGTGGCCCTGCGCAGCCGCGCGTAAAACCGGCATAAATCGTTTTACCAGGCAGTTCCAGTACGCGCGAATGCGTAAGGGAATGCGTGAATAAATGTAACAAGGCGCTGCGCTTAGAGTGAAAGCAGACCGGCCAAGTCGGCTT
Organism: Acidovorax sp.; assembly: GCF_016783915.1. GTDB lineage: Bacteria > Pseudomonadota > Gammaproteobacteria > Burkholderiales > Burkholderiaceae_C > Acidovorax. The sequence goes on from NZ_JADHVT010000083.1 coordinate 3,340, forward strand.
TTGCATTCCTTTGTGCATTGCTTTGCGCATTCAATTCCAGGAGACACCCCGCATGCCCGCATCCCTTGCCAACAACCGATCCGTCGCGCGCCAGGTCACGTTGACCGCCATTGCGCTGGTGGCCCTGGTGCTGGTGCTGGTGGGGCTGGCGATTGCCGTGCTGACCGAGCGCAGCACCCGCGCCCAGGTGGTGGCCAGCGTGGGTGATACGGCGCAGAGCGTGGCGCAGTCGCTGGACGCGGCCGACAACACCAACCGCGAGCTGGTGCAACTGACGATGAAGGGCTTTCAGCGCTACTTCGAGGCCACGATGCAGCTCGACGAGGCCTCGGGCGAGCTGCGCAGCTACGGCGCACTGGTGAATGAGGACTATGGTTCGGTCGACAAATTCGCCAACGAAACCGGCGGCATCGCCACGGTGTTCGCCAAGAAGGGCGATGATTTCGTCCGCATCACCACTTCTGTCAAGAATGACAAGGGCGAGCGCCAGCAGGGCACGCCGCTGGGCAAAGACGACCCGGCCTATGCCACCGTGTCCAAGGGCGAGCCCTACACCGGCGTCACCGTAGTGGGCGGCAAGCCCTACATGGGGCATTACCTGCCTGCGAAGGACGCCTCGGGCAAGGTGGTTGCGCTGCTGTTCATCGGCAGCGACATCAGCGTGTTCCATGCGATGCTGCAAAAGCAGGTCACGCAGACCAAATTCTTCGAGCATGGTGGCACCTACGTGATCAACCCCGGCACCTCGCTCGACAAGGCGGTGTTTGTGTACCACCCCACGGCGCGCGGCAAGCGCGTGCTGGAGGCCTACCCGCAGGCGCGCCCCTTCTTTGAAGCGCTGGCCGCGTCGCAAGACGGCTTTGTGCGCGAGGCCGCAGACGTGCTGGGCACCGGCGCCGAGAACCCCTGGGCGCTGGTGCGCAAGACCAGCGGCGGCTGGTGGGTGGTGGCCGAGGTGGCCGACGGCGAGGCCATGGCCAGCCAGCGCCGCGTCACGCTGGCCGTGTGGGGCCTGATGGCGGTGGCGGTGGTGCTGCTGGCCATCGGCCTTTTTGTGATGCTGCGCCGGGGCGTGAGCCGTCCGTTGCAGGATCTGACCCAGGCCATCACGCTGGTGGCGCAGGGCGACCTGACCGAGGCCTTTCACACCACGCGGCGCGACGAGATCGGTGCGCTGGTGCAGGAGGTCGAGGGCATGCGCCAGCGCTACACGCAGATGCTGCAGCAGGTGCGCAATGCGGTGGACAGCATCACCACCGCCAGCGCCGAGATCGCCAGCGGCAACCAGGACCTGTCGGCCCGCACCGAGGCCACGGCCAGCAGCCTGGCGCAGACGGCGCAAAGCATGGAGCACCTGACCTCCACCGTGCGCCAGTCGGCCGACGCCGCGCGCCAGGCCAACCAGCTGGCCAGCACCGCCGCTGCCGTGGCCGCGCGCGGTGGCCAGGTGGTCGGCGAGGTGGTCACCACCATGGGCGACATCAACCAGAGCTCGCGCAAGATCGCCGACATCATCGGCGTGATCGATTCGATCGCGTTCCAGACCAACATCCTGGCGCTCAACGCTGCGGTGGAGGCTGCCCGTGCGGGTGAACAAGGCCGGGGCTTTGCCGTGGTGGCCAGCGAGGTGCGCAACCTGGCCGGGCGCAGCGCAGAGGCGGCGCGCGAGATCAAGGCGCTGATTGGCGCCTCGGTGGAGCGTGTGGAATCGGGCGCGCGCCTGGTGCAGAACGCGGGCAGCACCATGGACGAGATCGTGGGCTCGGTCAAACGCGTGGGCGACATCATTGGCGAGATCACGGCCGCATCGAACGAGCAGTCCGACGGCATCGGCCAGGTCAACACCGCCGTCAACCAGCTCGACCAGATGACACAGCAGAACGCCGCGCTGGTGGAGCAGTCCGCCGCCGCTGCGCAAAGCCTGCGCGAGCAGGCCACACGGCTGGCCGGTGCGGTACAGGTGTTCAAACTCTCGCGGGGTGACGGCACGGCGGCCAGCGGTGGCCTGGGCTACTCCCAGCGCGCGGCTCTGGCTGCGCCCCTGGCGCAGACCGGCGAAGGTGAAGGGCAACACGCCCCCGGCAGTGGCGCCCGGGCCCCCGCCCAGCTGCAATAGGGCTCGCCACCGGTAGGGGCGGTCCTCCGACGGTTTGCGGTCTTTGGCCCTTGGTTTATGCTGGTCTGACTCGCTTCATACCCTGCCCACCTGCACCCATGGCCGCCCACGTCCCCACCATGCTGGCAATGATCATTGCCAGCTCCCTCATGATGGCGGCCTCCATGGCCGTGGTGGGGTGGGGGCGAAGGCGCGATGGCCTGGGCCGCTGGGCTGCGGCCTTGCTGGTCAACGCCATTGGCCACTTGCTGATCATGCTGCGGGGCCTGATCCCCGACGTGTTGTCCATCGTGCTCGGCAATCTGATGCTGTCCAGCGTGTTCGTGGGCATGATTGCGGCGGTCTACCAGTTCCAGGGGCGGCCGGTGCGCTGGTCGCTGCTGCTGGCCCCGCCGCTGCTGGTGCTGGGTTTTGTCACGGTGTTCATCGACAACTTTCCGGCACGGGTGAGTTTTGTGGGCCTGGTCATCGGGCTGCAGGCCGTGTGGGCGCTGCTGGCGGCGCTGTCGCACCGGCACGCCACCGTGGGGCGCGGGCAGTGGCTGCTGGTGGCGGGGCTGTCGCTGGAGGCCTTGGTACTGGGTGGCCGTGCGCTGGTGGCTATCAGCACGCACTCCGAGGCCACCAACATCCTGCAAAGCAGCGCGCTGCAGACCCTGACCTTTCTGGCCACGTTCTCGGTGGTGCTCGTCAGCTCGGTGGGTTTTGTGTTCATGTCGCGCGACCGTGCCGACGAAAACAACCGCGTGCTGGCCGCGCTGGACCCGCTCACCGGTGTGGCCAACCGCCGCTCGCTGATCGCGGCGCTGGACCGAGACGTGGCCCGCGCACAGCGCATGCGCGAGCCCATGGCGCTGATGATGGTGGACATTGACCACTTCAAGGATGTGAACGACCAGTACGGCCACCCGGCGGGTGACCGCGTGCTGTGCAGTGTGGTGAATGTGCTGCGCCATCGCGTGCGTGCGCAGGACCTGGTGGGCCGCTACGGGGGCGAGGAGTTCATGGTGCTGCTGCCCGACACCGGCCTGGTGGGGGCCGAGCAGCTGGCGCGCGAGCTGTGCAAGGCGGTCGAGGAGTCGCGTTGCCCTGTCGAAAGCGTGCCGGGCCCTGGCATCGCCGTCACGGTGAGCATTGGGGTGTTTGGTGGACGGCTGGATTCCGGCGACAGCTGGGACATGCTGATCGCAGCCGCCGACCGCGCGCTGTACCAGGCCAAGAACAACGGCCGCAACCGCGTCGAGGTGGCCACGGGTCTGCGCCGCCCCAATGCCCAGCTGGCGGCCCAGGCCAATCCCGAGACCCTGCCCGAGTCTCTGTATTGATCCATGGCGCACGGCGGGGCGTTGTGTTGGAATGGCGGATTGATCACCTTCCGCCTTCAGGAGCCCCACCATGAACGCCCGCGTGCCCTCCCAAGTCCTTCAGCCTGAGCTTGCCCTGCAGCGTGTCAGCCAGGCCTGGGACAGCGACATTGTTCGCCAACTCACCGACTACATCGCCATCCCTGCCAAGTCCCCCACGTTCGCTGCCGACTGGGCCGAGCTGGGCCTACTCGACACCGTGGTGCGCAACGCTGCGGCCTGGGTGGAGTCGCAGAAGGTCGAGGGCCTCACGCTCGAAATCGTGCGCCTCGAAGGCCGCACCCCCGTGCTGTTCTTCGAGATCGCCGCCACCCAGCCCGGCGCTATCGACACCGTGCTCATGTACGGCCACCTGGACAAGCAGCCCGAGTTCTCGGGCTGGCGCAGCGACCTCGGCCCCTGGACGCCCAAGTACGAAGACGGCAAGCTCTACGGCCGGGGCGGCGCCGATGACGGCTACGCGGTGTACGCCAGCATCGCCGCCGTGCAGGAACTGAAACGCCAGAATGTGCCCCACCCGCGCATCGTGGGCCTCATCGAAACGTGCGAAGAAAGCGGCTCGCGCGACCTGCTGCCCTACATCGATACACTGAAGCCCCGCATGGGCAACGTGGCGCTGGTCGTGTGCCTGGACTCGGGCGCCGGCAACTACGACCAGCTGTGGCTCACCACCAGCCTGCGCGGCATGGCCAGCGGCACGCTCAAGGTCGAGATCCTCACCGAGGGCATCCACTCGGGCGACGCCTCGGGCCTGGTGCCCTCGTCCTTCCGCATCATGCGGCAGGTCCTCGACCGGCTCGAAGACAGCGCCACCGGCCGCTTGCTGCCCCAGAGCTTCCATTGCGAAGTGCCCGCTGACCGCCTGGCCCAGGCCCGCGCCACGGCAGCCATCCTGGGCGAAGAGGTGTACCGCCGCTTCCCGTGGGCGCACTACGACTGCGGCGGCTCCACCACGTTTGCACTGCCCACCACCACCGACCCGGTGCAGGCCCTGCTCAAGCGCACCTGGGAACCCACGCTCAGCGTCACCGGTGCGGAGGGCTTCCCGGCCCTGCAGGACGCGGGCAACGTGCTGCGCCCCTACACCGCCTTCAAGCTCAGCCTGCGCTTGCCCCCACTGGTGGACGCCGCGCAAGCCGTGCAGGACCTGAAGGCGCTGCTGGAAGACAACGCGCCCTACCAGGCCAAGGTCACCTTCCAGAGCGGCGGCGGTGCCACAGGCTGGAACGCCCCGGCCACCACGCCCTGGTTCGAGCAGGCGCTCAACGAGGCCTCGCAGGCGCACTTTGGTGCGCCCTGCGGCTACATCGGCCAGGGCGGCACCATTCCGCTGATGAACATGCTGAGCGAAGGCTTCCCCACCGCGCAGATGATGGTGTGCGGCGTGCTCGGCCCCAAGAGCAATGCGCACGGCCCCAACGAGTTTTTGCACGTTCCCTACGCCAAGCGCCTCACCGCCTCGGTGGCCCATGTGATGGCGGCCATGGCCCAGCAGCAGGCTGCTGCCTCTGCCTGAAGTCCCCCCGCAACGCAGACCTGGCGACTAGGGCGGTGATGGGCCTCGGAGCGGCCCATGGCGCGCCCAGCGCGTGTTGTCCATTTTTTGCGCTGGGTTTTCAGCCCTGCCGGGTATGCTGCCCACCATGCCCTGATGGTCCCGCCCGACATGAACCCTGATGAACTGATCCCCTCGACCCTGACCACCTTTACCGCCAGCGATGGCGAGAACCTGGCCGTGCAGGACTGGCCCTTGCTGCAGGGCGAACCCTGCCGGGGGACCGTGCTGCTGGTGCACGGCCTGGGCGAGCATGTAGGCCGCTATGACGCGCTGGCCCGCCGCCTCAACGACTGGGGGTTTGCGGTGCGGGGCTACGACCAGTACGGCCATGGCGAATCAGCCGGGCCACGCGGCGGGCTCACGTCGGACATGCGCCTGCTGGACGACCTGGCGGACCTGGTGGACGCCACGCGCGCACGCATGCCTGCTGGCCAGCCGCTGGTGTTGCTGGGCCACAGCATGGGCGGGCTGGTGGCCTCGCGGTTTGTGTCCCTGCACCTGCGGGCGGTCGATGCGTTGGTGCTGTCATCCCCCGCGCTCGATGCAGGCCTGGGCGCTGTGCAAAAGCTGCTGCTGGCCACGCTGCCGCGCATCGCGCCCAACCTGCGTGTGGGCAATGGGCTGGATGCGCAGTACCTATCGCACGACCAGGCCGTGGTGGCGGCCTACCTGGCCGACCCCCTGTGCCATGACCGCATCAGCGCGCGCCTGGCACGCTTTATCGCCGATGGTGGCCCTGCCACCGTGGCCCGCGCTGCGCACTGGAGCGTGCCCACGCTGCTGATGTGGGCGGGCAGCGACAAGCTGGTGCACCCCGCTGGCAGCCGCGCGTTCGCTGTGGCCGCGCCCAAGGCCGTGGTGCATTCGCATTGCTTTGAGCCCCTGTTCCACGAGCTGTTCAACGAAAGCACCGAGCTGGCCGCTCCGGTGTTTGATCTGTTGCGCCAATGGCTGGTGCGGCGCTGCCCTTTGGCGGGCTGATCTCAAGAAAAACAGCCGGTAGCGCTCGTGCAGAAAGCACCAGTAGCTATCATTTTTGAAGCAAACCGCCGAGCATCCCCAGCAGGTCGTTGGTATTGCCAAACCCGCCGTGGGGCGCCTGGCCCTGCGGGCTGAGCTGGTCTACCAAGCCCGGCAACACCTGGGCCAGCTGCCCGGCCGCTGCGCTGGGGCCCACGCCCAGTTGCGCAGCGATCTGCGACAGCGGGCCGCTGCCCAGCACGTTGGACAACTGTTCGCCCGAGATTGCGTGGTTGGGTCCCGCACTCAGCCACGACGCAATCACATTGCCCAGCCCCGCCTGCTGAAACTTGGCCATCAAGCCTGGCAGGCCACCCACCGGGCCGTCGTTGCTGATCAGTGACATCACGGCCTGCACCAGCTGCGGGTTTTGTGCGGCCATGCTGATCAGCCCCCCAAGGCCACCTCCGGCCCCACCGGATGCAGCGGCGCCGCTGCCGCCTTGCGACGCGTTGTTGATGACGGCACCCAGAACGGAATCGAGCAAACCCATGGTGTTCTCCTGCAGAGGGAATAAAAAATGGCAGCGCCGGGGAATGGCGCCATAGCCATGGCTGATGGTACGCACACCGCTCGATGCTGCAATGTCAACGATCGTGAATTTCTCAGCTCACGGGCCGGGGGCCACGCGTGCAGCCTGCTTGCGCTGCAGACCCAGCCAGGCCAGCGCCAGCCCCGTCACCACAATCGGCACCAGCGACCCGGCGTTGAGCAGTGTCCAGCCCTGTGTGGTGACCAGCACGCCGGATGAAAACGCACTCAGCGCCAGGGTGGAGTACACGCAGAAGTTGATGGCTGCCTGGGCGCGGTCCTTCTCTTCGGGCCGGTAGGCCGTCATGGCCAGTGTGGTGGAGCCGGTGAACAGAAAGTTCCAGCCCACGCCCAGGAAGAACAATGCAATGCCGAAGTGGTGCAGTTCCACGCCCATCAGCGCCACGGCCACGCAGGCCAGGTTGAGCAACACCCCCGTGCCCATGATGGGCAACACGCCAAAGCGCTTGATGAGGTGGCCGGTGACAAAGCCGGGCGCGAACATGCCGATCACATGCCACTCCAGCACCAGCGCCGAGGCGTCGAAGTCAAAGCCACACACCTGCATGGCCAGCGGCGTGGCCGCCATCAGCAGGTTCATCACGCCATAGCCCAGCGCGGCGCCCACAATGGCCACGATGAAGGCGGGCTGGCGCATCAGCACAGTCAGGGGGCGCCCCTGCTCGCGTTGCCCCGCAGCGTTGAGCACCACAGGCTGCGCCTCGAACCGGATCGCCGACATGCACAGCATGGACAACAGTGCCACGCCGATCAGCGCGATATAGGCGCCCGCAAACGGCACCGGGAACAGCGTGCGCGTGGCGCTGGCCAGGTTGGGGCCCGCCACCGCGCCCAGCAGGCCACCGGCCAGCACCAGCGAAACGGCCTTCTCGCGGTAATCCGGGGCCGCCAGCTCGGCCGCTGCAAAGCGGTACAGGCCGCCATTGGCGCTGTAGTAGCCCGCCACCAGCGTAGCGGTGCACAGCAGCCAGAAGCTGGCGCTGAACGCGGCCCAGGCGCACAGAGCGGCCGACACCACGGCCACGGCCAGCCCGATCTGGAACGACACCTTGCGGCCCCAGCGCATCTGCGTGCGCGCCACCAGCGGGGTGGACAGCGCCCCGCCCACCACGTAGCCCATCACCGGCAGCGTGGCCATCCAGCCAAAGGGCGCCAGCTGCAGGCCCACCAGGCCGTTGATGGCAATGAAGACAACGTTGTTGGTGAGGAAAAGGCCTTGGCACAGGGCCAGCAACCACAGGTTCTTGTTCACGGCAGGGCAGCGCTCGGGGCGGGCAGAAGGGCGGTAAGGGGTGGCGGCATAGATGCAAGTCAAGGCCGGACGGCAGTGTGGCGGGCCGCGAAGGTAGGGGGCACGTCAAAACCCGACTGCTTTGCTCCAGCATTGTGCACCGCCGTTGATGAAGATCAGCGGATGCGTCGGGTGACCCCCGTATGGTGGCGCCCAGTGCTGTGGCTCCCCACCGGGGCCAGCGTTTGAATGTTTGTGATGGAACCCCTGAAATCGATGGAGGCCGCGCTGCCTGCGGCCCTGGAGCCTGCCTCGCCCGCCATGGAACTCGTCTGCCCCGCAGGCAGCCTGCCCGCCCTGAAGGCGGCCGTGGACCACGGTGCCAACTGCGTCTATCTGGGCCTGCGCGACGCCACCAACGCGCGCAACTTCGCGGGCCTCAACTTTGACGAGGCGGCCATCGCCCAGGGTATTGGCCATGCGCATGGTCGCGGCTGCAAGGTTTTCATGGCGCTCAACACCTACCCGCAGGCAACCAACCCAGGGCCGTGGCGCAGTGCGCTGGACAAGGCGGTGGACCTGGGCGTGGACGCCGTCATCCTGGCCGACCCGGGACTCATGTTGTACGCGGTGCAGCACCACCCCCGGCTGCGGTTGCATCTGTCGGTGCAGGGTTCGGCCACCCACTACGAGGCCATCAACTTCTACCGCGAGCAGTTCGGCATCGTGCGCGCCGTGCTGCCGCGTGTGCTGTCGATGGAGCAGGTGCGCCAGGTCATCGACCGCACGCCGGTCGAGATCGAAGTCTTCGGCTTTGGCAGCCTGTGTGTGATGGTCGAGGGGCGCTGCGCGCTGTCGTCGTATGTGACCGGCGAATCGCCCAACACGCACGGCGTGTGTTCGCCCCCGAAGGCCGTGCGCTGGGTAGAGACGCCGCAGGGCCGCGAGTCGCGCTTGAACGGTGTGCTCATCGACCGCTATGCGCCCGGCGAGAACGCGGGCTACCCCACGCTGTGCAAGGGCCGCTTCGACGTGGGCGATGACGAGAACTACTACGCCATCGAAGAGCCCACCAGCCTCAACACGCTGGAGCTGCTGCCCCAGCTGCTCAAGATGGGCGTGCGCGCCATCAAGATCGAAGGCCGCCAGCGCAGCCCCGCCTATGTAGCGCAGGTCACCCAGGTCTGGCGCGAGGCCATGGACCAGTGCCTGGCCTACCCGCACCGCTACGCACCCAAGACGCGCTGGATGGCCAGCCTGGACCAGGTGGCCGAGGGGCAACAGCACACGCTGGGCGCTTATCACCGTCCCTGGAAGTAGTGCTTCTCCACAACGACAACCTCCCAGAAACCGCCCCATGAAACTCTCTCTCGGCCCGCTGCTGTACTACTGGCCCCGCGACACCGTGTTCGCGTTCTACGAGGCCATGGCCGCCACGCCCGTGGACGTGGTGTACCTGGGCGAGACGGTGTGCTCGCGCCGCCATGAGCTGCGCCTGGCCGACTGGCTGGCGCTGGCGCGCATGTTGCAGGACGCGGGCAAGGAGGCGGTGTTGTCCAGCCAGGTGCTCATCGAGTCCAGCGCCGATGTGGGGGTGATGCACAAGGTCACGGGCAACGGCGAGTTTCGGGTCGAGGCCAATGACATGGGCGCCGTGGGTTGCCTTGCACGCGCGCCGGGCGGGCCACAGGCCTTTGTGGCCGGGCCGCACCTGAATCTGTACAACGCGCCCTCGTTGCAATGGATGGCGCAGCTGGGCGCCACGCGCTGGGTGATGCCGCTTGAAATGTCGCAGCACGCGCTCGCTGCTGTGCTGACGCAGCGGCCCGCAGGCATCGAGACCGAGGTGTTTGCCTACGGCCGCATGCCCCTGGCCTATTCGGCGCGCTGCTTCACCGCCCGCCACCGCAACCTGCCCAAGGACGACTGCCAGTTCAGCTGCCTGCAACACGCCGACGGCCTTCCGCTGCACACGCGCGAGAGCGAGGGTTTTCTGGTGCTCAACGGCACGCAGACCCAGTCGGCCCGCGTCTACAACCTGGCCAACGAACTGGCCGCGATGCGCGCCCAAGGCGTGGACGTGGTGCGCCTGAGCCCGCAGGCCCAGCACATGCCGCAGGTGATTGCCGCGTTTGACGAAGCCCGCCGCGCCGTGGCTGCGGAGGATGCTGCCGAAAAGGCACCTGACTATGTGGAGCGCATGCAGCCCTTCATGCCCGATCTGCCCTGCAACGGCTACTGGTTCGGGCGCCCGGGGCTGGAGCAGGGGCTGCATGGCGCGGCGGGCGGTGCAGCCGCTCGGCCCGCCATGCACCCGTAACGACAAGGCAGATCACCCATGTACCCCGGAGAACGTTTCAACAGCATCAGCCACCTGGTGGGTGCCCTGCTCGCCACGGCGGGCACTGCCGTGCTCATCACCCTCGCGGCGCGCATGGGCGACCCGTGGAAGGTGGTGGCGTTCAGCATCTACGGCGCCATGCTGGTGGCGCTGTACGCCGCCTCCACCGCGTACCACAGCGTGCGCCGACGCACCATCAAGGCCGTGCTGCAAAAGCTCGACCACTGCAGCATCTACCTGCTGATTGCGGGCAGCTACACGCCGTTTGCGCTGGTGTCGCTGCGCGGGCCCTGGGGCTGGTCGCTGCTGGGCGTGGTGTGGGGCCTGGCCCTGCTGGGCATTGCGCAGGAGATCTGGTGGGCGCGTGGTGCGCGGGTGTTGTCGCTGGTCATCTACGTGCTCATGGGCTGGCTGGCGTTGGTGGCCGTGGTGCCGTTGTGGAATGCGCTCACGCCTGCCGGGTTTGCCTGGCTGCTGGCGGGCGGCGCCTGCTACACGCTGGGCATCGTCTTTTATGCGCTGGACCACCGCGTGCGCCATGGCCACGGCCTGTGGCACCTGTTTGTGCTGGGCGGCAGCGTGTGCCACTTTTTCACCGTGTTTTTTTACGTGGCCTGAGGGCCCTTCTGTCTCATGGCGGCTTCTCCTCTCCCTTTCCCCCTGGTCGTTCCTGCTCCCGTGGGTGCCGTGCTGGCGCGCCTGCCCGCCTACCCCGGCTCGCAGCTGCTGGTGACCGCGCTCAACCTGGCGCTGGCGCGGCACCTGCCTGCGGACGTGGGCCAGCTGCTGCTGCACAAGAAGATGCGGGTGCAGGTGCGCGATGCGCGCGTGGCGTTCGACTTTGCCTGGACGGGCCAACGCTTTGCCCCCCACGCCCCGCTGGTCCTGCCGCAGGTGGCCGACGTGACGCTGAGCGCCACAGCCCATGACTTTTTGCTGCTGGCCCAGCGCCAGCAAGACCCGGACACGCTGTTTTTCAGTCGCCGCCTGTCGATGGAGGGCGACACCGAGCTGGGCCTGGTGGTGAAGAACGCGCTCGATGCGATCGAGCTGCCCGTGCTGGACCCGCGCCAGTGGGTCCACAAGCTGGCGCCGCGCCAGGTGCTGGGCCACCTGCGCCGCCGCCTGGACCCCACACCACGCAACGGAGGGTGAGCATGACCACCGACACCCATCCCCAGAACCACCCCTTGGTCTATTCCTGCTCGGGCTGCTCCAGCGCCGCCCAACTGGCCAACCACGTGGCGCTGCAGCTCGACCGGCGCGGCGTGGCCGAGATGTCGTGCATCGCGGGGGTGGGCGGCGACGTGCCGCACCTGATGAAGACCGTGCGTTCGGGCCGGCCCATCATCGCGCTCGACGGCTGTCCGCTGGTCTGCGTCAAAAGCACGCTGGCGCGCCACGGCATCGTGGCCGACCGGCATTACCAGCTGCAGCAGTACGGCGTGAAAAAGCGCACACACGAAGACTTCGACCCCGTGCAGGCCGCGCTGGTGCTGGAGCAGGTGGAGGCCGATCAGCAGGCGCAGCCCTTGGCTCGCTCTGCCGCCGTGGAGCCCTCGCGTGGCTGAAGCTGCCCACACCTGTCGCATCATCGTCGCGATCTCGGGCGCCAGCGGCGCCGTGTACGGCGCGCGCCTGCTGCAGGTGCTGCAAGGCCAAAGCGGCATCGAGACCCACCTGGTCGTCTCCGACGCCGGCTGGCGCAACCTGCAGCACGAGCTGGACATGGACCGCCCCGCCGTCGAGGCCCTGGCCCAATGCGTGCACGACGTGGCCAACGTGGGCGCGGCCATCGCCAGCGGTTCGTTCCAGTGCCATGCCATGGTGGTCGCGCCCTGCTCCATGCGCACGCTCGCCGCCATTGCGCACGGCCTGGCCGACAACCTGCTCACGCGCGCGGCCGACGTTGCCCTCAAGGAGCGCCGCCGCCTGGTGCTGATGGTGCGCGAGTCGCCCCTGCATCTCACCCACCTGCGCAACATGGTGGCCGTGACCGAGATGGGCGGCATCATCTGCCCGCCACTGCCCGCGTTCTACCTGCGCCCGCAGACCGTGGGCGAGGTGGTGGACTTCAGCGTGGCGCGCGTGCTCGACCTCATGGATGTGCCGCACGCCCTCGCGCCTCGGTGGCAGGGCCTGGAGCTGAATGCTCCTTAATTTATAGCTGCTAGCGCAATCAACACCTGCGCTATCGGCCGATTTCATTCAAATCCTGGACCTGACATGGCCTACCGCGACCTGCGCGACTTCATGGCCCAGCTCGAAGCCACGGGCGACCTGCGTCGCGTGGCGGAGCCCGTCTCGCCCCACCTGGAGATGACTGCGCTCAGCGACCGCGTGCTGCGCGCAGGCGGCCCGGCGCTGCTCTTCTCCCAGCCCACGGGCCACCGCATGCCGGTGCTCACCAACCTGTTTGGCACCACAGACCGCGTGGCCCGCGCCATGGGTGTGGCCGACCTGCGCGGTGTGCGCGCCCTGGGCGAACTGCTGGCCACCCTCAAGGAGCCCGAGGCGCCCAAGGGCTTCAAGGACATGCTGGGCATGGGCCAACTGCTCAAGACCCTGTGGAACATGGCGCCCCACACCGTGGCGCGTGGCGCGCCCTGCCAGCAGGAGGTGTGGGAAGGGTCAGACGTGGACCTGGCCCGCCTGCCCGTGCAGCACTGCTGGCCTGGCGACGTGGCCCCGCTCATCACCTGGGGCCTCACCATCACGCGCGGGCCGCGCAAGGCGCGGCAGAACCTGGGCATCTACCGCCAGCAGGTGCTCTCGCGCAACCAGGTCATCGTGCGCTGGCTGGCCCACCGCGGCGGCGCGCTGGACTTTGCCGACCACTGCGCCGCCCACCCCGGCCAGCCCTACCCCGTGGCCGTGGCGCTGGGGGCCGACCCAGCCACGCTGCTTGGCGCGGTGACGCCCGTGCCCGATTCTTTAAGCGAATACCAGTTTGCCGGCCTGCTGCGCGGTGCGCGCACCGAGGTCACGCCCGCATTGGGTGTGCCGCTGCAGGTGCCCGCCACCGCCGAGATCGTGCTCGAAGGCCACATCCAGCCCGATGCCCACCACGCGAGCGGCTGGCAGCACGCGCTGGAAGGGCCGTATGGCGACCACACCGGCTACTACAACGAATGCGCCGAATTCCCCGTGCTCACCGTGGACCGCATCACGATGCGCCGGGATGCGATCTACCACAGCACCTACACCGGCAAACCGCCCGACGAGCCCGCCGTGCTGGGCCTGGCGATGAACGAGCTGTTCATTCCGCTCTTGCAAAAGCAGTTCCCCGAGATCGTGGACTTTTACCTGCCGCCTGAGGGTTGCAGTTACCGCATGGCCGTCGTCAGCATCCGCAAGGCCTACGCCGGCCACGCACGGCGCGTGATGATGGGCGTGTGGAGCCACCTGCGCCAGTTCATGTACACCAAGTTCATCGTGGTGGTGGATGCGGATGTGGACGTGCGCGACTGGAAGGATGTGATCTGGGCCATCACCACCCGCATGGACCCGGCGCGCGACACCCTGCTGGTGGAGCACACGCCCATCGACTACCTGGACTTCGCCTCGCCCGTGAGCGGCCTGGGCAGCAAGATGGGCATGGACGCGACGAACAAGTGGCCGGGGGAGACCCAGCGGGAGTGGGGGAGGCCGATGCGGATGGAGGAGGGGGTGGTGAAGCGGGTGGAGGCGCTGTTTGTAGGGTTGGGGTTGTGAGGAGTGCTTTGCGACGCCCTCGCAAACGTCCGGTAGGCGGCGGTTTGATAGGAGTTGGGAGAACCGAACCTCCTATGCATATGTGATCGCCACGGAGTGCCTGACGCAACCTTACCTTCGGATCGCGGAGATTGGTGAAAGCGGACCCTCAACGTCGGCGGTGAACCGCACCGGAGTGCGAAGCTTGTGGGTGTCGGTTTGACCAAGCAGTTAGGTTGGGGACAGTAGCGGCTATGGTTGAACATAGGCCAGCCGCAAGCACGATACTCATTCTTTGGGTTCCTCTTGCAACGTCGCTTCAAGGCACAGCGGTTTGATAGCAGGCAACACCTTTTTCAGTACCGAAAACAGCAAAGTCGTTTGTGGCCATACGACATAGCCAGTGGTGATGTACTCATGCTCTTTCGGTTTGTATGTCTTATTGAGAAGTTTTACAGCGGCGCGTTCTTCACTAGAAAAAGTTACGAGATCAGAGAAGCCCAGGCCCTCCGCTCGGACCAAAGCCGTTTCAAGGTCGTGGCCCATCAGCTTCATAGATCGAAGCTCCTCAAGCGGAACGTCTTTGGCAAGAAGGAATGCTTTCAGTGCCAACTCAATGCCATGCCCGAGTAGGTAGTACCTAGGCGCAGGAATATCCATGTCGCTTTTGGCGACAGCCTCTACTGCTTCAGCGGCCCTGAGGTACTCGCTGGCAAAGCGCCAAGTTCCGAATGCTGTTGTGCGATTCATTGCGGGATTTCGAGAGGCCTAAAGTGGTGTATCCCGCAGCGCCTGAGAAATGAACCGGGACGTGCAGGATATTCTGGCCATTGATTTCTCCTGACGGTGGCTTGCAGCCCGAGTTTGCGGGCGCCGGACTGTTGGAATTGTCAGGTAGAAAAAATTCTGCGAAGCCGGGCAAGCGCCAGCTGCGCGAACTTTACAGAACAAGCGTGCGAGCAACTCCAGCGGCCTGTTTTCGAGTTCGAGCAAGCTGGGTCTTGACGAATTGCTTTGAGAAATAGTGATCACCCTTGCTTCCTGGTCGATAGGTGGCTGCCAAATCGGCGAGGCGGGCACAAGGCTTCGCCCCAACGGTCGGGGCTCAATTTGGCCATCCCTTCGGCACCTTGTCCGCCCTGTTCTCCACCGGGTTCGTAGTGAGCTTCCGACCAGCGTCTAGTGCATGGACTCCTTTGCTCTCCGGTCGCGCAGTGAGCCAAGCGTCGTATGCGCCCTCATTCAGAGTCACCGGCATGTTCTTCTCGCCGCCTTACGGGCCATAGCGGTGCAGCGGGGCGTAGTGTTCGCGATCGCCGTTCGTGTCCCTGGAGCGGCGTTTTCCTACCTGATCGGTTGGCTGAGTCGCCCAGACGACAAGCACCCTCCGCGTTGTTTGCGACGATGTGCAAGCCCCGGCATAGAGGGCCCTGCACCGGCACCCCACGGATGCCGCGATGCAGCACCGCGCACACCACAAGGAGACAACAGCAATGCAGCAGCCCGGCAGCATGATGGATCGGCCGTTACTGGTCTCGGCCATCCTCGAGCACGGTGAGAACCAATACGGCGACCAGCAGATCGTCTCGCGCGACACCGATGGCAGCCTGCACCGCTACCGCTTTGCCGACATGGCGCGGCGTGCCCGGCAGCTCGCCAACGCACTGCAGGCGCTGGGACTGCGCCCCGGCAGCGTGGTGGGGTCGCTGGCCTGGAACAACCACCGCCACCTGGAGGCGTACTACGCCGTGTCGGGCAGCGGCATGGTCATGCACACCTGCAACCCGCGCCTGCACCCCGAGCAGCTGGCCTACATCGTCAACCACGCCGACGATGAGGTGATGCTATTCGACACCACCTTTGCGCCGCTGGTGCGCGCCATTGCGGCGTCGTGCCCCCGCGTGCGGCACTGGGTGGCGCTGTGTGATGCTGATACGCTGGGCACCATCGACCTGCAAGGGGTGCCCGGGGTCGAGGCCTACGAGACACTGGTGGCCGGCCAGCATGACCGCTTTGTGTGGCCCGAATGTGATGAAAAGACCGGCGCTGCGCTGTGCTACACATCGGGCACCACCGGCAACCCCAAGGGCGTGCTGTATTCGCACCGGGCGCTGGTGCTCAGTGCGCTGTCGGCCTGCATGCCGGGCGTGCTGAGCATCAGCGCGCGGGAGACCATCCTGCCCGTGGTGCCCATGTTCCACATCAACGCTTGGTGCCTGCCTTATGCGGCCCTGATCGGCGGCGCCAAGCTGGTGCTACCGGGCCCGCGCCTGG